>NZ_JAOTOA010000006.1:0-261284 GCF_036346535.1 Pseudomonas sp. Z18(2022)
TGATCTTCATTGATTTATAGAGCTGTGTTCAGAGCGGTGATCAGGTGCACCACCCCGCCCGCCAACACCATCACCCCCGGCACACCCGCCGCCTTCAACGCCTGCGCATCCAGCCGCCCCGCATCCTTCAACTGCACCCGCACCCGAGTCAGTGCCACCCGCTGCTGCGACTTGAGGTTTTGCGCGCCGCCCAGCGCATCCAACACCGCCGGTGCCAATAGTGATTCGCTCACCGGAGCCGCCTGCGGCGTCTCAAGAATCAAATCCGGCGTCAGGGCCTTCCAGAACGCCCGCTGAAATTTTTCGAACATGTCAGTTCTCCACAACCAATGAGGTTTCAACGGTAGCCGCGTGATACAGGCGCAACGCCTCGCGCACCTGCGACGCTTCTTCCAGGCCCAGCACCTGGCGGGCGATGGATTGGCAGTCCGCCAGGTCCAGCTCGCGCACGGTGGCCTTGATAGTCGGGATCAACGGCACGCTGACCGACAACTCATCCACCCCCAACCCGATCAGCACCGGCACCGCCAGCGCTTCAGACGCCAACGCGCCGCACACACCCACCCACTTGCCATGGGCATGGGCCGCCTTGACGGTGGTGGCGATCAGGCGCAGTACCGCCGGGTGGAAGCTGTCGGCCTGGCTGGCGAGGCGCGGGTGATCACGGTCCATGGCCAGGGTGTATTGGGTCAGGTCGTTGGTGCCGATGGAGAAAAAATCCACCTCCGGCGCAAACACATCCGCCATCAGCGCCGCCGACGGGACTTCGATCATGATTCCCAGTTTCGGCAGTTCCGTCAGCCCCAGGGCCAGCGCTTCCTCTTCAAGAATCTGCCGCGCGAGGCGCAGCTCGGAGAGCAGGCTGACCATCGGCAACATGATATGCAGACGGGCGAAACCGGCACTGGCGAGAATCGCGCGGAATTGTTCACGCAGCAGTTCCGGACGTTCCAGGCACAGGCGAATTCCACGCAGGCCAAGGAACGGATTGGTCTCCGGGTCCATCGGCACATAGGCCAACGGCTTGTCGCCGCCGACGTCCAGGGTGCGCACCACGAGATTGCGCTCGGGGCCCAACGCACGGGCAATCGCGCTGTAGGTGCCCGCCTGTTCTTCAGGGCTCGGTGCGCGGTTGCGATCCAGGTAGAGGAATTCGGAGCGCAGCAAACCGACGCCTTCGCCGCCCAGTGACAACGCTTGCTCCACCTCTTGCAGGGACGCGACGTTAGCCGTCACCTCGACGTGATGACCGTCGCGGGTAGTGGCGGGCAATGACGCCTGCTCCACTTCGCGCTGGCGGCGCAGCACTTGCTGTTGGCGGGTGGCTTGCAGTTGCTCGATCTCGTCCAGGTTCGGCTCCAGGTGCAGCTCGCCCTTGTCGGCATCCAGCAGCACTTGTTTGCCGTTCACCAATTCCAGCACCTGCACCGGCACGCCGCAGATCGCCGGCAGGCCCAGGGCACGGGCGAGGATCGCAACGTGGCTGGTAGCCCCGCCGCCCACGGTGACGAAGCCCAATACCTTGCGTGTATCGAGGCTGGCGGTTTGCGAAGGCGTGAGTTGTTCGGCAATCAGGATCGCCTGCTCCGGCAAGTCCCAGGCGCTGTCCTTGATCCCAAGGATCAGCTTCAGCACCCGTTGGCCGACGTCGGCCAGGTCCGCCGCACGCTCGGCGAGCAAGGCGTTGCCCAAGCCCTGGAACAGCGTGGCGGTGGCGACTGTCGCACTGTTCCAGGCAAACGCCGCGCTCTTGCCTTGGGCCAGTGATTCATGGGCCTGTTCCAGCAGCGTCGGGTCTTCCAGCAGCTCTTGATGAGCGCGGAAAATTTCCGCCTGGGCACTGCCAACCGCCTTGGCCTGCAAAGCTTGCAGTGCCTCGGTCGCTTCGCGCAGGCCACGTTCCAGCGCGGCGCGCTCGACCGCTTCACCGGCACCGGCCTCAGTGATATTCAGATCAGGCTCGGCCACCTGAACCACCTGGCCAAACGCCGAACCCGGCGAAGCACACACACCCCGCAGCAAGGTCGCCGATGACTCAGGCAACACCGGCTCTACGCCTTCGACCTGCGCCGCCACCGTCTCCCCGCAACCGTCTGCCAGCAAGGCAACCAGGGCCGTGATCGCCGCATCGGCATCGTCGCCCGCCGCACTCACCTGCAAGGTATCGCCCTGCTCCGTCTGCAACGCCATGATCGCCACCAGGGACTTGGCATTGGCGCTCTGGGTTTGCTTGTGCAGGTAAATGCTCGCGTTGAAACCCTTGGCTGCCTGGGCAAACACCGCCGCCGGGCGGGCATGCAGGCCGTTGGCATTGGGCAACGTCAGCGGCTTGGAGAACAGGGCGTCGCCCTGCTCTTCCTCGACCTCTGCCGCGCTCGCCTCAGGCGTTACTCGCAACAGCGGTTGCCCCACGTCCACCAGGCCCTGCTCCGGGGTCAAGAGCTTGAAGGGCTCGCCACTGACCACCAGCATCAGGGTCAGCAAACTGCGGGCGTTGAGCGCCACGTAGTCGGCATCGAATTCAATCAGCGGTTGCCCGGCGTCCACCCGCTGGCCTTCCTCCACCAACCGGGTGAAGCCCTTGCCCGCAAGATTCACGGTGTCCAGGCCGATGTGCAGCAGCACCTGGACGCCATTGTCGTCGGTGACGCTCACCGCATGACCACTGTCCTGGATATTGCTGATCACCCCGGCCAGCGGCGCACAGAGGGTCTGCGAGGTCGGATCGATGCACAGGCCATCGCCGATCAGGCGACTGGAGAACACCGGGTCAGGCACCTGGTCCAGAGCGAGCAGCACCCCGGACAATGGCGCCAGCAATTCCAGGGAATGGGTTGTGGTCATGACTTCACCTGCTGTTTTGTTCTGTAAAAAACACCTGTAGGAACCGGCTTGCCGGCGATGAGGTCGGTCGATAGTGCGATGATTTCAGGGACGCCATCGCCGGCAAGCCGGGCTCCTGCAGGGATTGTGTTATTTCCACCAATATTCGACTTGCACACCAAAGTTGGAACCATGCAACGCACTGCCGTAGCTGCCGGTGTCGGACAACGCCGAACCTGCCGCCAGTTCATTGGCCGCACGCTTGGCCGCTTCGTTCCAGGTCGCGTAGGTGTAATACAAGCGCACCTCCGGCCGCGCCCAGAAATCCGGGCCTTTGGGCGACCATGTCGGGGCGAAGGTAAATTTGCTCAGCTTGCGCGTGCCACCGGTGGCCTCGACCTGATCATGACCGAGTTCGGTGACCAGTTTGAACTGTTCGGAGATCGCATAGGCCGGGCGTACACCCACCGACATCCAGGTCTGATCCTGGCTGCCCGGGCGAATGTCTTTCTGGTACACGGCCTCGATCTGCCCGCCAAAACGCGGGGTCACTTGCCAGTCGAAGAACTCCACCGCGCGGTAGCTCTTGCTGCTTTTGTCGAGGAACGTATCGCCGGTGTAGCCGAGGCCGGTGCCGGGGCCTTCACCGTACTGCAACGCGAACTTGTTGCGCCCGCCGAGGAAGGGTTTCTGCACGTGCTGGACGGTAATGGCCCAGCCGCTGTTGGTGTCGCGGCCACCGGCTTTTTCGATGTAGCTCAAGCCCAGCTCCACCTCGCCACCGGGGTTGGTCTTGAAGCCGGCCACGTTGAAGTCGTGACGGGTGGCGTATTCCTTCTGGTACAGGTTGTCCTTGCGGGAAAGCGCGTAGCTGTATTTCAGATCGCCGATTTTCACGTCCTCGATACCGCCGCCCGTGGCGCTCTGGTTCCAGTAGTAGAAGTCGGAGATATGGATGTCGTTTCGTTTGTAGTAACGCCGGCCGGCCCACAGCGAACCGCCGTTGAGGCTGGGCAGGTTCGACCACTGCGCATACATCTGCGGCATGCGCGCCGAGCCGTTGTCTTCGCCCTGGAACTTCAGCGCTCGGTCGTACTTGTTGTACAGCGAGGCCATGGCATCGACGCTGAATACCGAACCGTCGTCGAGGGTCAGCAGGTCCTGGCGCAATTCGAGTTCGGCGTACTGCTCGCATTCGTTGCCCAGGCGGTACTTCGATTGTGCCCCCGGCAACTGGAAGCACTGCTGCTTGCCGCTGCCGGTTGAAGTGCCCGCGCCGCTGCGCAAATAGCCGGCGAATTCCAAGGCCTGGGCGGCCATCGGCAAGGTCAGGCAGGATGCAACGAGGCCCAGCTTTATTGTTGTTTTCATGAAGCACTCCGATATTTTTATTATGTTTTTCAAAGCGCCCTGCGCTCCCACGCAGGGTTTAACTCGTCGTATCCCGTAGCAGCTGTCGAGCACCAGCGAGGCTGCGTTGGCTGCAGCGCCTCAATCACGTCAGGCGCAGGCATCGAGTCGCGCCTGACGCAGCCTCGCTGGTGCTCGACAGCTGCTACGGCAGTTCCGGGTCTCAGTCCTTGAGGTGCAGCACAAACGATTCATACGGGCGCAGCGAGACCTGGCTCGAACGCTGTGGGCAGTCGTGGTAGTTGCTGATCAGCAGGCGTTGCGCGCTGGCCGCCGTCAGCAGGCCATCGGGCAATTCGATGTCGCATGGCGTGCCGTAAAAGTTGTTCAGCACCAGCAGCCGCTCGCCCTGCCCTTCCCGCAGGTACGCCCACACCTGGGTGTGCTGTGGCAGCAGTTGGCGATAAACACCTTCCTGGATCAGCGGCTCGTGCCGACGCAATTCGATCAGGGCGCGGTAGTGATGCAGCACCGATTGCGGGTCATCCAGCTGGCTTTGCACATTGATCTGCGCCGCGTTGGCCGGGATGCCGATCCACGGTTCACCGCTGCTGAAGCCGGCGTTTTTATCGGCATTCCATTGCATCGGCGTGCGGCCGTTGTCGCGGGACTTCTGCATGATCGCGGCCATGCTCGACGCCTCGGATTCACCGGCCTCGCGTTTGAGCCGATAGATGTTCAGGGTCTCGACGTCACGGTACTGGTCGATCGTGTCGAAGCCCGGATTGGTCATGCCCAGCTCTTCGCCCTGGTACACAAACGGCGTGCCCTGGAGGAAGTGCAACGCGGTGGCGAGCATCTTCGCCGAGACCACGCGGTGCTCGCCGTCATCCCCAAAACGCGAGACCACCCGCGGCTGGTCGTGGTTACACCAGAACAATGCATTCCAACCGCCACCGGCCTGCATGCCGAGTTGCCAGTCCGACAGAATCTGCTTGAGCTGCAGGAAGTCGAAGTCGGCCGCGACCCACTTTTGCAGGTTCGGGTAATCGACTTTCAGGTGATGAAAGTTGAAGGTCATCGACAGCTCTTTCGACGCCGGATTCGAATAGCGAATGCAGTGCTCAAGGCTGGTGGACGACATCTCGCCGACGTTGATCAGGTCATGCCCCTCGAACACTTCGCGGTGCATTTCCTGCAGGTACTCATGCACGTTCGGGCCGTCGGTGTAGAAGCGCCGACCGTCGGTGTTGTCTTCGGGGAAATCCGCCGGCTTGGAGATCAGGTTGATCACGTCCAGGCGGAAACCGCCCACGCCCTTGTCGCGCCAGAAGCACATCAGCTTGAACACTTCGGCGCGCACCTTGGGGTTGTCCCAATTCAGGTCAGCCTGGGTGTGGTCGAACAGGTGCAGAAAGTACTGGCCGGTTTGCGCCTCGTATTCCCAGGCCGAACCGCCGAACTTGGATTCCCAGTTGTTCGGCTGGTCGCGCCAGATGTAGAAGTCGCGGTACGGGTTGTCGAGGCTGCTGCGGGCCTGCTGGAACCACTCGTGCTCGATGGACGTGTGGTTGACCACGATGTCGAGCATCAGCGTGATGCCGCGCTTGGCCGCTTCGCTGATCAGCAGGTCGCAATCGGCCATGGTCCCGTAGCTGGGGTCGATGGCGTAGTAGTCGCTGATGTCGTAGCCGTTGTCGCGCTGGGGCGAACGCAGGAACGGGGTGATCCACAGGCAGTCGACGCCCAGCCACTTCAGGTAGTCGAGCTTGTCCACGATGCCCAGCAGGTCACCGGTGGCGTTACCCGCGTGGCTGTGGAAGCTTTTGGGGTAGATCTGGTAGATCACCGAGTGTTGCCAGTCTTGCATGGTGGGTTCCTTCAAATAAGGTGTGTGTTGGCCTTGAGGGCCCCATCGCGGGCAAGCCCGGCTCCTACAGGGGAACGCATTTCAACTGTGGGAGCTGGCTTGCCTGCGATGGCGATAGATCAGGCGACCCGGTATCCAGGCCGAACGATCTTCATGCTCAGTGCACAGGTCAAAACAAACGGCACGACAATCGCGATCACCATGCCGATGACAAAGCTTGGGATGTACTGCGGGATGATCGAGATGAACCCGGGCAAGCCACCGACACCGATGGCCGAGGCCTGGACCTTGTTCAGCGACAGGAAAATGCTGCCCAGGGCCGAGCCGGTCAGGGCCGCATAGAACGGAAACTTGAAGCGCAGGTTGACCCCGAACATCGCCGGTTCGGTGATGCCGAAGTAAGCGGAAATCGCCGAAGTCGAGGCCATGCTTTTATCCCGCGCATTGCGGCTCATGTAGAACACTCCGAGCGCCGCACTGCCCTGGGCCAGGTTGGACATGACGATCATCGGCCAGATAAAGGTGCCGCCCTGGGTGGAGATCAGTTGCAGGTCCACCGCGAGGAACATGTGGTGCATGCCGGTGATCACCAGCGGTGCGTACAGCAGGCCGAAAATCGCGCCGCCGACCATGGGGGCCAGGTCAAACAGGGTGACCACGCCTTCGGTGATCAGGATGCCGAGGTGACGAGTCACCGGGCCGATGATCGCCAGCGCCAGCACACCGGTGACGACGATGGTGGTGATCGGCACCACCAGCAATTGAATGGCATTCGGCACCCGTGCCCGCAGCCATTTTTCAATCACGCTCATCACGTAGGCCGCCAGCAGGATCGGCAGGATCTGGCCCTGGTAGCCGACCTTCTCGATCTTGAACCAGCCGAAAATATCGAAGTACGGCAGGCTCTGGCCATCGAGGCCGGCGACGGCCTTGCCGTAGTTCCAGGCGTTGAGCAAATCGGGGTGCACCAGCATCAGGCCGAGGACGATGCCGAGGATCTCACTGCCGCCAAAACGTTTGGCGGCCGACCAGCCCACCAATGCCGGCAGGAACACGAACGAGGTGTTGGCCATCAGGTTGATCAGGCTCCACAACCCATCCAGGTTCGGATAGGCGTCGAGCAGGGTCTTGCCCTCGATGAACATGCCCTTGGCACCCATCAGGTTGTTCACCCCCATGAGCAAGCCGGCAATGATCAGCGCCGGCAGGATCGGCATGAACACGTCGGAGAACACCCGCACCAGGCGCTGCATGGGGTTGATTTTGTCGGCGCTTTTTTGCTTCACGTCCGCGATGGTCGACGCGGCGAGGCCCGTTTGCTCACGCAGGGCGGCGTAGACCTTTTCCACTTCGCCGGGGCCGATCACGATCTGGAACAGGCCGCCGGTGAAGAACGAGCCCTTGACCAGATCGACCTGATTCAACGCGCCGCTGTTGGCCAGGCTCGGGTCCTTGAGGGCCAGGCGCAGGCGGGTCACACAGTGGGCAGCTTGCTCAAGGTTGTCGCTGCCACCGAGGTTCTCGAGAATCTCGCGGGCAATATTCGGATAGTCGTGGCTCATGCTTGGTATCCACTTGGTTTTTTTTATTGGGGGCGGTCATTGGCAGCACGCCGAGGGCAAAAGTACTCGTCTGTACGAGTTAAAGCAACAACTCGTCTGTACGAGTTGCAAATTGTTTGCTCCCTGTAGGAGCAAGCTTGCTCGCGAAGACCGTGAGGGCACTGCCGGGCATCAGGTTTTCCGCATCATCGTTAACGACCTTCGCGAGCAAGCTCGCTCCTACAGAAGGCACGAATATCCAAGGGTCGAATGGACAAACCTTACCTCTGCCACTAAGGTTCGTGCCTTGAATGCAATCGCGGCACAGAGCCCTCCTCCATGAGCAAATACAACCAGATCTATACCGATCTGCTTGCCAGCATCACCACCGAACGCCTGCAACGCGGCACGCGCCTGCCCTCCGAAACCGAACTGATGGACGCCTACCAGGCCAGCCGTGGCACGGTGCGCCGGGCAATCGAGCAATTGCAGGAGCGCGGCTTCGCGCAAAAGATTCATGGCAAGGGCACCTTCGTGCTCTCACCCAACCCCATCGAATTCCAGCTGGGCGGGATTGTCAGCTTTCGCGAAACCCATGCCGCACTGGGGGACGACGTCAGCACCGAAGTGGTGGAGTTCAGCCAGTTCCCACTGGAAGGCCCGCTGCTGCAACACATCGAGGCCGAAGCCGGCAGCCTGATCACCCGGGTGAAACGGGTGCGGCGCATCGACGGCAAGCGGGTGATCCTCGACATCAACCACTTCGTCGCCGACCTGATTCCGGGGCTTGATCGCTCGATTGCCGAGCAGTCGATCTATGCGTTTATCGAGCAGACGCTGCAGCTGCAGATCAGCTATGCCCAGCGCACCATCGAGGCGTTGCCGCGAGGCAAGGATGATCAACTGCACCTCGACCTGGATGGGCAAAGCCATGTGATCGTGGTGAGCAACCAGACGTTTTTGCAGGATGGGCGGCAGTTCGAGTACACCGAGTCGCGGCATACGCTGGATAAGTTTTACTTTTCGGATATTGCGCGGCGGTGAGCGAAGAAAGCCGCTAGCGAGTCACCCAGCGCCCGGCAAAAAAAACCGGGCTTCTTATTACACAGCAATACTCCTCGCCAACCCTGCCGCCCAGGCAGCGGTCATCTTTTCCCCCACTGTGTCGAACGCTGGATGGGTGCTTCGATACTCGGAAAGCTCTTCCATGGCGAGGCTCATTCCATCACGCACCCTGGCGAGCAAATCGTTGCAGCGGGCCTCTGTCAAACCACAGGAACTACGCCCGAACTGAACCAGCATCTTGCGCTTTGGCCAGGCTTTCGAACCGCCGAGCAACAGTCCCATGATGTCGTTGCCGTTGTACACGGTGGTGGTCACCAGGTCGTAAGCAGGGGCGAGCCAAACGTCAGCATCCTCGGCACAGTTTTCATAAAGCAGGCCGAAGTTCTTCAAGTGCCCGTCACCGTTCTGGATACCGGCGGACAGCGCCACCATCATGAAGAAGTCTTCCAGCGTTCTGGTTATACGGCTTGGCGTGACAAAAGACCGAATCAGCTTTGCGCATCCCTGGTAACTGCCGTCGTACTTCTTCGCGGTTCCCCAACCCGATAGAACGCACATGTCCTCAAACCCGAGGTAGGCGCTTTCACCGATGTCGAACCGCTTCACCACCAGGAGCTTCCCTTGATGGCTGAGCTGGAATTCAGGCACCTCAAGACCGCAATGCAACGCGGCCCGCATGCAGAAGAACTCATTGGCCGCCAGTTGCGGAAACTCTGTCTCGTTGAACGCCTTCACCAGGTGCGTGGCGCCCCGATGGGTGAGACGCTCAATGTCGGCGGCCCCATCGTCAACGTCGCGCACCAGCACCTTCGGTTGAACGCCCGATACCCCCGAGTAGGCCGCGTAGGTGCTCAGAAGGTCATTGAATAGATCTTGCGCCCCGTCATAAACCAACAGCTCGGCAAGCTTGACCTGAGGCAACGCCCCATCTGCGGCTTCATGGGCAACGCTGATGCGACCCAGTTGGTGCGGCCCCACAATGCCCAGCAAGGCGAAGTCGTCAAAGCCGCGCACTGACTTGCTGAAACGTCGCACCAGTTCGTCCTTGAGATGCCCCTCGGGGATATGCATCTCGAACAGCGGGTGAATCCCATACTCCCAGTTGTAGCTTTCCAGGCGCACCGGCATGGTCAGGGAAACAGCGTTCTCGTCGGCGACTCCCTCGTGATAGGAGAAGACCGAATCACGCCGATTTTCTTCACGCCGCCCCAGCGTTCCGGCAGGTACGCCACCTGCGCCGATGTACAGCCGATCACGTTGACTAGTCATGGACGTTTCCTGATTTCAGTTCATCGAGGGTTTTACGCCGACGCATGGGGATGGCGGTCAGTTCGTATCCCAACCCCTCAAGGATCGCAGCCACCTTGCGAATACCGATTTCAGGGACGGTGTTGTTCTCAATCCCCGAAATGGTTGCGCGACTCATGCCATGCCGTTGCGCGAGCTGGCTTTGTGAAAGACCAGCAGCCTTGCGGAGACTCTTGATCAGTATTCCTAACTCGCCCATCAAATTGCATCCTATATAATGCAAAAATAGATAAATATGAATATATGAACCGTATACGATGCAATTCCTATTGAATAGTCCTTTATTCGGGTAAACGACCAGGTGCAGCTTTCGCTTGAACATTCGCATCCCGGAAATGGTTTCCACCGCAAGCAGGGCCATGCCCCACGCGTAGCGACGGCAATCCCCCAGCACGCCAACCGATTTTACCGACTGGAACGCCACAAACGCCTGACTGACCTTGTGGGAACTCCACCGACCTTGAAGGCACACTTACCCAATCGTACCGCCACTCGTATGGTCGCTTAACCGCCCCTATTATTCTGGCGAAGCAGCTTGTTACCGTTGAGATACGCAGCTACCTGACAAACAGATAAAACCTTTCGTAGAATGCCTTCGTGGCTATGGAACACCTTCCTTCTAACCTCTGATGACCTAGGGGCTCCGCTCTCCACACCGCGCCTGCTTCTTGCAGGCGTTTTTACATCAGTTGCAGAACAATGCTGCAGCTCGTCCACGACGGCGGCCAAGGGAGAAAATCAAGCATGAATCAGGAGCTGTTCCTGCGTCGCCGTAGCAAAGTTCACGTCCCGATGGGCACTGGCGGAGCCACTCGCGCTCAGGTCGCGTCGGCTGTCCGGGAAGTCGCGGCGTTCCGATGCGTACTATCAGAGCCTCTGATTGAGCAAATCGGCATGTTGTCAGCCACAGAGCTAAAGCACTGGTTGAGCGAAATTGTCGGAGTCCTTCGGCGGAAAAATGGCGCTCATGTACACCACAGGCCATTTTATCCAGACTTTCCAGAGCAGGTTCTGGCGGCCTCAGAGGCGGAGTTGTACCTTAACGCCGTCATACACTACCTCACGCGTTGGCGTTTACCCCCGACTGAACACCATCGACCTGCGATGCTTGAAGGCAATTTCATGTCCCGCGTTATCGAACCGGGAAGCGTCTCTGAATTCGAGTCACTGCTTGAGCCGCTGGTTTCATCGCGCACCTCGCTCTCCGAAGAGGAAACTGCCGATGTCGTCTGGTTTATCCGAAAGTACAAAAGCGATGTGTTCCGTCTGCTACCAGAGACCGTTCCGTTCCGGGAGATCCGTGCACAGGTTGGCGGCGCACTTATCCTGCATGTCGCCGGTGATGCACGGGTAGACGAATTCTTGGAACGAAACGTCGAAACGGCGACTGATGTACTACGACTCGCGGTCGCGCTGAGTGGAGGAGACGTGTCACTGACGACAGCTTCGACACGTTTCAAAGCGATGAAGCGCTCAATGCGCCGTCTGCTTTTGCGCCATCTCGACCAAATACCTAACGCTGCAGAAGACGTGATGCGACATGCTGAGCGATGGAAGCGCCTGCCCGAAGTACTGCATCCGGGCGACTACGCCGATAAGTACCCACGAGCACTAGCCGCCATAACGGCTGCACGTCGCAACGAAGCACCAGACTCATTCGGATCACGTGTCGAAACATTGCTTGCCCAGCGTCACATCTCCACGCTTATGCCCATACTACAGAGCCGTCCTGGTGAGCTCGCACGACGGCTGGACGCGACCCTGAGGCGCTCGACGGAACCAGAGTCGGTTCTCGACGCGTTCGAAACGGTTGCGACGCAGGTGTCCTCACCTGTCCTGCTGCAGTTGCTGGCCCAGGTACGTGCGCCGCGCCCCCTCCCCCTGCGAGCCTTCACACCTAAAGGTGCATTTGCCAAAATCTATGGCATCAAGGATCGACGCGAACCTATTGCCCCCGACGTGTTGGCTCGTGCGGCCAGAATCTGCGAGGGCGCTCTCGTAACGCGTTTTTCGTCGCTACCACCACTCGGTCGCTGCTTCGTCGACCCAGCATTACGCGAATACAAGGTGCCGTTGGCGCAGCGTGCCTCATCGAAATCGCTACGCACGCTGGTGCGGGGCAGTCGGTTACCTATGCCTGACACACGTTTCATTCGCCTGTTCCTGTGGTGGAAGAACGGCCGTGAACGCACTGATATCGACTTGTCCGCAGCATTTTTCGACGCCAACTTCGTATTCAAACAAACGGTCGCGTACTACAACTTGAAGGGCTTCGGCGGCTACCACAGTGGCGACATCGTCGACGCGCCCGAAGGAGCTTCGGAGTTCATCGACCTTGACCTCAATGTCCTCGTCGAGAAGGGTATCCGCTATGTCGTCACGTCTATCAACTCATTCACCGAACAGCCGTACTGCGATCTTCCAGAATGCTTCGCTGGCTGGATGGCCCGCGCCGACGCGGCGTCGGGTGAAGTATTCGAGCCGCGTTCCGTATTCGACCGTATCGATATCGCATCCGACACAGGAATCTGTCTGCCATTCGTGATGGACTTGCAGGAACGATGCATGATTTGGGCTGATCTGGGGCTGACGTCATCTCCGCGCTGGAACAACGTCCAGACCAACCTCAGTGGCGTATCGCTGATGCTGCGAGCCTTGGTACATACACCAAGGCCGGACTTGGAGACCCTGTTCGATTTACATGTTCGAGCACGGGGAGAACGAGTAGCCACACCGCAGCAGGCAGAGGCGGTGTTTGCTCCTGATCAAGGGGTAACACCGTTCGATACGGATTTAATTCGATCACAGTTTCTCTAATACCTGCGCCAGCCTTTGCCGCTCATTGCAAGCGACAGTCTGGCTTCAGAGCGTTGTACCCAAAAACAAAAATGCCAGTCAGCATAACTGACTGGCATTGGCTAAATCCCTTCCTGCGCTACTCCGAATCTAGCGCCGCACTCTAGTCCGTGCCGGGAGCCCTGTTACTCCCACTCAATCGTCGCCGGCGGCTTGCTCGACACGTCGTAAGTCACGCGCGAAATACCTTCGATCTCATTGATGATACGACCGCTGACGGTTTCCAGCAGTTCGTACGGCAGGTGTGCCCAACGGGCGGTCATGAAGTCGATGGTTTCTACCGCACGCAGGGCCACAACCCAGGCGTAACGACGGCCATCGCCGACCACGCCAACCGACTTGACTGGCTGGAACACCACGAACGCCTGGCTGACCTTGTGGTACCAGTCGGCCTTGCGCAGTTCTTCGATGAAGATGTGGTCGGCGCGACGCAGCAGGTCGGCGTATTCCTTCTTCACTTCACCGAGGATCCGCACGCCCAGGCCCGGGCCCGGGAATGGGTGGCGGTAGACCATGTCGTACGGCAGGCCGAGTTCCAGGCCCAAACGGCGGACTTCGTCCTTGAACAGTTCGCGCAGCGGTTCTACCAGCTTGAGGTTCATTTCCTCAGGCAGGCCACCCACGTTGTGGTGGGACTTGATCACGTGGGCCTTGCCGCTCTTGGCGCCAGCCGACTCGATCACGTCCGGGTAGATGGTGCCCTGGGCGAGGTACTTGATGTTGTCCAGTTTGTTGGACTGGGCATCGAATACGTCGATGAAGGTGCGGCCGATGATCTTGCGCTTCTTCTCCGGGTCGGACTCGCCGGCCAGGTTGTTCAGGAACTGGTCTTCAGCGTTGGCGCGGATCACTTTGACGCCCATGTTCTCGGCGAACATGGCCATCACTTGCTCGCCTTCGTGCAGGCGCAGCAGGCCGTTGTCGACGAACACGCAGGTCAGTTGGTCGCCGATGGCCTTGTGCAGCAGGGCCGCGACCACGGAGGAGTCAACACCGCCGGACAGGCCCAGCAGGACGTTGTCGGTGCCGACCTGGGCACGGATGTTGGCGATGGCGTCTTCAGCGATTTTCGACGGGGTCCACAGCGCTTCGCACTGGCAGATGTCGAGGATGAAGCGCGACAGGATGCGACCGCCTTGCTTGGTGTGGGTCACTTCCGGGTGGAACTGCACGCCGTAGTAGCCGCGCTCGTCGTTGAACATGCCGGCGATCGGGCAGCTCGGGGTGCTGGCCAGGATGTGGAAGTCTTCCGGCATCCGGGTGACCTTGTCACCGTGGCTCATCCACACGTCGAGGCCGAACAGGCCGTCGGCGTCGATGTGGTCTTCGATACCGTCCAGCAGGCGACTCTTGCCGACCACGTCGACACGAGCGTAACCGAATTCACGCAGCTCGGAACCTTCAACCTTGCCGCCCAGTTGCTCGGCCATGGTCTGCATGCCGTAGCAGATACCGAAGACCGGCACGCCCAGGTCAAACACTGCCTGCGGGCAACGCGGGCTGTTGGCTTCGTGCACGGACTCGGGGCCGCCGGCGAGAATGACGCCTTTTGGAGCGAATTCGCGAATCGCTTCGTCGTCCATGTCGAACGGATGCAGTTCGCAGTACACGCCGATTTCACGCACGCGGCGGGCGATCAGCTGGGTGTACTGGGAACCGAAATCGAGGATCAGGATGCGGTGGGCGTGAATGTCGAGGGCCATGGAGTCAGTCTCGTCTATGTAATTCAGAAACAACTCGGGGCTGAAGAACAGCCCCGGTTACTTAACGTTTTGCTGGAAGCATCAACCTACGCGGTAGTTTGGCGCTTCCTTGGTGATCTGTACGTCGTGGACGTGGGACTCGGCCATGCCGGCACCGGTGATCCGCACGAACTCAGGCTTGGTGCGCATTTCTTCGATGTCGGCGCTGCCGGTGTAGCCCATCGAGGAACGCAGGCCGCCCATCAGTTGATGGATGATGGCGCTCAGGGTGCCCTTGTACGGAACACGCCCTTCAATGCCTTCCGGTACCAGCTTCTCGGCGCCCGCTGAGGAGTCCTGGAAGTAACGGTCGGAAGAACCTTGAGCCTGGGACATGGCGCCCAGGGAACCCATGCCGCGGTAAGCCTTGTACGAACGACCCTGGAACAGTTCGATCTCGCCCGGCGCTTCTTCGGTACCGGCGAACATCGAGCCCATCATCACGCAGGAAGCACCGGCCACGATGGCCTTGGACAGGTCACCGGAGAAACGGATGCCGCCGTCGGCGATCAACGGTACGCCGGTGCCTTCAAGGGCAGCGGCAACGTTGGCGATGGCGCTGATTTGCGGCACGCCTACACCGGCAACGATACGGGTGGTGCAGATCGAGCCAGGGCCGATACCGACCTTGACCGCGTCTGCGCCCGCAGCAACCAGTGCCTTGGCGGCAGCGCCGGTGGCAATGTTGCCGCCGATCACTTGTACTTCAGGGAAATTCTCTTTGACCCAACGCACGCGGTCGATCACACCTTTGGAGTGACCGTGGGCAGTGTCGACCACCACCACGTCAACGCCGGCTGCTACCAGGGCCGAGACGCGCTCGCCGGTGTCCTTGCCGGTGCCGACCGCAGCGCCAACGCGCAGGCGACCTTGGTCGTCCTTGCTGGCCAGCGGGTAAGCCTTGGCTTTTTCGATGTCGTTGACGGTCATCATGCCCTTGAGGGCAAATTTGTCGTCGACGATCAGTACGCGTTCGATGCGGTGCTTGTGCAACAGCTCACGAACGTCGTTCTTGTCAGCGCCTTCCTTGACAGTAACGAGGCGCTCTTTAGGCGTCATCACTTCGCGGACGGTGACTTCAAGACGGTTCTCGAAACGCACGTCACGGGAAGTGACGATGCCGACCAGGTCGCCATCGTGCAGTACCGGAACGCCGGAGATGTTGTGCAGGCGGGTCAGGTCGAACAGGTCACGAACGGTGGCATCGGCCTCGATGGTGATCGGGTCCTTGACCACACCGGCTTCGTAACGCTTGACCTTGCGCACTTCGGCAGCTTGCTGCTCGATGGTCATGTTCTTGTGGATGATGCCGATGCCGCCTTCCTGAGCCATGGCGATTGCCAAACGGGCTTCAGTGACGGTATCCATGGCAGCGGAAACCAGAGGAATATTCAGCTCGATGCCACGGGTTAGGCGGGTCTTGAGACTGACTTCGTTAGGAAGCACCTCGGAATAACCGGGCACTAGGAGAATGTCGTCGAATGTCAGAGCTTCTTGGCTGATACGCAGCATCGCGGGGGCTCCCGAGCGGGAAAATGGAAGCGCGCCATTATAGTCAGACACCCCCTCGGGTTCAATGTAAAACTCTGACAAACTTGGTAATACTGATAGATGGATTAAAGTTCGACTTTGACCCAACTCATCTTCTGGTCCAGCCAGTCGGCAAATTCGTCGATAAAACTCTGCTTGAACCCCGCCTCCGCCCAGTTATTGAAGATGAATCCCAGGTTGGAGAAGCCGCATTCCTGCAGGAACAGGAAGCCGTTGATGTCGTCTTCATGCCCACACAGCGGGCAGGTGAAGTTGTCGGTGTGGCCGGGCATCCAGTCTTCCAGGCTTTCGAACAGGGCTTCGCCGACTTCCTTGAGGCACTCGGGGCAACCGGCTTCTTCCAGGAAGCCTTTGGCCGGGGTGTAGATGCAGCGCTTGTAGATGATCTCCAGGCCGTTGATCGGCTCGTTGAACGGCAGCGCGTCGGGGTGCAGCACCACGGCGCGGGCACCGTCGGCCAGGGCGTAGCCCATGCGATTGCCGGTGCGCCCGCAGGTGGTGAGTTCTTCCTTGACGATGTTCTTGCGCACCAGCCAGCGCACGATCGCCCGGGCGCGGGGTTCGTGGACGGGCAAGGTGGAGATCTTGGGGACAAGGATGCTTTGGGAATTCATGGTGCCTGGGTGTCCTGCGGTGTGGCTTCTGGCCTCATCGCGGGCAAGCCCGGCTCCCACATTGGAATGCGATCAACTGTGGGAGCCGGGCTTGCCCGCGATGGGGCCCTAGAGCACGGCAGCTTAATCCCTGACACCCACAGGTCAAGTACTCAAGTAACGGGCAATCAAGGCAATGCCGCTGGCCAGCACCAGCCAGGTCACCAGCCGCACGAACGCCTCGCGGGACATGCGCAGGGTCAGCCGACGCCCCGCCCACAGCCCGAGCGCCATGGCCGGCAACAGGCACACCGCCAACATCAACAAAGGTAGCTCGGCATACACGCCGGCGATCAGGAACAGGCTCAGGCGCACCACCGTGCTGCAGCTGATCAACGCACTCTGGGTCGCCCGCGCACCGTCCTTGGGCAAGCGGCTGTTGAGGTAGATCGCATATAAAAAGCCACCACTGCCGAACAACGCCCCGAACAATCCGCCGACCACACCCATGGGAATCGCCCAACCGGCCGCCATCTGCGTGGGCTTGACCTTCACCGCCAGGCTGTAGATCGCGTAGGCGCTGATGAAAAGCCCCATCAGCAGCAGCAATAAATCCGAATGCAGGTTGAGCAGGAAGATTACCCCCAGGGTGCAGCCAATCGCCATGCACGGCAGCAACCTGAGCAATTCCGGCTTCACCACATCCCGCCGCGATTGCAGGAGGTTGCCGAAAGCCGCGACAAAATCCAGCAACACCAGCAACGGGATGATCTTCGACAGCGGCATGAACAGAATCAGGATCGGCCCCGCCACCAGCGCGGTGCCAAAACCGGCGATGCCGAACACGATATAGGCCAGGGCAATCGCCACGCCGATCACCAGCCAGTCCACACCACCCAATGACCAGTGACTCAACAGTTCGACCGGGCTCATGAAGTCTTCCTTATTCAAGATGACCATCACTTTAGCCATCGGCGAGCGTTGCGACTAATATCTTCAAAGCCCATCACTCATCTCGAAAAGGCATGACTTGTGATTTCCACCCGGCAATTGCGTTACTTCGTCGAAATCGCCGAGAGCGGCAGCTTCAGCGCGGCGGCCGAGCGGCTGTTTGTGGCGCAATCGGCGCTGAGCCGGCAGATCAAGGAGCTGGAAAACCTGCTGCAAACGCCGCTGTTTGAGCGCACCGCACGCCAACCAAGGCTGACAGCCGCGGGCGAAGCGTTTTATCCGCGGGCACGTAACCTGCTGGGCGAGCTGCTGAAGGCCAGTGAGATGGCGACACAGGTGGGCAACGGCCAGCTCGGGACGCTGCGGCTGAGCCATTCGAGCACAGTGCCGATGAGTGGCCGCTTGCTGCGCGGCATCGGCGCCTGGCTGGAGCAATGCCCGGGCGTTTCAATGGACATCGCCAAACTGTCCTCCGAAGCGCAGTTGGAAGAAATCGCCGACGGTCGGCTGGAGGTCGGGCTGTTGCGCTTGCCGGTGTTGCGCCAGCGCGAAGGCGTGCGCATCGTGCCTTTATACAGCGAGCGGTTGCTATTGGCGGTGCCGCCGAACCATCGGTTGGCCGGGCACACATCCGGTATAGATTTGGCGCAGTTAAAAAACGAAGCGTTTATCTCTATCCCTCATCCCCAACGCGGAGGGCTGAGTTACCTGTCAGCCGAGTTGTGCATGCGTGCCGGATTTTTCCCCAAGGCAGCCCGGGTGATGTCGCGCAAGACCACGCAGTTGCAGCTGATCCAGGCCGGATTCGGGATTGCCCTGCTGCCGGAATCGATGCAGGACATCGCGCCGGCCAACATTCACTTTTTGCCCCTGGCCGATCCCGATTGCCAAAGCACCGTCGCCCTCGCCTGCCAGCAAACGCCGAGCGCGCTGGTGGAGCAGTTCTGTCAAACCCTGCACGAATGCCTATAAACTGCCGCCCATGATTAAAGATCCCTTTGCCCGTCTGGGCCTGGACCGCGAAGTCCTGACTGTCAGCCAGCTCAACGGCCGCGCGCGGGTGTTGCTGGAAGACGTGTTCACCAATATCTGGGTTGAAGGCGAGATCTCCAACCTCGCCCGCCCGGCCTCCGGCCACGTGTATTTCACCCTCAAGGACAGCGGCGCCCAAGTGCGTTGTGCACTGTTCCGGCAGAACGCCGCACGGGTGCGCCAGGCGTTGAAAGACGGTTTGGCGGTGAAGGTACGGGGTAAGGTCTCGCTGTTTGAAGGCCGTGGCGACTATCAGCTGATTCTCGACACGGTGGAGCCGGCCGGTGATGGCGCGTTGCGCCTGGCCTTTGATGCACTGAAGGAAAAACTCAGCGCCGAAGGTTTGTTCAGTGCCGAGCGCAAGGTGCCGCTGCCCGCCCACCCTCGGCGCATCGGGATTATCAGCTCGCCCACTGGCGCGGTGATTCGCGACATCATCAGCGTATTCCGCCGCCGGGCGCCCAACGTCGAACTGACGTTGATCCCGACGGCCGTGCAAGGCCGTGAGGCCGTGGCGCAAATTGTCCGCGCCCTGAAGCTGGCCGATGCCCGCGGCTTTGACGCATTGATCCTGGCTCGTGGCGGCGGCTCGCTGGAAGACCTCTGGTGCTTCAACGAAGAAGCCGTGGCACGTGCGGTGGACGCCTGCGTGACGCCCATCGTCAGTGCGGTCGGCCACGAGACCGATGTGTCCATCAGTGACTTTGTCGCCGACGTGCGTGCGCCTACCCCTTCCGCCGCTGCCGAGCTGTTAGCGCCGGACTCCAGTCACCTGACTCGCCAGGTAGAGAATCTGCACCGCCGCCTGGTGATGCTGATGCGCAACCGCCTGAGCCACGACCGCCTGCGCCTGGAAGGCATGGCCCGTCGCCTGCGTCATCCGGGCGAGCGCCTGCGCCAGCAAGCCCAACGCCTCGACGACCTGGACATGCGCCTGCGCCGGGCCTTTGAGCGCAGCCTGAATACTCGTCGCGAACGGCTGATCCGCCTGGAAACACGTCTCGCCGGCCAACACCCCGGCCGCCAACTGGCCCTGCTGCGCCAACGCCTGGACAGCCTCGCCGAGCGCCTGCCCCGCGCCATGCGCGAAGGCCTCAAGGCCCGTCGCCTGCAACTGCAAAGCCAGGTGCAGACGCTGCACGTGGTCAGCCCGCTGGCGACCCTCGGCCGTGGCTACAGCATCCTGCTGGACGAACGCGGCCAGGCGATTCGCAATGCCGCGCAAACCCACACCGGCCAGCGCCTCACCGCGCGCCTCGGTGAAGGCCAATTGCAGGTGCGGGTGGAAGACAACCACCTGACGCCCGTCACCCTCTCGTTACTGGATTGATTGATGCCACGCTTTTTAAGTTTGTTGATGCTGTTGTGCCTGACCTTCAATGCCCACGCCGACAGCTACATCACCCGGCTGCTGAACAAGCCGGTGCCCGGCGGCGTCGCGGTGATCGACCTCGGCCCTTCGGCGACGGCGCCCAAGGCCACTTACCTGAACCGGCCAGTGCTGGTGGTGAAGGAGCAGAACAACTGGCTGGCCATTGTCGGTATTCCGCTGACGGTAAAACCCGGCACCCAGCGCATCACCAGCGGCAGCCAGAACCTGCCGTTTATCGTCGGTTTCAAGAAGTACCCCGAGCAGCACATCACCTTGAAGAACAAAAGCCAGGTGAACCCGGACCCGGCGCAACTCAAACGCATCGAAGGCGAGCTGGCGGTCCAGCTCAAGGCGTATCGCAGTTTCAGCCCGAATACACCGAGCAACCTGTTGCTGGACAAGCCGGTGAACGGGCCGCTGTCGAGCAAGTTCGGCGTACGGCGTTTCTTCAATGGCGAGGAGCGTAATCCGCATTCGGGGCTGGATTTTGCCGTGGGCGCAGGAACGCCGATCAAGACGCCGGCGGCGGGCAAGGTGATTCTCACCGGTAACTACTTCTTCAACGGTAACACCGTGTTTGTCGACCATGGCCAGGGCTTTATCAGCATGTTCTGCCATATGTCGAAGATTGATGTGAGCGTGGGCCAGCAACTGGCACGCGGTGCAGTGGTGGGCAAGGTCGGCTCCACGGGCCGGGCGACCGGACCGCATATGCATTGGAACATCAGCCTGAACGACGCTCGGGTTGATCCGGCGATCTTTATCGGGGCGTTTCAGCCTTGAAGGCTGCGCTGCACCCGAATCGGTGCGGCGCACTTTGTTTACAGTTTCATCAGGAACCGACTCACCGTGAACCCTCACCCATCTGACGACTTACAAGGAGCGTAACGACGACATTCAAATACTGTGAGGTTTCGTTTATGGTCAGTCCCGCCGTGACGCCGATACATCGCCCTTCGATCCAGCCGCCCGCCTTCGCACTGACGTCCGCCGCCAATATCACCCAGCCTGCCCCGTTGCCCGGCTCGACAGGCATACCACCGGAGCAACGCTCAACGCTCGCGGGACACTTCAACGTCGGCGATCAGCAAGCCTTCATCACTCAACACAACTCCCTCGCGCTCGCCATGCAAAAGCTGCATGGCCAGCAACCGAACTTCAAGGATGTCCAACTGCAACAAGTGGCCGCGATGCTTGCCGACCAGCCTCATCTCAATCCAGCAACGTTGACCTTCAAACGCTGGATCAGACAAAGCGACGGCATTATCAAGACACTCTCTGAACAACCGCTTCTGGAGGCACTGGATAAAAAGATTGCAGAACTGTCGAGTCAGCCCTGGAAGAATACCGACGAAGGCGCCAACGTGCAGTCGGGCATATTCAGCCAAGGCAAAGCCAGTCAACCGCCCGCACTCATCGACACAACGCACTCGTTAAGCACCATCGCCCAGCACATCACCACGCAATATCCCGAGGCGACACTCGCCTTCTGGACAACACCACGCCCGTCAAAAACAAACCCACTGGTACTGAAGGCGCCGCAGGACGAGCTGTTGACCCTGCACAAGCGCCAACTGTCGACACTGGCAGCCTTGCGCGCAAGCGATGGCACCCTGAGCCCGGCAGGAAAACAACTGATCGACGCCGCACTGCAATACCCCACACTCGCCGAACGGGAGAACGTCTTTGCCGATGGCGCCCGTCCGGGTGTGTATCCGCTCACCCTGGATGACGGCACCGAGCGTGGTGCTTTGCTCGCGGGCACTTTTCTCATCACCCAGACTGACGGGGCCTTCTCCACCCCGCCGACCTGGCCCAAAGGCAGATCCCTGGCGCTCGACGAGGCCAATGGCCCGGTCGTGCTGTATACACCCGGCGAAGGCTTCGAAGAGTTCGCAACCCCCGCCCAGGCACGCGAAACGTTGGCGCAACGCCTGGATCAAGGCGCAATAGACGCCGACCTGCTGTTGCAGACGCTACCGCTATCGTTGCAAAACCGGCCGAACCCACCCACCGGGGACGACCTGATGCTCCGCGTCGAGCCCCTTGCAGGGGATGTGCTGGCTGAAGGGATACCTCAATTGCTCAAGCGCCAGCAGGCCGAAATCAACGCGAGCTTTGCAAAAATATCCACCCAACTCACCTATCCATTGCACCCGGTCATTGATGAGGCTGCCGACTGGTCCTACCTGCTGGATGGCAGCAACGCCATGCAGGCACGCAACCAGAAACTGGCCGACAAACTGCAACCCGACTGGCTGAAAAACCTGCCCCCCGTCAAAGCGGCCCTTTTCGCGCACTTGGAACGCGCAGAGGAGAAAAGCGCGAGCCGACTGAGGCCACTGCTGGAAAAGATCACGACATTGCCGAACTTTGCACGAGACCGGATGAATGAGGCGATCCAAAAGCAGTACCCGACTGCGCAGGTGGATGCGGATAAATTGATGGTTCAGGTGCAAACCAATACCCGAATCCACACCGGTCGACCAAGTGGTAACGAAACACGCAGCGTGCAAAACCGTGAGTTGTCACTGACCGATCTGGCCCTGAAAAACCCCACCGAGTTTCCAGCAGGCGAGAGCGGGAAACACACTCAGGTCACCTTCACGCTGCCGCTCAAGGACACACAGGGCAAGCCGATACTCGACGCCAACGGCAACCCCGTGACCCTGGACACGGACCAACTCAAAACGCTGGTCAATACGGCAGATGCAGGGGGCGAATACACCGAGCTGCTTGGCAGGGAGTTGGCGACTGACACCGATTCAGGCCGTGCCGGCGAAGTGCGTAGCGCCTGGAAAGCCAACTTGGCCGACCTGATGGAGAAAGAGGCCTTTCTCGCAGAGCTCAATCCCGATGCCTACAAGACTGCGGCCACCACCAACACCACCACCAAGCGCGGTGCGCAATGGGTCGCCGCGGTCCTGAAACATCCCCACCCGGCCAACCGTGCACAGGTCGACGGTAAAACCATTGTCGCAAACGCCTTCGTCCAGAATGGTTTAACAGTTCAAGGGGTGATGGTCATCGGCAACCAGAGCGACTCACCGTTGGTGCTGTACACACCGGATTCGCCCGACGGCGTGGTGTTTCGAGAGGTGGCGGACCAAAGCGCGCTGAATGCCCTGATGGCAAAAAAAGAATGGCAACTCTACACCGCCAACAGAAAGTCGCCGGTAGAAAAAGACAGCGTTACACAACTGGCGGACAGGGCGAATTCAAACTGGATCACTACCTTCACGAACCCCCAGATAACCCTCGCCAACCTACTCATCAACGCTCCCAAGACCAAGGACATTGGCAACAAGCTCAAGCCGATCAGCGAAAATATCCAGGATGAGCTGTATAAACAACAGGTCAAAATGCTGATAGACAACGCCGACGCCCAGTCCATCAGCAGCGCGGAAGTCGCGGCTCAATCGAAGACCAACAAGATTCAGTTCGGCATCGAAGTCGCCTCGATATTCCTCGACCTGTTGCCCGTGGCAGGTAAAGGCGTATCGCTGGGAATCCGGCTCGGCAAGGCGGGCGTGAAAGCCTTGCGCGCCAACACCAAAGTACTGCCAGCCCTGATAAAGAACCCGGCCCTGGGACGATTGATCTACGCAGATTTTGCGACTTCCGCAGCGGGCATTCCGCTGTATCGATCGCCGCCCTTAAGGCCCGTGACGGCGGCAACGCGTACCGTCCCCAGAGCGCTGCCGGCACCGTCCGGCCCAGGTTCCTCGACGCAGGCGCTACCCAACCGCGACCTCAGCGCCTATGCCGTACCCAACGAACTGATTCAGGGCCGCCCCTTGAGGCCCGACGGAACGTACAACGTCGGCGACAATTGGTACATCCGCTTTACCGACAGCACGGGGACCAACAAGGTCTATCAGATCGACTCGGCATTTCATGCGCGTAGCGGGATGGTCAACATCGTGGACCCCAGCGCGCCCCTGACGGTGCCCAAAAGCAGCCGAATAAAGGCATCCCTGCTGGCAGCCGGAAATGGGGAGTGGCGCCTGAGCGAACTGCCCGGTGGCAGGCGACACCGCGGCAGAGCTTCACCACCGCTGGATGAGTATCTGAACCGTGTTATCACAGGAAGTGGGGCGGGTGACTTTAACGCTGACGCTGCCACTATCGGTCAACTGAGGCGCTGGTTCCAGCGAGACATGAATGACTTCTACACCAGCATGGCTTCGGGGCAAATGCCTGCACGCCCTCAACTTCCACCCATTGGGGTCAACGCAACGCCCAAGAGCATCGTTCAGGACGCTCTTGCCCAAGCAGACGTAAAGGGGTTGGTGCTGGGCGAGCTCCATGACGAACCGGCCAGTTTTCAATTCTTGATCGATCAAATGCAAACACTAAAAAACGCAGGCGTCACCACAATCTATCTGGAGGGAGGCCTTTTTCTCCAGAGAGGACCTGGGTTTGGCGCAGGCGCCTATGCTCTTGAAGACGCCATTTATGCGCCAAGGCTCTATGACGAGGCTTACTCACCAAACAGCCCTACAACGCTGGACGTGATCAATGCCGCAGACAAACACGGCATCAAGGTCATTGGCCTGGAACATCGAGAGTTGACATTCCACAGCGACAACCGCGCCCAGAGGAGCACCAACGTTCGTTTCTATGAACAGCGCTTGCAAGAGTTGAACTACGCCGCCACCCAAATCATCAATCAGACCCCTGCTGGCGAAAAGTTCGTGGCCGTTGTGGGCAATGCACATATGAATACTTATGAGAATGTTCCGGGCATCTCGGAACTGACGGGAAGCGTCGGGGTGTCCATTTCTCCGACCCCTAAAGGTGATGGGAGTATCGTCAGCCAGCCACCCTACACGCCTCCCCCGCCTTTGAAACTGCTGCAAGGTATGAGCAATCCCGAACCGATTGGTGATATTCATATCGACTACAACATCGACAAAATCACCCTCTAGGAGATATACCGCAATTGCACCCAGGCCGTGCCGCTTGAAAGCAGCACGGCCCCATCAATGATGATTGCGTGCAAGCGGAGCACGCAGCAACAAAACAAACACAAAACAATAAAAACGACAATAAAATAGCGAAAAAACAAAATAAATTAGAAGTTATCTCAATTTTTTTTCACAACTTGCCATCCTTACGCCCCGCGGTTAGGGTTGGACCTATGAAAACCTCTCACACCCTCATTCAGCTTCGCCAGCACCGCAGCCTGTGCCTAGTCAGCGCACGACTGCCAGGCTGAATCGATCTGCCTCGTCTTCTGCTTTATCCCCAATAACAGTTCTACGGCAGGCCGCCTCTTCTCGGCCCCTAAACAAAGGATTTCCCGATGAGCATGCTCAAAGACCCGTCTTCGAAGTACCGCGCGTTTCCGACCATTGATATCCCGGACCGCACCTGGCCGTCGAAGACCATCACCGCCGCGCCGATCTGGTGCAGCTCCGACTTGCGCGACGGCAACCAGTCGCTGATCGAACCGATGGACGCGGTGAAAAAGCTGCGCTTCTGGAAGACCCTGGTCGCCGTCGGCGTGAAGGAAATCGAAGCTTCCTTCCCGGCTGCCTCGCAAACCGATTTCGACTTCGTGCGCACCCTGATCGAAGACAACCACATCCCCGCGGACACCACCATCCAGGTGCTGACCCAGGGCCGTGAAGACCTGATCGCCCGCACCTTCGAATCCCTGCGCGGCGCGAAGAAAGCCATCGTTCACTTGTACAACGCCACCTCACCGTCGTTCCGCCGCATCGTGTTCAACCAGGACAAGGACGGCATCAAGGCCATCGCCGTCAACGCGGCCAAGCTGTTCGTCAAATACGCTGCCCAGCAGCCGGAAACCCAGTGGACATTCGAGTACTCGCCAGAGACTTTCAGCGCCACTGAGCTTGAGTTCGCCAAGGAAGTCTGTGACGCGGTGATCGAAGTCTGGAACCCGACGCCCGAGCACAAGGTGATCCTCAACCTGCCAGCCACCGTTGAATGCGCCACCCCGAACATCTATGCCGACCAGATCGAGTGGTTCGGTCGCCATATCAACCGCCGTGACAGCGTGATCATCAGCCTGCACACCCATAACGACCGTGGCACTGGCGTCGCCGCCACTGAGTTGGGCCTGATGGCCGGCGCTGATCGCGTCGAAGGCTGCCTGTTCGGCAACGGCGAGCGTACCGGTAACGTCGACCTGGTGACCGTGGCGTTGAACATGTACACCCAGGGCCTCGACCCGCAGCTGGACTTCTCCGACATCGACGGCATCCGCAAAGTCGTCGAAGAGTGCAACCAGATCCCGGTGCACCCGCGCCACCCGTACGTTGGCGATCTGGTTCACACCGCCTTCTCCGGCTCCCACCAGGACGCGATCCGCAAGGGCTTCACCCAGCAGAAAGACGATACCCTGTGGGAAGTGCCGTACTTGCCGATCGACCCGGCCGACATTGGCCGCAGCTACGAGGCGGTGATTCGCGTCAACAGCCAGTCGGGCAAAGGCGGCATCGCCTACCTGCTGGAGCAGGAATACGGCATCAGCTTGCCGCGCCGCATGCAGATCGAGTTCAGCCAGGTGGTACAGGCCGAGACCGACCGTGTGGGCCTGGAGATGACCGCAGCGCAGATCTACAGCCTGTTGCAGCGTGAATACCTGCAAGCCAACACGCCGTACGCGCTGGTGAGCCATCGCTTGCAGGAAGAGAACGGCAACAGCTCGGTGGAAGTTGAAGTCTCCGGCAAGGGCCAGGGCGAAACCAACCTGCGCTGGCACGGCAAAGGCAACGGCGCCCTGGAAGCGCTGGTGGCCGGGCTGCCGATTGGCGTGGAGATCATGGACTACAACGAGCACGCGATTGGCGCGGGCACCAATGCCAAGGCCGCAGCCTACATTGAGCTGCGGGTGAACGGTGAGCGTCCGGTGCACGGCGTGGGCATTGATGAAAACATCACCACGGCGAGCTTCAAGGCCGTGTTCAGCGCGCTGAACCGTTCGTTGAGCCAGTTGGAAGCGAAAGCGGCGTAAACACTGCCGCGCAAATGCAAAAGGCCCCTGGATGAGCGTCCAGGGGCCTTTTTTGGGCTCAGAATTTGTGGTGGCTGTCAGGGCCCCATCGCGGGCAAGCCCGGCTCCCACAGGGGAATGCCTTCCTCCAGACAACTCAGATCATATGTGGGAGCCGGGCTTGCCCGCGATAGCAATCTATCAGGCGACGAAAACCGTTCAGGTGAACTCGAAGCTATCCGCATCCAGGTTCGCCGGAAAGCGTGTGCGATACGCCGCCAATTCCGAGGCATCCAGGCACACCTGGAACACGCCGTCCGCCTCCCCTGCGCTCAGCAGGCTTTCTCCCTGGAAGTCCAGGACCTGGCTGTCACCGGTATAGGCAAAGCCCTTGCCGTCGGTGCCCACTCGGTTCACCGCCGCCACGTAGCACAGGTTTTCGATGGCCCGTGCCGGCAGCAGGCGGTTCCAGTGCTGTCGCCGTGCGCCCGGCCAGTTGGCGGTGTACAGCAGCAAGTCAGTGTCCTGGGCGTCACGGCTCCACACCGGGAAGCGCAGGTCGTAGCAGATCAACGGACGAATCCGCCAGCCCTTGAGTTCGAACTGCACCTGACGCTCGCCGGGGGTGTAGTGATCGTGCTCACCGGCCATGCGGAACAAGTGGCGCTTGTCGTAGTGCAACACCTCGCCATCCGGGCGCGCCCAGAGCAAGCGGTTGCGATGACTGCGGTCGGCGGCCTGGATGATCACACTGCCGGTGATCACCGCGTTGTACTTCTTCGCCTGGGCCTGGAGCCATTGATGGGTGGGGCCGTTTTCGGGCTCGGCGAGCGTTTCCGATTCCATCGAAAAACCGGTGGTGAACATCTCCGGCAGCACGATCAGGTCGGCCCCCCTCGCCTGCTCCAGCAGCAGATCGAAATGCTCGAGGTTGGCCTGGCGGTCGTGCCAGGCCAGGGTGGTTTGCACCAGGGCAATGTTCAGGTTGGGTAACGTACTCAGATCACGCATAGTTTCTCGGCTGCTTGGCGCAGCGTCTCCTCGCGTTTGGCAAAGCACAGGCGCACCAGGCGCTGGCCTTGCGGTGGGTTCTGGTAGAACACCGAGACCGGGATGGTGGCCACGCCATGTTCGCGGGTCATCCACAGCGACATGGCGACGTCATCCAGGTCCGGGCGAATCTGTGAGTAATCCACCAGTTGGAAGTAGGTACCGGCCACCCGGGTAAAGCTGAAACGCGAAGGTTCCAGCAGGTCGCAGAACAGGTCGCGCTTGCCTTGATAGAAAGCCGGCAGCTCCTCGACATGCTCCGGGTGTTCGGCCATGAAGTCTGCCAAAGCGTACTGCAACGGGGTCACGCCGCAAAAGTTGACATATTGATGCACCTTGCGCAGCTCGGCGCTGAGGGCCGGCGGCGCGACAACGTAGCCGGTTTTCCAGCCCGTGACGTGGTAGGTCTTGCCGAACGAGCTGACCACGAACGCACGCTGGTACAGCTCTTCGTGGGCCAGCACGCTGACGTGGGGCACACCGTCGAATACCAGGTGCTCGTAGACCTCGTCGCTGACCAGGTAGATATCGCGGTCGCGGATCAACTCGGCCAACTGGTCCAGCTCGGCACGGCTGATCAGGGCGCCTGTGGGATTGTGCGGGCTGTTGAGGATGATCATGCGGGTGCGCGGTGACAACGCAGCACGCAGCCGCTCAAAGTCCAGGGCGAAGTCATGCAGGCCCAGTTGCACATGCACGCAGCGACCGCCCGCCAGCTCTACCGAGGGCTCGTAGCTGTCGTAGGCAGGATCGAACACGATGACCTCATCACCACTGCGGATCACCGCCTGGATCGCGCAGAAGATCGCTTCGGTGGCGCCTGGGGTGATGGTCACTTCGCTGTCGGCATTCACCGTTGCGCCATAGCTGCGGGCGATCTTGGCCGCCACTTGCTGGCGCAGTACCGACAGGCCGGTCATGGGGGCGTATTGGTTATGGCCGAGGGCGATATGCTTGCCCACGCCATCAAGCAAACCCTGAGGCCCGTTGAAGTCGGGAAAACCCTGGGACAGGTTGAGCGCACCGGTTTCGGCAGCGAGTTGTGACATGGTGGTGAAGATGGTGGTGCCGACATTCGGCAGCTTGCTGGTGATCATCGGGGCGCCCCTTGCGGTGAGCTCCAAGTTTTAAGCTGCATGCCGCGAAGGGTCAACCGCCAGGCACAAAAAAGGGCTCTGAAAGAGCCCTTTTTCAACCGATCAGGATCAGCGCTTGTCGCGGCGCTTTTTGTCGGCTTTCTTGTGGTGCGTCATCATCCGGCGCTTTTTGTTTACCTGGCGGTCGGTGAGGCTGTTCTTGTTGCCTTCGTACGGGTTCTCACCGCCCTTGAACTCGATACGGATCGGCGTGCCGACCAGCTTCAAGACACGGCGATAGGTGTTTTCCAGGTAACGCACGTAAGACTTCGGCACTTTCTCCAGCTGGTTACCGTGGATCACGATAATCGGCGGGTTGGCACCACCCAAGTGAGCGTAACGCAGCTTGATCCGACGGTTGTTGACCATCGGTGGCGCGTGCTCGCTGACCGCATCTTCAAGAATCTGGGTCAGGCGGTTGGTTGGCCAGCGGGTGACCGCGGACTTGAACGAGTTCTGCACCGAAGCGTAGAGGTTGCCCACGCCGGTACCGTGCAGTGCCGAGATAAAGTGGATATCGGCGAACTCGACGAAGAACAGGCGACGCTGCAGCTCGATCTTGACGAAATCACGTTCGCTCGGCGTCATGCCGTCCCACTTGTTGATCGCGATCACCAGGGCGCGACCGGCTTCCAGGGCAAAGCCCAGCAAGTTCAGGTCGTGGTCTACCACGCCTTCGCGGGCGTCCATGACGAAGATCACCACGTTGGCGTCTTTGATCGCCTGCAGGGTTTTCACCACCGAGAACTTTTCAACTTCCTCGTGGATCTTGCCACGCTTGCGCACACCGGCTGTGTCGATCAGCGTGTACTTCTCGTCGTTACGCTCGAACGGGATGTAGATACTGTCGCGGGTGGTACCAGGCTCGTCATAGACGATGACCCGGTCTTCACCGAGCATCCGGTTGACCAGGGTCGACTTGCCGACGTTCGGGCGGCCGATGATCGCGATCTTGATACCGTCTTTTTCGCTTGGGCCAGGAATGCGCTTGGCCTCCTCGCCTTCGGCAACGATCTCTTCTTCGCCTTCGACTTCATCCACGTCATCACGCGGGAAGTCGCGCAGGGCGATTTCCAGCATCTGGGTGATGCCACGACCGTGGGCACCGGCGATCGGAATCGCGTCGCCCAGGCCCATCGGGCTGAATTCGGCACGGGCCATCTCAGGATCGATGTTGTCGATCTTGTTGGCCACCACGTAGGAACGCTTGTTGCGCTTGCGCAGGTGCTCGCCAATCATCTGGTCGGCAGCGGTGTAGCCCGCGCGGGCGTCCACCAGGAACAACACGACATCGGCTTCTTCAATGGCCAGCAGCGACTGCTCGGCCATCTTTTCGTCCATGCCATGCTCGTCACCGGAGATACCACCGGTGTCGACAATAATGTAGGAGCGCCCTTGCCACTTTGCCTCACCGTATTGGCGATCACGGGTCAGACCGGACAAGTCGCCGACGATGGCGTCGCGAGTCCTGGTCAGGCGGTTGAACAAGGTGGACTTGCCGACGTTCGGTCGGCCCACCAGGGCGATTACGGGAACCATGCGGCTCTCCACTTCGTTATTTCAGAAAATACAAAAGCCGCTGCAAGGCAGCGGCTGGTGCTCGACTGTAGGAGCGAGCTTGCTCGCGAAAAACGCAAAGGCACCGCGTTTATCCAGACTGCACGCGTTATCGTTGACGATTTTCGCGAGCAAGCTTGCTCCTACAGGTGAAGCTGCCTGAGGGGTAGCCCCCCAAGCATAGTTCTTACTTGATGGTCAGCGCTTCCAGTTTGCCGCTGTTGCCATACACGTAAAGCATGTTGCCTACCACCAGCGGACGGGCACGCAGGCCGTCGCTGTCGATGCGTTCGCGACCCACGAAGCGACCGTCCACCTGGCTCAGCAGGTGCAGGTAACCTTCAAAGTCGCCTACCGCTACGTAGCTGGAGAACACTTCCGGTGCCGACAGTTGACGGCGGGCCAGAGAGTCGTTGCTCCACAATGCAGTGGTGGAACGCTCGTCGACACTTTCAACGGTGCCGGACGCCAGGCTTACGTAGACGCTGCCAAACCCTTGGGCGACACCGGCGTAGCTGGAAGCATCACGCTGCCAGTTGATCCGGCCGCTCTGTACGTCCAGCGCCGCGACACGGCCCTGATAAGTGGCGACGTAAAGGGTATCACCCGACAGCAGCAAGCCACCGTCGATGTCCACTACGCGGTCCAGCTCCGAACGGCCCTGAGGAATAGCGACCCGGGTTTCCCAGGCCGGCACGCCGTTCTGGGTGTCCAGGGCGACCACTTTACCGGTCGACAGGCCTGCCAGTGCCAAGTTACTGGTCACAACCGGACCGCTGGTACCGCGCAAGGTCAGGACCGCCGGCGTGCTGTCGTACAACCAGCGCTGGTTACCAGTGGCGGCGTCGAGGCCGATCACACGGTCATCCTGGGTCTGAACCACAACCACGTCACCGTTGGTAGCCGGTGGCGAGAGCACTTCACTGGTCACGCGAGCGCGCCATTTCTCTTCACCGGTGCTCGAATCCAGTGCCACGACATCGCCTTTCAGCGTGCCGAGCAGCACTAGGCCGGAACCCACGCCAACGGCGCCGGACACAGGCAGTTCGAGGTCTTTCTTCCATTTGACGTCGCCGTTCATGCGATCCATGGAGACCACAACGCCGGTGGAGTCTGCGGCGAAGATGGTGTCACCGTCGATCGCCGGGACCATCAGGTTGTACAGGTCGCCCTGACCGTCACCAATGGAGCGGCTCCACTGCTTTTGCAGGACCACTTCTTCCTTGAAGCTGGTCAGCTCGGCCGGAGGCAGTTCTTTTTTGCTGTTGCTGCTGCAACCCGCGGCCAAAACGGCCAGAGCCAGCAATGCTGCATGTTTCCAACGGATCACGTCACGCATCCCCTTTGGCCAAGTCGTCGAGCTTGATTTGTAAGCCACCGACCGCCGCTTCATCAGACAGCGCCGCCTTGGCTTTTTGGTACGCAGCATTGGCTTCGTCGGTGCGACCCAATTGGACCAGCAGGTCGCCCTTGAGCTCTTCACGAGTGGCCAGGAATGCCTTGTCAGCATCGCCGTCGAGCAGTTTCAGTGCGTCGTCGGCCTTGTTCTGTGCCGCCAATACCTGAGCCAGACGCTGACGTGCGATTTCACCCAGTGTCGGGTTGGCCGGCTTGTCGGTGATGGCTTTCAGCTCGGAGGCTGCGTCATCCAGCTTGCCGTTGTCCACCGCAACTTTTGCGACGAACAGGCTGCCGTATTGCGCGTAGGTGCTACCACCGAATTCGCTCTTCAGCTTGCCGGCCAGGTCTGCCACTTGGGCGAGGTCCGGCTTGCCGCTTGGCGTCAGCGTGGTTTCCAGCAATTGCTGATAGATAATCGAGGCGCCTTGCGACTGGTTAGCCTGATACTTGTGCCAGGCTTGCCAGCCGAACACCACTACTAAAGCCAGCAAGCCGCCAGTGACCAGGGGCTTGCCGTTGCGCTGCCACCAGTCTTTGAACTCGGCCAGCTGGTCATCATCAGTACTCGACACCCCAATACTCCTTAATCGCTAAATCGGCTGTTTGACAGCTTCAACCCTGCACGATGCAGGTGGCCAGGTGCGCTGCAAGCGCATCAAAGGCAATGCTTTGTTGTTCACCCTGACCACGCAGGGGTTTGAAACTTACCACTTGATGGGCCAACTCATCATCACCCAGGATCAGTGCATACAGCGCACCGCTCTTGTCGGCTTTCTTGAACTGGCTTTTGAAGCTGCCGGCGCCGGCATTGACTTGCAGGCGCAGGTTCGGCAGTTGGTCGCGCAGCTTCTCGCTCAGGGCCAGGGCAACCAGTTCGGCCGCCTCGCCAAAGGCACAGAAGTACACGTCCACCTGACGGGAGATTTCTTCGGGAACCTGCTCCAGGGTTTCCAGCAGCAGGATCAGCCGCTCGATACCCATGGCAAAACCAACACCGGTGGTCGGCTTGCCGCCCATCTGCTCGACCAGGCCGTCGTAACGGCCACCGGCACACACGGTGCCCTGGGCGCCGAGCTTGTCGGTGACCCACTCGAACACGGTCTTGCTGTAGTAATCGAGGCCACGCACCAGTTTCGGGTTGATGACGTAAGGAATACCGGCCGCATCCAGGCGAGCCTTGAGGCCCTCGAAGTGGATACGGGACTCGTCGTCCAGGTAGTCGGCCATTTTCGGCGCGTCCACGAGTACGGCCTGGGTCTCGGCGTTCTTGGTGTCCAGTACCCGCAGCGGGTTGGTTTTCAGGCGGCGCTGGCTGTCTTCGTCCAGCTTGTCCAGGTGGCCCGACAGGAATTCAACCAGGGCTTCGCGGTAGCGGCCCCGGGATTCGCTGGTGCCCAGGCTGTTGAGTTCAAGCTTGACCGCATCACGGATGCCCAGCATGCCCCACAGGCGCCAGGTCAGCACGATCAGCTCGGCGTCGATGTCCGGACCGTCGAGGTTGAACACTTCCAGGCCGATCTGGTGGAACTGGCGATAACGGCCTTTTTGCGGACGCTCGTGGCGGAACATCGGGCCGATGTACCAGAGCTTCTGCGGCTGGCCACCGCCGGTTAGGCCATGTTCGAGCACCGCACGCACACAGGCGGCAGTACCTTCGGGACGCAGGGTCAGGGAATCGCCGTTGCGGTCTTCGAAGGTGTACATCTCTTTTTCGACGATATCGGTCACTTCACCGATGGAGCGCTTGAACAGCTCGGTGAACTCGACGATCGGCATGCGGATCTGCTTGTAACCGTAGTTATCCAACAGACGCGCGACAGCGCCCTCGAAGTAGCGCCACAGCGGCGTCTGCTCAGGCAGGATGTCATTCATGCCACGAATGGCTTGCAGAGACTTGCTCACATCAAATCCTTAAATTCGTTCGATCAGCCGCGCGCGATAACCGCTGCGTCAGCTTCGACCTTTTCGGCCGCTTTCTGGCGGATCAGCCGTTCCAGCTCATCCACCAGATTGTCATTCGTCAATTTCTGCGACGGCTTGCCGTCGATGTAGATCAGGTTTGGCGTACCACCGGTCAGGCCCACATGGGCCTCTTTGGCCTCACCCGGCCCGTTGACCACACAGCCAATCACCGCAACATCCAGCGGCACCAGCAGGTCTTCGAGGCGTACTTCCAGTTCGTTCATGGTTTTCACCACGTCGAAGTTCTGCCGCGAGCAGCTCGGGCAGGCAATGAAGTTGATGCCACGGGAACGCAAATGCAGGGACTTGAGAATGTCGTAGCCGACTTTCACTTCCTCTACCGGGTCTGCCGCGAGGGAGATGCGAATGGTATCGCCAATCCCGTCGGCCAGCAGCATACCGAGACCCACCGCAGATTTCACTGTGCCTGAGCGTAAACCGCCGGCTTCGGTAATCCCTAAGTGCAATGGCTGGACGATTTCCTTGGCCAGCAGGCGGTACGCTTCTACCGCCATGAACACGTCGGAAGCCTTTACGCTGACCTTGAAGTCCTGGAAATTCAGGCGTTCAAGGTGTTCAACGTGGCGCAACGCGGACTCGACCAATGCAGCCGGAGTCGGCTCGCCGTATTTCTTTTGCAGGTCTTTTTCCAGGGAACCGGCGTTGACGCCGATGCGGATTGGAATCCCGCGATCACGGGCGGCATCCACCACGGCGCGAACCCGGTCTTCGCGACCGATGTTGCCCGGGTTGATACGCAGGCAATCGACGCCCAGTTCGGCCACGCGCAACGCGATTTTGTAGTCGAAGTGGATATCGGCGACCAGCGGCACCTTGACCAACTGCTTGATGCGGCCAAAGGCTTCGGCAGCATCCATGTCCGGCACAGAAACCCGCACGATGTCGACGCCAGCCGCTTCCAGACGATTGATCTGGGCGACAGTGGCTGCCACATCATTGGTGTCGCTGTTGGTCATGCTCTGTACAGCAATGGGGGCATCGCCGCCCACCGGCACCGAGCCGACCCAGATCTTGCGCGATACGCGACGTTTGATTGGAGATTCGCCGTGCATGACTTTATTGTCCCAACTTGAGGCGAGCAGTCTCGCCACTGGTGAACGGCGCCACGTCCACAGGCTGGCCGTTGTAGGCCACTTGCGCGCCACGGGCGAAGCCCAGACGCAGCGTCAAAGGAGGCTTGCCGCCCTGGTCAAGTGTATCTCCCTTACGCTTCAGACCACTGAACAGCACCTTGCCGTTGCCATCGGAGACTTGCGTCCAGCAGTCAGCGACGTAGGTAATTTGTACTCGGCCATCACCGGCGATCAGTACCGGGGTGGTTGGCGCGGAAATCGCCGGGGCGACGGGAGCCGTTGTTGCCGGAGCCTGCGCCGGTACTGCTGGCGTATGAGCTGGAGCAGCAGGCGTCACTGCAACCGCTGGAGCGGGTGCGACGGGTGCCACTGCGGCGGCAGTACCTGCTTCGGGCGCAGGCTGCTCGGCGCCTGGCTCTGCCTCAGGCGCCGCCTGGCCCTGGGCCACGGCCTGGTCTTCCGGCTCGTCCAATGGATGAATCTGGGTGGTGCCGTCGGCGCTTTCGACTTCGACGTGCTCCATGGCGTTGCTGGACAAGTCCTTGCCGCGCTGGGCGGTCTGGTCCTGCCACCATACAAAACCACCGCCGATCACGGCGATCAGCAGCAGCAGGCTGACAATTCGCAAAATAGTGTGGGAAACCCGCACAGGCTCTTCTATGCGGCCCAGGCCATGGACATTACTGCCTTGGGAATCGGTACCGGTAATCTGGTCGAATTCCTGGACCAATGCGGCCTGGTCGATACCGAGCAACTTGGCGTAGGCGCGGATATAGCCGCGGGCGAAGGTATGCCCTGGCAGCTTGTCGAACGCGCCAGCTTCAAGGTTGCCCAATGAAGTCGTGGTCAAATTGAGCTTGAGGGCCACTTCTGCCAGCGACCAACCATTGCTTTCGCGGGCCTGACGCAAGGTCTCGCCTGGGTTTCCACGATTAGCTGCTACAACTTCCGGGTGCGCCGCTTTCATCATTGCTCCGACAGGTATTGCTGATATTCCGGCGTACCGGGATAGAGTCGTTCGAGTTGCTGGCCAAAACGTGCAGCCTTGTCGCGTTCTTCATGAACCGCAGCCAGGCGCACACCGAGCAATAGACTACGTGCATTTTGCCCGCTCAGCAGGCTAAAACGCTCGTAATAGTCACGTGCCGGCACATAATGCCTGTCTTCGAAGGACAACTCAGCCATTTCGAGCAACGCTCGTGGCTGGCGCTGGTTCAAGTGCAGGGCTTTTTCCAGTTGCTGGCGGGCGGTGTCGCGCTGACCGAGACGCATCGAGGTAACCCCGAGGTTCTCGAAAACCCGCGAGCGCTCAGGATAGAGGGTATCGGCCGCAGCCTGCTGGAAATATTCGGACGCCAGGTCATAACGTTTCTGCGCAAACAAAAAACTGCCGTAATTGTTCAGCAGTCTTGGATCGCCAGGACGTGTGGCCAGGGCATTGTGGAAATATTGATCGGCCAGTTCGGGCTCGGCCTGGGCCTGGAACACCAGGGCCAATGCAGCATTGGCGTCAGCATCGCGGCCATCCAGTTCAAGGGCCTTCTTCAGCGGCACCTTGGCCTGTTCGGCCATCCCTTGCTGCAAGTACCCCAAGCCCAACTGCACGTAGGCAGCCCGCGCTTCGTCACGGCCCTTGCCGGTTTGCAACGGGCTGTCATGGCCCGATGAAACACAGCCAGCCGAGAGGCTGGCAACAAGCAAAAGCAGCGCAAGGCGCAAGGGCATAGAGATCCTCTCTCAGGTTCGAGTCGCGGCGCTTTGCGGCATATCGTCGGCGGCACTCAGTTCACGCACGGCGATATAACGTTCGCTGCGACGGGTGCGATCCAGCACCTGTCCTACCAATTGGCCACATGCCGCATCGATGTCTTCGCCGCGGGTGGTGCGCACGGTGACATTGAAGCCTGCATGGTGCAGTTGATCCTGGAAACGGCGGATGGCGTTGTTGCTCGGCCGCTCGTAGCCAGAATGGGGAAACGGGTTAAACGGAATCAGGTTGATCTTGCACGGTACATTCTTGAGCAACTCGATCATCTCGACCGCGTGCTCGACCTTGTCGTTGATGTCCTTGAGCATGGTGTACTCAATGGTCAACACACGTTTTTCGCCCAAGGTCGCCATGTAGCGCTGGCAAGATTCGAGCAGCATCTTAAGCGGATACTTCTTGTTGATCGGCACCAATTGGTTACGCAATGCGTCATTCGGTGCGTGCAGCGACAACGCCAGGGAGACGTCGATGTGCTTGGCCAGCTCATCGATCATCGGTACCACGCCGGAGGTCGACAGGGTCACACGGCGCTTGGAGATGCCGTAGCCCAGGTCGTCCATCATCAGGTGCATGGCCGCAACCACGTTGTCGAAGTTCAGCAGCGGCTCGCCCATGCCCATCATCACCACGTTGGTGATGGCACGGTCGGCGGTCGCCGGGATGCTGCCGAACGATTTATTGGCAATCCACACCTGGCCGATCACTTCGGCGGCGGTGAGGTTGCTGTTGAAACCTTGCTTGCCGGTGGAGCAGAAACTGCAATCCAGGGCACAGCCTGCCTGGGACGAAACGCACAAAGTGCCGCGTTTGCCCTGGGGAATGTACACGGTCTCGACGCAGCTGCCGGACGCCACGCGCACTACCCACTTACGGGTACCGTCGGTGGAAATGTCCTCGCTGACCACTTCGGGGCCGCGAACTTCGGCAATGGCCTTGAGCTTGTCGCGCAGGGCCTTGCTGACGTTCGTCATGGCGTCGAAATCATCGACGCCAAGATGGTGAATCCACTTCATTACCTGAGCGGCACGAAAACGCTTCTCCCCGATTGAGTCGAAGAATTTTTCCATTTCCTGTTGAGTCAGACCCAGCAGGTTGGTTTTTGCAGTCAATGTAGTCATGGATTCACCTTCGCTCTTTTAAGCCAATGCTTAGCGAGCGGTTACTTCAGTAGCAGCGAAAAAGTACGAGATTTCGCGGGCAGCAGCGGCTTCGGAGTCCGAACCGTGAACGGCGTTGGCGTCGATCGATTCAGCGAAGTCAGCACGGATGGTGCCGGCAGCAGCTTCTTTAGGGTTGGTAGCGCCCATCAGCTCACGGTTCAGAGCGATAGCGTTTTCGCCTTCCAGAACCTGAACAACAACAGGACCGGAGATCATGAAGGCAACCAGGTCGCCGAAGAAACCACGAGCGCTGTGCTCAGCGTAGAAGCCTTCAGCTTCAGCCTTGGACAGTTGCTTGAGTTTCGAAGCTACAACCTTCAGGCCGGCTTTTTCGAAACGAGTGGTGATCTCGCCGATGACGTTTTTTGCAACAGCGTCAGGCTTGATGATGGAGAAAGTACGTTGAACAGCCATGGTGTAACTCCAGAAACGGTAATTTGCGAAAAATTAAACCCGCGAATTATACGCGGGTTCTTGGGTATTGCCTAACTGCGTAAGGGAGGCTTCAGTCCTGCTCTTCTTTCCAGGCAGTCTGAATAGCTTCAAGAACCTTTTCACCGCCGCGTTCCCGATCATCTTCAAACCCTGGCAAGGCCATGACCATGTCACGCAAAGCTACAAAGTTCAGTGAATAAGGGTTCACGTCCGGGTGACCGTCGGCCAGCAGGATAGCGATATCTTGTACATCAACCCATTTAAGACTCATGACACTTCCTTGAATCAGTGCGGCGCTTCAGCGGCATGGTTGAGCGAATATTTCGGAATTTCGACAGTGAGGTCTTCTGTTCCCACTTTTGCCTGACAGCTCAAACGCGATGTCGGCTCCAGACCCCACGCCCTATCAAGATAGTCCTCTTCCAGCTCATCAGCCTCTTCAAGGCTGTTGAAACCTTCACGGACGATGCAGTGGCAAGTGGTACAGGCGTTGACGCCGCCGCAGGCGCTTTCGATCTCGATGTGGTTGTCGTGAGCGACTTCGAGAATGGACTTGCCGGTCTCAGCCTCCACAACCATACCGTCCGGGCAATGCTCGGCGTGTGGCAGAAAAATGATCTGCGGCATCAGTTAATCCTCAAGTTCGTTCAAGTTGCGGCCCGCCAGGGCGGCTTTCACCGTCTGGTCCATACGACGGGCGGCAAAGGCATCGGTCACTTGCGACAGGCGCTTGGTCTGTTGCTCAATGGCATAACCATCGGTGCCTTTCATCAATTCAGCCAGTTCCTGCATCTGCAGGTCGATGACCATGCGCTCTTCGGCATCCAGCAAACGCTCGCCGTCAGCCTCAAGGGCGCCCTGCACCGCTTCAAGCAGGCGCTGGGCATCGACTTGCTGCTCACGCAACACGCGGGCGACCTTGTCGTCACCGGCGTACTGGAACGAATCCTTGAGCATCTTGGCGATTTCGCCGTCGGTCAGGCCGTAGGACGGCTTGACCTGGATGCTGGCTTCGACGCCAGAGGCCAATTCGCGCGCGGCAACGCTGAGCAAGCCGTCGGCGTCGACCTGGAAGGTCACACGAATCTTCGCCGCACCGGCCACCATCGCCGGAATACCGCGCAATTCGAAGCGTGCCAGGGAGCGACAATCGCTGATCAGCTCACGCTCGCCTTGCAGCACATGAATCATCATGGCTGTCTGGCCATCTTTGTAAGTGGTGAAGTCCTGGGCGCGGGCAACGGGGATGGTGGTGTTGCGTGGAATCACCTTCTCCATCAGGCCGCCCATGGTTTCCAGCCCCAGGGACAACGGAATCACGTCGAGCAGAAGCAGTTCGCCACCATCGCGCTTGTTACCGGCAAGGGTATCGGCCTGGATCGCAGCACCAATGGCCACCACTTGATCCGGATCGATTTCGGTCAGCGGCTGGCGACCAAAGGCCTCAGCCACCGCTTCACGAACACGCGGCACGCGGGTCGAACCGCCCACCATGACCACGGCGGCCACATCTTCCAGCTCGATACCCGAGTCGCGCACTGCGCGGCGACAGGCTTTCAGGCTGCGAGCAACCATCGGCTCGATCAGCGCATCAAAGGCTTCACGGGTCAGTTGGGCCGACCAGCTACCGTAGGAAACTTCAACCGAGGCTGCATCAGTCAGCGCTTCTTTAGCGGCGCAGGCAGTTTGCAGCAGGTTACGTTGCGCGCCCGGGTCCAGGTCGGCAGACAAGCCGGCACTGGTGATGATCCAGCCAGCAATGGCGTGATCGAAGTCGTCGCCGCCCAGGGCAGTGTCGCCACCGGTAGCCAGCACTTCGAAGACACCGCCGGTCAGGCGCAGAATCGAAATATCAAAGGTGCCGCCGCCCAGGTCGTAAATAGCCACCAGGCCTTCGGCATGCTGATCCAGGCCGTAAGCCACAGCGGCCGCAGTCGGCTCGTTGAGCAGGCGCAGCACGTTCAGGCCGGCCAGTTTCGCCGCATCCTTGGTGGCTTGACGCTGAGCGTCATCGAAATACGCAGGAACAGTAATCACCGCGCCCACCAGTTCGCCGCCCAAGGTGGTTTCTGCACGCTGGCGCAGCACCTTGAGGATATCGGCCGACACTTCCACCGGGCTTTTCGGACCCTGGATGGTGTCGATGAACGGCATATGGGATTCGCCACCGACAAAGCGGTACGGCAGCTGGTCGCCCAGTTGCTTGACGTCGGACAGACCACGACCCATCAAGCGCTTGACCGACAGCACGGTGTTCAAAGGGTCGGAAGACGCTGCCAGTTTGGCCGACTCACCGACTTCGGTGCGGTCAGCGTGATAGCGCACGGCAGACGGCAGGATAACCTGGCCATCAGCGTCGGGCAGCGGCTCGGAAAGACCGCTGCGCAACGCAGCGACCAGAGAATTGGTAGTGCCCAAGTCAATCCCGACCGCCAGACGACGCTGGTGCGGTTGAGGACTTTGGCCGGGTTCGGCGATCTGCAGTAGGGCCATGGTAATCAGGACTTATCTGTATATCAGGCGTGCAACCTGGGCGGCACTGGGTTAATCGTCGAGGCGCTCTTCTAACTGGCGCACTTCGTAGGTGAGCTTGTCGAGGAACTGCATGCGCCGCATCAGGCGCTCGGCCTGCTCACGTTGCGCTGCATCATCCCAACAGGCTGCGAAGCTTTCGTTGAGTTCATCCTGGGCCACTTTCAGACGATGCTTGAAGACTGCGACACCGGCCAGATCGGCCTCGTCCTGCAGCTCTTCGAGTTCTTCGCGCCATTGCATCTGCTGCATCAGGAAATCAGGGTCCTGGACCGTGACTTCAAGCGGCAGCTCGCGACCGCCCATGGCGAGCAGGTAACGCGCGCGCTTGGGAGGGTTCTTGAGCGTCTGATAGGCTTCGTTGAGGCTGGCTGATTGCTCCAGCGCCAGGCGTTGCTCACGCTCGGAAGCGTCAGCGAAGCGGTCCGGATGCACCCCACGCGCCAGTTCACGGTAGCGCGTGGCAAGCTGTTCAAGGTCCAGCCGAAAACTCGGCTGCAGCTCGAACAAAGCGAAATGACAAGGAGTACCCACAATCAGCCTCAGATGTTGAAGCTTTCGCCGCAGCCACATTCACCGCGTACGTTGGGGTTGTTGAACTTGAAGCCTTCGTTCAACCCTTCCTTGACGAAATCGAGTTCGGTGCCGTCCAGGTAGGTCAGGCTTTTCGGGTCGATGATCACTTTCTCGCCGTGACTTTCGAACACCTGATCTTCCTCAACCACCTCGTCGACGAACTCCAGCACGTAGGCAAGGCCGGAACAGCCCGTGGTGCGAACACCCAGACGAATCCCCTCACCTTTGCCGCGCCCATTCAGGGAACGGCGAATGTGCTGCGCAGCCGCTTCTGTCATGCTGATAGCCATCGTGACTCCTTACTCGTCGCCAAATGCTTAGATCAAGCCTTTCTTCTGCTTGTAGTCGCGAACAGCCGCCTTGATGGCGTCTTCTGCGAGTACCGAGCAGTGGATTTTCACTGGCGGCAGGGCCAGTTCTTCGGCCAGCTGGGTGTTGCTGATAGTCACAGCCTCATCCAGAGTCTTGCCTTTCATCCATTCGGTCGCCAGGGAGCTGGAGGCGATGGCCGAACCGCAACCGTAAGTCTTGAACTTGGCGTCTTCGATAACGCCAGCTTCGTTGACCTTGATCTGCAGACGCATAACGTCGCCGCACGCCGGAGCGCCGACCATACCGGTGCCGACATCAGGGTCTTCCGCGTTCATCTTGCCGACGTTGCGCGGGTTTTCGTAGTGGTCGATGACCTTTTCGCTGTAAGCCATGGTACTGAATCCTCACTCATCAGGGCCGCTCTGGAACCCTGTAAACACGCCTGCGTTTTCCGCCACGTCTTTACAGAGCCTTTTGGGTGGCGGCTTCTATATTTAGTGTGCCGCCCACTCGATCTTGGAAATGTCGACACCGTCCTTGTACATGTCCCACAGCGGGGACAAGGTACGCAGCTTGGTGACGGCCTCGCAGACTTTCTGCGCGGCGTAGTCGACTTCTTCTTCGGTGGTGAAACGGCCGAACGTAAAGCGGATCGAGCTGTGAGCCAGTTCGTCGTTGCGGCCCAGGGCGCGCAGGACATAGGACGGCTCAAGGGAAGCCGAGGTGCAGGCCGAACCGGACGAAACCGCCAGATCCTTGAGCGCCATGATCAGCGACTCGCCTTCGACGTAGTTGAAGCTCAAATTCAGGTTGTGCGGTACACGGGCGGTCATGCTGCCGTTGATGTACAGCTCTTCAAGGTGCTCGACCTGCTTGTAGAAGCGATCGCTCAGGGCCTTGATGCGCACGTTTTCGGCAGCCATGTCTTCCTTGGCTACACGGAATGCTTCGCCGATGCCGACGATCTGGTGGGTCGCCAGGGTGCCCGAACGCATGCCGCGCTCGTGACCGCCGCCGTGCATGGTGGCTTCGATACGCACGCGTGGCTTGCGGCTCACGTAGAGCGCGCCAATGCCTTTAGGGCCGTAGGTCTTGTGGGCAGAGAACGACATCAGGTCGACCTTCAGTTTCGACAGGTCGATGTCGACCTTGCCGGTGGACTGAGCGGCGTCGACGTGCAGCAACACGCCCTTGGAGCGGGTCAACTCGCCGATGGCGGCGATGTCGTTGATGGTGCCGATTTCGTTGTTCACGTGGATCACGGAAACCAGGATGGTGTCTTCACGCATCGCGGCTTCGATCATCGCCGGGGTCACGATACCGTCGGTGGTTGGCTCGAGGTAGGTGACCTCAAAACCTTCACGTTCCAGTTGGCGCATGGTGTCGAGGACAGCCTTGTGCTCAATCTTGGTGGTGATCAGGTGTTTGCCTTTGGTCGCGTAGAAATGCGCCGCACCCTTGATTGCCAGGTTGTCGGACTCGGTGGCACCGGAGGTCCAGACGATTTCACGCGGGTCGGCATTCACCAGGTCAGCGACCTGGCGACGAGCGTTTTCCACGGCCTCTTCAGCTTTCCAGCCGAACACGTGGGAACGGGACGCCGGGTTGCCGAAGTTTCCGTCAACCAGCAGGCATTCGCTCATCTTTTGCGCGACACGCGGATCAACCGGGGTGGTCGCTGAGTAATCAAGGTAAATCGGCAATTTCATGGACTTTCTCCTAAATCAGGCTGGCTGGCGTGCCGTTAGCTCTTCGGCTGTCACTCGACGGCGGACGCTTCAATCTTGTCCAGACGCGGCGCCTTTGTATTGCAACGGCGCTGGTCCTGACGCTGGGCTACTTCTTGTACCTCACGGCGAGTCACAAGATCAGCCAAGCTGATACCACTCAAAAACTCATGGATCTGCAGGCTCAGGTCACACCACAAGTGGTGCGTCAGGCAGGTGTCGCCGGCGTGACAATCACCCAGGCCCTGGCATTTGGTGGCATCGACGGATTCGTTCACCGCGTCGATCACCTGGGCTACCTGGATGCCCTGCATGTCGCGGGACAGTTGATAGCCACCGCCTGGACCACGAACACTGGAAACCAGATTGCTGCGGCGCAATTTGGCGAACAACTGCTCGAGGTAGGACAGGGAAATGCCTTGGCGCTCGGAGATATCGGCCAGGGACACCGGCCCATTTTGCGCGTGCAAGGCCAGGTCAAGCATGGCGGTCACCGCGTATCGGCCTTTTGTAGTCAGTCTCATGGACAAGTACCAAGGTGTTTCAGAATGGGAGCAAGTATGCGATTCCCGAGTATTTAAGTCAACTATAAGACCTAGTACTTTAGTCAGGAATACCCGCAAAAAGGGCGCGCGAATAATAGCAGGGCGCAGGCTGATGGAACAGCGGGAACAGGGTCAAGCCCCCAACCTCAAGACCAATGGGGCTCAAATATGGGAGCTGGCTTGCCTGCGATAGCGGTTTGCCAGCCAGCCTATCCGGCACTGACTTGCCGCCATCGCAGGCAAGCCAGCTCCCACAGAGATCGCGACCGGCTCAAGAGTCAGCCGGCTTTGGTAGCGCTTTCGCTCTTGATCTCGGCGAAGTCTTCGGTGCGCAGCTCAGGCAGGTCCTTGGCGCAGTAGTTGCTGCCGAGGTCTTTCAGGGCGCCGCACATGCCATCCAGCTTGCCATCCACCGCTTGCAGGTGGTCGAGCAACTGGCCGATGGCACGTGCCACCGGGTCGGGCATGTCTTCGCTGACGCCATAGGCATCAAAGCCAATCTTTTCGGCCATGGCCTTGCGCTTGGCTTCCTGCTCATCGCCAACTTCCGGCTTGACGATGATCCGCCCCGGAATACCGACAACCGTTGCGCCAGGCGGCACGGCCTTGGTCACCACAGCGTTGGAACCGACCTTGGCACCCGCACCGACGGTAAACGGACCGAGCACCTTGGCGCCCGCTCCTACCACCACGCCATCTTCCAGTGTCGGGTGGCGCTTGCCCTTGTTCCAAGTGGTACCGCCCAGAGTCACGCCCTGATACAGAGTCACGTCATCACCAATCTCGGCAGTTTCACCAATAACGATGCCCATGCCGTGGTCGATAAAGAAGCGGCGACCCACCTTGGCGCCCGGATGAATCTCGATCCCGGTCAACCAGCGACCAAAGTTCGACACCAGCCGAGCCAGCCATTTCCAGCCCATATTCCACAAGGCGCCGGACAGGCGATGGATCCAGATCGCGTGCATGCCCGGGTAGCAGGTCAGCACTTCAAAGGCGTTGCGCGCCGCCGGGTCACGGTGGAAAACACTCTGGATATCTTCTCGCAAACGCTCGAACATTTTTAATCCTTCCGCTTAAGAAGCTCGCCACGGGCCGCTTTCTGGGTTTCCGTGAGGATGCCACGCAATATATTCATTTCCGCCCGGCTGACCGAGCTGCGTCCGTATAGCCGGCGCAGGCGCGCCATCAAGTGCCGCGGCTTTTCCGGATCGAGAAACTCGATGGCCACCAGGGTTTGCTCCAGGTGCTCATAGAAGCGTTCCAGCTCGTCCATGGTGGCCAGTTCGCCACTCTTGGTCGATGCAACCTCGTCCTTCTCTACCTTGCTCGGCTGGCCTTCTGCAGCCAGCCAGGCCATGCGCACTTCATAACTCAACACCTGCACCGCTGCCCCGAGGTTCAGCGAACTGAACTCAGGGTCTGATGGAATGTGCACGTGATACTGACATCGCTGCAGCTCCTCATTGGTCAGGCCGGAGTCTTCACGACCGAATACCAAGGCGATTTCAGCGCCGCCGGCAGCCTCTTCCACGACCTTGGTCCCACATTCGCGAGGATCCAGAAGTGGCCAGGGGATGCGACGGTCGCGAGCGCTGGTGCCGAGCACCAGATTGCAGCCAACCAGGGCGTCTTCCAAAGTGGCGACGACCTGGGCTTTTTCGAGGATGTCATTGGCGCCAGACGCGCGGGCATCGGCCTCGTGGTGCGGAAACACACGCGGCTCGACCAGCACCAGGCGCGTCAGCCCCATGTTCTTCATGGCTCGCGCCACCCCGCCGATATTGCCGGGATGACTGGTATTGACGAGGACGACACGGATGTTTTGCAGCAAGGGAGGCGCTCTCGGACACGGGAAAGGGGAGCAAATCTTACAGAACAGCCTAAGGTTATGCCATGAAAGGTAACGTCGTCCTTCACCTGAAGAAAGTTTCTGCTAGAATGCTCGGCTTTCTTTAACAACCTTAGGTGACACATCCATGCAGCCCATGCTGAATATCGCGCTGCGCGCCGCCCGCAGCGCCAGTGAATTGATCTTCCGCTCCATCGAGCGCCTGGATACCATCAAGGTCGACGAAAAAGACGCCAAGGATTACGTATCCGAGGTGGATCGCGCCGCCGAGCAGAAAATCATCGACGCGCTGCGCAAGGCCTACCCTACCCACGGCATCCTCGGTGAAGAAACCGGCCTGCACAAAGGTAGCGGCGAAGGCGAAGACTACCTGTGGATCATCGACCCACTGGATGGCACCACCAACTTCCTGCGCGGCATCCCGCACTTTGCCGTGAGCATTGCCTGCAAATACCGTGGCCGCCTGGAACACGCCGTTGTGCTGGACCCGGTTCGCCAGGAAGAATTCACTGCAAGCCGTGGCCGTGGCGCCCAACTGAACGGTCGCCGCCTGCGTGTCAGCGGTCGCACCAGCCTCGACGGCGCCCTGCTGGGTACCGGCTTCCCGTTCCGTGACGACCAGATGGACAACCTGGAAAACTACCTGGGCATGTTCCGCGCCCTGGTTGGCCAGACCGCCGGCATCCGCCGCGCCGGTGCAGCCAGCCTGGACCTGGCCTATGTGGCTGCCGGTCGTTTTGATGCGTTCTGGGAGTCGGGCCTGTCCGAGTGGGACATGGCGGCAGGCGCACTGCTGATTCAAGAAGCCGGCGGCCTGGTGAGCGACTTCACCGGTGGTCACGACTTCCTTGAGAAAGGCCACGTGGTTGCTGGCAACACCAAATGCTTCAAGGCAGTACTGACGGCGATCCAGCCGCACCTGCCGGCTTCGCTGAAGCGCTAAGCGAGCGAGCACAAAAAAGCACCCCTAGGGGTGCTTTTTTTATACCTGAAATTACTGCTGCGGCTGGTTCTGACCAATAACCAGACGCCCTTCCTTGTCGACCGGGATCTGGTTACCTGGATCGCGATCCATGCGCACAGAGCCTTCCTTGCCGTCCAGGGTGTAACGCACGTCGTACCCGACAACCTTGTCGCTGATGTCGTTAACGGTGTTACAACGGGTTTGCGTGGTGGTGTAGGTATCGCGGTTCTGCATACCTTCCTGAACCTTGTTACCGGCATAACCACCACCGACCGCACCGGCCACCGTGGCCAGCTTCTTGCCATTACCGCCGCCGACCTGGTTACCCAACAGGCCGCCCGCCAGCGCACCGACCACCGTACCAACGATCTGATGCTGATCCTGCACAGGCTTCTGCCGGGTTACCGCAACGTCCTTGCAGACCTCACGCGGGGTTTTAATCTGGGTTTTCACCGGCTGCACCGCCAGCACTTGCGCATACTCAGGGCCGCTTTTTACCAGGCTGTAGGTGGCAACAGCACCCCCGGCAGTCACACCGACAGCACCCAATACCGCACCAACCAGTAACGACTTGTTCACGTGAACCTCCTGACCATCACAAACGGACCGAACGATCCGCGCTATACCCAGCCTTGGAGCAAAAAAAAAGGCGCGAGTTCAATACTCGCGCCTTATTTGTAACAGCAGATCAACAATCGCCCATCAAGGGCGGTCGTCGACCTCCTTGCCGGTGCTGGCAGGAGGGATCAGGTCTTCGCTGTTGAGGTTCAGCCAGATCAGTACCACGTTGGCGATGTAGATCGACGAGTAGGTACCCGCCAGTACGCCGATGAACAGCGACAGCGAGAAGCCCCACAGGTTGTCGCCACCGAACACCATCAGTGCGGCAATCGCCAGCAAGGTGGAGATCGAGGTCGCCATGGTGCGCAGCAGGGTCTGGGTGGTGGAGATGTTGATGTTCTCGATCAACGTCGCCTTGCGCAGTACCCGGAAGTTCTCACGAACCCGGTCGAATACCACGATAGTGTCGTTGAGGGAGTAACCAATGATCGCCAGCACCGCCGCCAATACCGTCAGGTCGAAGGTGATCTGGAAGTAGGCCAGGATGCCCACGGTCACGATCACGTCGTGGATCAGCGACACAATGGCGCCGACACCGAACTTCCACTGAAAGCGGAAAGCCAGGTAGATCATGATGCCGACCAGCGCCATCAGCATGCCGAGGCCGCCCTGGTCGCGCAGCTCTTCACCCACTTGCGGGCCCACGAACTCGACGCGCTTGACCGACGCCGGGTTGTCACCGCCGACCTTCTGCAAGGCCTCGGCTACCTGGTGACCCAGTTGCGGGTCTTCGCCGGGCATCCGCACCAGCAGGTCGGTGGTTGCACCAAAGCTCTGCACGATGGCTTCGTGATAGCCGGCCTTGACCAGCTCGTTGCGCACCAGGCTAACGTCGGCCGGCTTCTCGTAGGTCAGCTCGATGAGCGTACCGCCGGTGAAGTCCAGACCGTAGTTCAGGCCCTTATGGAACCAGCTGAACAACGCCAGAACGGTAAGGAGCATGGTGAAGCCGAACGCAACGTTGCGAACGCCCATGAAGTTGATTGTACGTAACATGGCAGCCCCTTAAATCCACAACTTCTTGAAGTCACGTCCGCCAAAGATCAGGTTGACCATTGCGCGGGTCACCATGATGGCCGTGAACATCGAGGTAAAGATACCGAGGGACATGGTTACCGCAAAACCTTTGACCGGGCCGGTGCCCATGGCAAAGAGAATCCCGCCGACCAACAGAGTGGTCAGGTTGGAATCGAGGATCGCGGTAAATGCCCGGCCGAAGCCTTCGTTGATTGCCCGTTGCACGGTCATGCCCGCCGCGATCTCTTCACGAATCCGCGAGAAGATCAGTACGTTGGCGTCCACCGCCATACCCATGGTGAGTACGATACCGGCGATACCCGGCAGGGTCAGCGTTGCACCCAGCAGCGACATCAGGGCCAGCAGCATCACCATGTTGCCCGCCAGCGCGACGGTGGCGATGATGCCGAAGAAGCGGTAGATGGCGATGATGAACAGGGAAACGAACAGCATGCCCCACAGCGCAGCGTCGATACCCTTGGTGATGTTGTCAGCACCCAGGCTCGGGCCGATGGTGCGTTCTTCAGCGAAGTACATCGGAGCCGCCAGGCCACCGGCACGCAGCAGCAGCGCCAGTTCGGACGACTCACCCTGGCCGTTCAGGCCAGTGATGCGGAATTGAGCACCCAGCGGCGACTGGATGGTCGCGAGGCTGATGATCTTCTTCTCTTCTTTGAAGGTTTGTACCGGTACGTCTTTCTCGACGCCGTCGACCACTTGCTTGGTGTAGGTGGTGACAGGACGCTGTTCGATGAAGATCACCGCCATGCTGCGACCGACGTTGCTGCGGGTTGCGCGGCTCATCAGTTCGCCGCCGTGGCCATCCAGGCGGATGTTCACTTCAGGCGTGCCGTGCTCGCCGAAACCGGCCTTGGCGTCGGTCACCTGGTCACCGGTGATGATCAAGCCACGCTCGATCAGTGCAGGTGGACGGTTGCCTTCACGGAACTCGAATTCTTCGGCAGTGGCGCGGGTAGCACCCGGCTCAGCTGCCAGACGGAATTCCAGGTTGGCTGTTTTACCCAGGATACGCTTGGCTTCAGCAGTGTCCTGCACGCCCGGCAGTTCAACCACGATGCGGTTGGCACCCTGGCGCTGAACGATCGGCTCGGCCACACCCAGCTCGTTGACGCGGTTACGTACCGTGGTCAAGTTCTGCTTGATGGAGTATTCACGGATTTCCGCCAGCTTGGCCGGGGTCATCGCCAGACGCAGTACCGCCTGACCATTGAGGTCGGCCGGAACAATGTCGAAATCGTTGAAGTTCTTGCGGATCAGTGCACGGGCCTGTTCGCGGGTTGCTTCGTCAGCAAAGCCCAGCTGGATGGCGCCGTTGAGCTGCGGCAGGCTGCGATAACGCAGGCGCTCTTTACGCAGCAGGCTCTTCACATCGCCTTCGTAGACTTTCAGGCGAGCGTCGAGGGCCTTGTCCATGTCCACTTCCAGCAGGAAGTGCACACCACCGGACAAGTCCAGACCCAGCTTCATCGGGTGTGCGCCAATCGCGCGCAGCCATTTTGGCGTGGTCTGAGCCAGGTTCAGCGCGACGACGTAGTCATCACCCATGACCTTGCGCACAACATCTTTGGCCGGCAATTGGTCTTCTTGCTTGGTCAGGCGCAACAAGCCGCCCTTCGCATCAGCAGCCAAACTTGCCGCTTTAACCTGGATACCCGCGTCGGTGAGCGCTTTGCTCGCACGGTCCAGATCAGCCTGATTGACCTGCAGCGCAGTGCTGGCGCCAGTGATCTGGATCGCCGGGTCATCAGGATAGAGATTGGGAGCGGAATAAATAAAACCGATCGCCAGCACCGCCAGGATCAGTACGTATTTCCACAGAGGGTATTTGTTCAGCATCACGCCGCCCGCTTATAACGCGGGGCGCCTTGCGCGCCCCGTCGATTGGTAAAGGTTGTTACTCAGATCGCTTTGAGCGTGCCTTTTGGCAGCGTGGCGGCGATGGCGCCCTTCTGGAACTTCATTTCTACGGTGTCGGAGACTTCCAGAACCACGAAAGCGTCGGACACTTTGGTGATTTTGCCGGCGATGCCGCCGGTGGTCACGACTTCGTCACCTTTCTGCAAGCTGCCCAGCAGGTTCTTCTGCTCTTTGGCGCGCTTGGCCTGTGGACGCCAGATCATCAGGTAGAAGATGACCAGGAAGCCGACCAGGAAAATCCACTCAAAACCACCGCCCAACGGGCCGGCAGCGGCCGGTGCAGCGGCATCAGCCATGGCATTAGAGATAAAAAAGCTCATTTAGCACTCCAGTTGCAAATAGTGAATCTTAGGGTCGGAAAACTCAGTCCAAGGGCGGCACAGGCAGCCCGCGCTTGGCATAGAAGGCATCGACGAAGGCGGCCAATGTACCCTGTTGAATAGCCTCGCGCAAACCAGCCATCAGGACTTGGTAGTGACGCAAATTGTGGATGGTATTCAACATGCTACCCAGCATTTCCCCGCACTTGTCCAGATGATGCAGATAAGCGCGCGAGAAGTTCTGGCAGGTGTAGCAATCACAGGTGGGATCCAGCGGCGATTCATCATGGCGATGGAACGCGTTACGGATCTTCAGCACGCCTGTATCGATGAACAGATGCCCATTGCGGGCATTACGGGTTGGCATCACGCAATCGAACATGTCCACACCGCGGCGCACACCCTCTACGAGATCTTCCGGTTTGCCAACGCCCATAAGGTAACGAGGTTTGTCAGCCGGCATCAGGCCCGGCAGGTAGTCCAGCACCTTGATCATCTCGTGCTTGGGCTCGCCCACCGACAGACCGCCGATGGCCAGGCCGTCGAAGCCGATCTTGTCGAGGCCTTCCAGGGAGCGCTTGCGCAAGCTTTCATGCATGCCGCCCTGTACGATACCGAACAGTGCAGCGGTGTTATCGCCATGGGCATTCTTCGAACGCTGGGCCCAACGCAACGACAGCTCCATCGAGACCCGTGCCACATCTTCATCGGCCGGGTACGGCGTGCATTCGTCGAAAATCATCACGATATCGGAGCCCAGGTCGCGCTGGACCTGCATCGACTCTTCCGGCCCCATGAACACCTTGGCGCCGTCCACCGGGGAGGCGAAGGTCACACCCTCCTCCTTGATCTTGCGCATGGCGCCCAGGCTGAACACCTGGAAACCACCGGAGTCGGTCAGGATCGGGCCTTTCCACTTCATGAAGTCGTGCAGGTCACCGTGCTTCTTGATCACTTCGGTGCCCGGGCGCAGCCACAGGTGGAAGGTGTTGCCCAGGATGATCTCGGCGCCGGTGGCAACGATATCCCGTGGCAGCATGCCTTTTACGGTGCCGTAGGTACCGACCGGCATAAAGGCCGGGGTCTCGACGGTACCGCGAGGGAACGTCAAACGGCCGCGGCGAGCTTTACCATCCGTGGCCAGCAATTCAAACGACATACGACTCATGATTGTTCCTCTGGGCCGCGCGGCGCCGGATTACGGGTGATAAACATCGCATCACCGTAGCTGAAAAAACGGTATCCATGCTCGATGGCGGCTTTATAGGCGGCCATGGCTTCGGGATAACCCGCGAAGGCCGACACCAGCATCAACAGCGTGGATTCCGGCAAATGGAAATTGGTGACCAGGCAATCGACCACATGGAACGGCCGGCCCGGGTAGATAAAGATATCGGTGTCGCCACTGAACGGCTTGAGCACGCCATCGCGCGCCGCGCTTTCCAGCGAACGCACGCTGGTGGTACCGACCGCCACCACACGTCCGCCGCGCGCCTTGCACGCATTGACCGCATCCACCACTTCCTGGCTGACTTCCAGCCATTCGCTGTGCATGTGATGGTCTTCGATGTTATCCACACGCACCGGCTGAAACGTGCCGGCCCCCACGTGCAGGGTCACAAAGGCCGACTCGATACCCTTGGCGGCAATCGCATCCAGCAGCGGCTGATCGAAATGCAGCCCCGCCGTCGGTGCAGCCACCGCGCCCAGGCGCTCGGAATACACCGTCTGATAGCGCTCTCGGTCCGAGTCTTCGTCCGGGCGGTCTATATAAGGAGGCAACGGCATGTGGCCGACACGCTCAAGAAGTGGCAACACTTCCTCGGCAAACCCAAGCTCGAACAACGCATCGTGACGGGCGAGCATCTCAGCTTCGCCACCGCCATCGATAAGGATCTTCGAACCCGGTTTCGGCGACTTGCTGGAGCGCACATGGGCCAGCACGCGATGGCTGTCCAGCACCCGCTCCACCAGAATTTCCAGCTTGCCGCCGGACGCTTTCTGGCCGAAAAGGCGAGCCGGAATCACCCGGGTATTGTTGAAAACCATCAAGTCGCCCGGGCGTAAATGCTCAAGCAAATCAGTGAATTGACGGTGTGCGAGGGCACCACTGACCCCGTCCAGGGTCAGCAGTCGACTGGCGCGACGCTCGGCCAAAGGATGGCGAGCGATCAGCGAATCAGGGAGCTCAAAAGTAAAGTCAGCAACGCGCATGATGGGGTTCGTCTAGCAGGGCCGGGAAGTCTAGCGGAAATAGTGAAAATTGACCATGAAACGTGATTGACCAACGGTAATCTCATCTCTATACTTCGCCGCCATTGAGCCCTGATGGCGGAATTGGTAGACGCGGCGGATTCAAAATCCGTTTTCGAAAGGAGTGGGAGTTCGAGTCTCCCTCGGGGCACCATCTTAAAAAAAGACCTTGAAATTCAAGGTCTTTTTTTTCGCCTGCAGGAAAGTGATGATCAGCGGGCGAACGCGAGAAAAGAGGAACCTTGGCCATGGAACTGACGCTGGAAGCTGTAGCGCTTTTTGCTCTCAAGTTGGTATATGAGACAGAAGGCGCGAGCCCGATTCTGCGGGACGACCTGGTCATGGACGGCTATGAGCGGGAAGTGTTTGGCTTGCTGGTGCGCAATGGCGATATCAATGCCATCCAACAGAAGATCGACGAATGCCTGGCGTTGGCCCTCGAAGCCCTGGGCGGTGCGAACACCGTGATGGGCCGCGAGCTGCAACGGCTTGCGGCGGATGTGCGCCAAGCGACGACACTGGAAGCACTCAATGCCCCGCTCAACGCGCTCAAGGATTACCTGAAAGCGATCCTTTAACGCCGCCCTTCCACCGCCATGCGCACGGCCAGGCCCATCAGCACCGAGCCCATCAACCAGCGCTGTACAGTTTGCCAGACCGGTTTGCGGATGAAAAATCCCGCGATCGAGCCCGCCATAAGAGCGATCAGCCCGTTGACGCTCACACTGATCATGATCTGCGTAAAACCCAGCACCAGGGATTGCGAGAGCACGCTGGCGTGGCCGTTAGGGTCGATAAACTGCGGCAGTAACGACAGATACATCACCGCCACTTTGGGATTCAGCAGGTTGGTGACAAAACCCATCATGATCAGCTTGCGCGGGCTGTCCTTGGGCAAATCCCGCACCTGGAACGGCGAGCGACCACCCGGCTTGACCGCCTGCCAGGCGAGGTACATCAGGTACAACGCCCCGCCGAGCCGCAGCGCGTCATAAGCGTAAGGAACCGCCATCACCAACGCCGTGATGCCCAATGCCGCGCAGAACATATAGACGACAAAACCCATCGCAACGCCGCCCAGGGATATCAGCCCGGCCACTCGGCCCTGGCAGATCGACCGCGAAATGAGGTAAATCATGTTCGGGCCGGGCGTCAGCACCATACCAAGAGAGATCAGGCCGTAGGCAAGCAGGCTGGACAGTTCGGGCATGGTGTGGCTCCTTGACGAGGTAAAACTTTGTAATGGCCGGCGGGTTGTTGGCGCCATGGTAGGGCGATAAAAGGAACGCCGTTAGATACAGATCTGCGAGCAAAACGTCATACACAGGCACCAGCGTTTACCGCACCACCCACCCAAGGAAAGGCACATGATCGACTTCAACAACAAAGGCTTCTTCAAGCTCAAGCAAAACAACGAATACGCCGAACGCGTATCGTCGTTGCTGCTGGATGATGAGCAGGTCATCGATTCCTACAAGGCCATGCGCGATGGCGTGGTGTTCACCACCAAGCGCATCATCGCCGTGAACGTGCAAGGAATTACCGGCAGCAAGAAAGACTTCACGTCCCTGCCGTACAAAAACATCGTCGCGTATTCGGTGGAAACGTCCGGGACGTTTGATCTGGACTCGGAGCTGGAGATTTACTTTTCGGCGGTGGGGAAAGTGAAGTTCGAGTTCACGGGGAAGACGTCGATTGTGGAGATATCGAGGGTGATTTCCAGGCATGTACTCTGAACCAATGCCCCGCTCAGGACTACCTAAAACAAATTAATGAAGGAGCCAGCCTTACCCTTGATTGGGCGTAAACAATAACGCCCACTCAGGCCGCCCCCTGGATTTCACAACAGTTTGCAGATCACGTCCAGTTCATCAAAAACAAAGCGCGTATTAGCCCTGCAATAGACATCATAGTGCTCGGTCATCTGCGTTCCACTCTGCGACTGGTTGAAGTAAGCATCTACCATCTCCTGAGGCCGATGCATCCGTGGCTTGCTCAACACTCGTTCTTCGGTAATGTGTTGATCTTTTCGAACCTGCACCCGCCCGTCACGTAGAATGTTCCGAAGCAGATTCCATTCATAAAAGAAGATACCATCCAGCTCATAAAAGTTCAGGAACGGGATATTGTGCAACAACACGAAGTGACTATTACCCGCATGAGCACCGGCCAGGCCATGCTGGCTCAGTTTCTGGCGAATACTCTCATCGCAGATATTATCCCTGAGCACGGCCAGCTGCCTTACAAAGCCGGTACGAAAATTAGCATTTAGAAATAGCTGGCACTGCTCCGAAAGATAGGTTGGAATTTCAGACAACTGATATTTAACTTGAATAAAGTAATAAATATCTTCCTCAACATCCCGAACTATCAAATCAATATCATAGCCCTTGACTTTCGCATTATTGCCGGACTTGAACTCCCCAAATACTTCCAGGCGCGGATCGTTGAGTTTTCTTATGTAATTTAAAACGTAGTCTTTTTCGAAGCCGGCTCCGAGCAACTGACCAAAGTCCGCCTCTTTGCCGTTGACGGTTGCCGTACCCAGCAAATACCTGACGAACTTTCTCAACCCGTACTTAAAGTTTAGTGCTCCCCGCACATACATGCCGCCCTTGTATTCTATGAAACTGCTGGCGGAGTCCAACGTTGGTGCGCGTCCGGCCAAGGCACTATTGATCATATCCACCGTGGCAGGACTGACAATAGTCCTAAGGTAAGCTTCCTCGGTTGTACGTTCACCCAACATTACACGCAGCTCCAGGTGAACAGCAAAATCGACTATTTCTCGCAAGTAATGATACTTGGGATGCCGGATCATGGCCGCGGACAAGTATTCCGAATGTATAGAGAGGCATTTATCGAGAGTCTGACTTATCAAAAGCCCACGCAAATCCGGATTCAAACGGCCGTGTTTCTGCAACAGTTCCGCCATATCATATAGTGTGCGTGTATCACTTATTTTAGAATTAGCCTCAGTGACCTCTGCCAACCAATACCCCTTGATCCGTCGCTGCAGTTTCGCGGTAGGCACAATGTGAAGAGTGCTCCCAACCAACCTGGCTGTCAGAAGTCCATGACCAATAAGAAAATAGATTTCACTGAGGTAATAACACAACCACAAGTTGGCATTTTTCAAGATGGATAAGTTATGGACGGCCCGCAGCTGCAGGTTTTCGGCAATCCTGTTGCACGTATATTCAAGCGCCGCCCATGTGTAAGCTTTACTAAAGTCAGCGTACGTATCACTTCCCGGCGCTGATGACACACCATGACCTTCAGGCGCTACCTCAATCCTGAAATAGCGGCTCAGTTGATCTGTGAACCTGTGCACCGTATTAGGGTTGAGCGGTGTGTTGTCTTCGAATAGATACTGCGGCAGCGATTGTCGGGCCTGTTCCAGGTTTGCCTGAAGTTTCTCCCAGAGTATTGACTGAACCTGTTCGGGGCAAATCAACCGACGCAGTGCGGGTATTTTGTAGAGCATTCGGCTGCGCCAATTGAGGCGTTTGCCAGCTGGAGGGAGGGCAGTCGTGTTCGCCATAGGGTTATGCAAAAAGGCGAGTAGTTGCGGGTCTACATCTTCATAAATCATCAACTGACGTCCTGTCTAATTTCCACGGAGGGCCGGCACTCGCCTCATCCCTAATCGTTTATGGGGCACGACCGTAGCATATCGACACACCGGTTTTTCGACGCCTGAACGCGAACTGGAAGCTTCCTACACTTGATTAGGAGGTGAGCACCCATTCAGAAAGTGAGTTTTCCTACGCACACCATCGAACAACGAGAATTTCAGGTTCTTCTCAGCTCTCATAGGCTCGCTTCCTTGCACAGGGAAGTGAGTCGTCATGACAGAGCGCGCGTATCCGATTACCGAAGAAGAACAGTTGAAGCGGCGAATTCTGACGCCGCAGCCTAAGCAGATTCCGTATTCACCGTTCATTGATTTGTATAAAGCGCCTCCTGCGCCATCGCCTGAACCTACAAGGATTCCAGGCCATGTGTTCGCCAAGTCCTGCCAACTACCCGACGGGATCATCAGCTACAACAACCCCACCGGTTATGTGCCGCTTGAGCAGATCAAGGACTACGGCCACTTCACGCTGCTAGGCGGGCGCGAGGTGGATAGCCACGGCGGTGTGGCCCTAAGGAAAATCAGTGGTAGTGCCCTACCCTTGGGGCTTGGCCAGCTTGTGCTGCGTACAGCGGTATTGGAGTCCGCGGCTACAGCAGTCGGTGCCGCAGCCGGGAGTTTGATTGCAGGGCTGGTGGCGCTGGCCTGGCCGTCGGAGCTTGGCGACAGTGCGCTCTATAGCGAAGAGCAGCTTCGTCACCTGCAAAAAGCCCGCTCTCGGATGCGTTTGCATATCGAGCAACGCGCCGATGGGACGCTCAAGGGGTATGGGTTTTATACCGGCAAAAATGCCGACTGGCAGATGATCGATGTAGTGCAGTTTCAGAGTCGTGACAGTCAGTTCGTGGCGGATCTCGGCGAGGGAGTTGAGCTGATTTGGACGCCGGCCATTGATCCTGGCGACACCCTTGGCATTCCCGCATTGGAGGCTGCACCGCAAGCACCGGTGATGTGGATCTATCCGCCGACTGAGGCGGCCGAGCAGATTCTGGTGAATCCGATTTACCCGCCGGAGTATCGGGATTTTATTCTGGTGTTTCCGGTGGAGTCGGGGGTTAGGCCACTGTATATGGTGGTCAGCGTTAGGGCGGGGGATCACAAATACCATTCCGCTCCCGACACAGACGAAATCACCGGTTTCCTAAACCTGAGCAAAGCAAAACCCAAGACCCCAAAGCAAGGTGGGGCAGGGCTTAGAGAGCGTTGGATTGATGACAAAGGACGGATAATTTACGAGTGGGACTCGCAGCACGGCGAGCTAGAGGCGTATAGAGCAAGCGATGGGAGTCATTTGGGGGCGTTCAACCACATAACTGGTGAACGGCTGAAAAAGCCTAAGAAAAAACGAAATATCAAAAAATTTTTGTGAGGCCATATGGGACTGAAATTAAGACTGGAATGGTTCGATAAGTCGACAGAGCTTGGTATAGGAACAGAACGCTCAGCAGACTTGGGCGAGGACTATGCCGTTGTCGACTCACTCGGGCTGTCCGTTGAAGACGACATTAACAACGGAATGTTCCAGCTGCGTGAAGAATGGCTCTTAACTATACGGCCGCTCTTCAGCCATAAAATTATCTCCTCGGAAAGCGACTACTTTCTTGCACTCGATTATAGAAAGTCCTGGTGATCAAAAATAAGCCCGGGCCTCACAAACAGAAGCAAACCCAGAGTACTCATATCCTATGCGTCGTCTTGCACTTTCAAACAAAAAACTCCGCAACATCCCCAGGCGCCTGCGCGCAATCAGCCGATGGGCAGACAGTTTCGAAGGCTGGTTTTTAGCAGACTTCCCGGTGAGGCGAGGATTTGAAAACTTCAAAATCCCCGTCATTGAAACTCTCGTAGAAGGCAAGCAAACCACCCCAGCGATCCAGGCACACTGCGCGCAGCAATTGATCAACGCCGCCGCTCACCTGATTCAAGCCCGGCCCGATGAAACACCTGAATGCTGGGTCGTAGCAGCCATTCTGGTGCCCGACATGTTCTCAAGCGAAGTCTGCGTTTACATCGACAAAAGCCGCTACCTCGGCTCTACCCTGCCCTTCGAATACGACTATTTTCGCCAAACCCGTATTACCGGCAGAAGCCTTGCTAATGAATGGGGTCTGATCGTCCCATCAGGCCTCCATGAGGTGGGTTTTCACTTCATCCACGAAGATGAGGACGGAGAACAGTTTGAATCAGAGCATTGGTATTTCGGCGAGGTTAGTTCATCGGATGAAGATCCGGGCGGCGATCGCTGGAAGTACAAGACGTTCAAAGCATTCCAGGCAGAGCATCCGCATTTATTCAGCACAGCAACATAGTCTTGCGGTAACCGCCGTGCTTCCAACGACGGCCTTTTTCAAACCGCTCCTTCGGTAAAACTCAACCGCGCACACAACCCACCCACCTCCCGGTTATACAACTCCAACCGCCCCCCAATCTTCCCCACGATCATCTGGACAATCGCCAACCCCAGCCCCGCGCCATTCGCATTCCCTTGACTATAAAACCGCTCAAACAACCGCCCAATCTCCCCTTCATCAATCCCGGGCCCCGCATCTTCCACACACAGCTGCACCACTCCCGAATCTGCCACCCGCACCATCACACGCACCTCACTCCCCGCCGGCGAGAAGTTCAGCGCATTGGTCACCAGGTTCTGCAGCGCAATCGCCAACGCTATCGGGTCCGTTTCAATCCAGCATTCCTCATCCCCTTCCAGCACTAGCTCAACGCCTTTCTCCATCGCCAGGGGCGTCAGTTCCGCAAGCTCTTCGCGTACCAACTCCGTCAGCGGCACGCGTACGCGAACGGTGTTGTTCAACTGCGGCTCGATGCGCGCCATGGTCAGCAGTTGGCTGCCAATGCGCGTCGCGCGGTCCACGCCGTTGACCAGAAAATCCAGCGCCTCTCGCCGCTGCTCCTCAGTCCCGGCGCTCTGTGCGTTCTGTGCATGAATGCGCAATATCGCCAACGGCGTGCGCAGTTCATGGGCCGCGTCCGCGATAAACCGTCGCTCGCGCTCCAGCAGGTCGTCTACCTGCACCAGCAAGCGGTTCAGCGCGGTTTGCATAGGTTCCAGGTCCGTGGGCAATGGCTCAAGTTGCAACGGCCGCAATGTCTCGCTGTCCCGCCCGCGTATCGCCTGGGCCATGGCGCGCAAGGGTTTGAGGCCCCAGCCGATGGTCAGCCAGATCAACAGCGCCAGCAGTGGCACGCCAATCAGGATCGGCCAGAGGGTGTGGCGGATGATGCGCTGGATCACGTCCTGGCGAATGTCGTCACGCTCGCCCACCCAGATCAGCAGGCCTTGTTGCATGTCGGCGAGCATGAACGCGCACCAGTCGTTGCCGTTATCCATCAGGTCGTGCGCCCCGAGGGTGTCAGGCGGGGCGCTGAGGATCGGTGCGTCGGTGGAGCGCACCAGCAGTTGGCCGTCGGCGCGCCATACCTGGAAGGTCAGGCGGGTTTCGTAGGGGTGCGCGGCGCCGTCTTCGCCGACGCGGCTCATGGCCTGGTCGAAGGCTTGGTAGAGGCGGTCCAAGTCAGCGTCGCCGGGGTCGCGCTGGCGCAGTACGCCTTGCAGCAAGCGGGCACTTTGGGCGAGTTGGGCGTCGTAGACTTCTTCGATTTCGTGATGACTGTCGCGCAGCACGAGCCAGCTGATCAGCCCATCCCCCAGCAGGATCAGCACCAGTACCGGGATGAGGATGCGTGCGCGGACCGAGTTCATGGCTTGAGTTCCACCACGTAGCCCACGCCGCGCACGGTGCGGATCAGTTCGGTGGAGAGTTTTTTGCGCAGGTTGTGGATAAGGACTTCGAGGGTGTTGCTTTCCACCCGATCCTGCCAGCCATACAAGGCGCGGGACAGGCGTTCGCGGGTGACGACTTTGCCGGGGCGCGCCATCAGCTGGTGCAGCAGTTGATATTCCATCGGCGTGACCACGATGTCCTGGCCTTGGTAGCTGACCTGTTGGGTCGCCGGGTCCAGGCTCACTCCCGCATGTTCCAGCAAGGGCTGCGCGCGGCCCTGGCTACGGCGCAGCAAGGCGCGCACGCGGGCCTTGAATTCTTCGACGTCAAAGGGTTTGACCAGGTAGTCGTCGGCGCCGGCATCCAGGCCGGCGATGCGTTCGGCGGTGTCGTCGCGGGCGGTGAGGATCATCACCGGCAGGTCGTATTGCTCGGCACGCAGGGTTTGCAGGAGTGTCAGGCCGTCGAGGCGCGGCAGGCCGTCGAGGCGCGGCAGGCCGAGGTCGAGCAGCAGCAGGTCGAAGCTTTCGCTGCGCAACGCATGCAGGGCACTGACGCCGTCTTGCAGCCAGTCCAAGGTGTAGCCTTCGGCGCTCAGCGCCACCCGGATCCCTTCGGCGAGAGCACGATCGTCTTCTACCAGCAGCAGGCGCATAAGAGATTCTCTATAGGAGACGGCGGCATCATGCAGGGTTCTACCGATGTCTATTCCGGGAAAGATGTTACGGGTCGTTGCCAACTAAGCTTCCGCTAAGGTTGGTTTTGCACAGTGAAACCTCCTATGCCTGTTGAGAGTGTTTCCGTGCGCAACAAGCCTTTTTTCGACAAGCTTTCGATACGCGCGCTTTTAACGATCTGCAGTCTGCTACTGGTGTTTCTCGCTGCCTGGACCAGTCATCCGCCTCACCTGCTCGCGCCGTTTGCCCAAGCCGCCAAGGCCACATCGCCAACAGCGGCCGCCCCGCAATACAGCAGCCGCTTTGTCTCCTCGCAGCTCAATGACTTTGTGCATTCCTCCTCGGTCACCGCCCTGCCCGGCGGCGACCTGATGGCCGTGTGGTTCGCCGGTTCCCGCGAAGGCGCCGCCGATGTGCAGGTGCGCACCGCGCGCTTTGACGCCAAAAGCGCTGAATGGGGCCCGGAGCAGGTACTCGCCACCCGCGAAAGCACCCGCGACGGCACCCACCGCTACATCCGCAAGCTGGGCAACCCGGTGATCGCCCTGGCGCCGGACAATCGCCTGTGGATGTTCTACGTCTCGGTGTCGGTGGGCGGCTGGGCCACGAGCGCGATCAATGTGATGGTCTCGGACGACCTCGGCACCCACTGGTCGGCACCTCGGCAACTGATCACTTCACCGTTCTTCAACATCAGCACGCTGGTACGTGCCGCGCCGGTGTTCCATGCCGACGGTTCCATCGGCCTGCCGGTGTACCACGAGTTCATGGGCAAATTCGCCGAGTACCTGTACCTGAGCCCCGACGGTGCGGTGGTCGACAAATTCCGTATCAGCCGTGGGAAGAATTCGCTGCAGCCGACCATCGTCCCGCAGGACGGCCAACGCGCCATCGCCATGCTGCGTTATGCCGGCGAAACCCATCACCGGGTCCTGGCCAGCCGCACCGAAGACGCAGGGCAAACCTGGAGCGAGCCCTATCCGCTGGAGCCGTCCAACCCCAATTCCTCGCTGGCGGCGGTCAGCACTGAAGGCGACGGCTTGCTGGTGGCCCTCAACGACCTGCAGGACGGGCGCTTCAAACTCAGCCTGTACGGCACCGATGCCAACCTGAACCAGTGGCGCACCGTGGTGGAACTGGACCAGTCCCCCGACCCGCTGGGCCAACCGTTCTCCCCTGCGGCCTACAAGGAAATCATCGGCGAAGGCTTCCGCGCGTCCAGCGGCGCCCGGCGCCTGCCCCTGGAGCAACGCTTCCTCAGCAACCTGGATTACCGGGTGTGCAAGCCCCGTGGCTGCGATTTCGAATACGAGTACCCGTACTTCAGCCGCAGCCCGGACGGCATGTACCACCTGGTGTACTCATGGAATAACACCTTTATCAAACACGTCAGCTTCAACGAAGCCTGGCTGTCGGAGCGCCTGTGATGGTTTCTGTATGGCAAGCGCATTTGAGTTTTGTGCTGTTGGGTTTTGTGCTGCTCAGCCTGTTGCGCGTCACCACGCCCTGGCGCCCCTGGCTGCTGCCGGTGTTGGTGGTGGTGAGTTTTATCCCGGTCAACGAACTGCCGTTGGCGGCGTATGTGCGCAGCTTCACCGATGACCTGGCCATCAGCACCCTGGTGTTGCTGGCGTGGGTCAGCCTGTGTCGGTTGGGTGTGGTGCAGCCGCTCCAGCGCCCGCAGAAGGTCCAGGTATTGCTGTTGTTTGGCGCCCTGAGCCTGGTGCTGTACCCCGCGACGATGGGCCTGACGTATTTCGACCCTTACCGCTGGGGCTTCAACCCTCGGCCGATGATTGTGCTGATAGCCCTGGCGGCGCTGTTGATGCTCTGGCTGCGTAATACCTTGGCCGTATGGATGCTCGCGGCGGGCACCCTGGCGTTCGCGCTGCGGCTCAAGGCCTCGGAAAACTACTGGGACTATCTGATCGACCCACTGCTGACGGGCTACTGCCTGGTGGCCGGGTTGTGGATGCTGGCGATGGCTGCCTGGCGCCCTCTTTTAAAACTGCACAGAGGTCAATGATGGGATGGTTGCACTCGCGCCGCCTGCGCTACGGCGTGGGCGCAATCGGTTTGGTATTTGCGTTGCTGGCGGCATTGCGGCTGGTGTTTTTACTGGGGTTTTCCGGGGTTGATCTCAGGGAAGCCGCACTGCTGGAAACCTTCGGGATCGGCCTGCGTTTTGACTTGCGCCTGGCGGTGCTGATCCTGCTGCCCCTGGCCCTGCTCGCCTGGCTGCCGCGCTGGAACCTGCTGACCGTCCCCGCCTTGCGCTGGCTGGCCCGGGGTTATCTGCTGGTGGCGCTGGGCATCGTCGGGCTGGTGTACATCATCGACTTCGGCCACTACGCCTACCTCGGTGTGCGCATCAACGCCACGGTGCTGCGTTATCTGGAAGACGCGCAGATTTCCCAGCAGATGGTGTGGGAAACCTACCCGGTGCTGTGGATAACCTTGAGTTGGCTTACTGCCGTCGGCCTGTGGACCTACGCACTGGTTCGCCTTGAACGCATCACCCTGGATGGCGAACGCAAACCCATCGGCAAGCTGGCACTGGCCTCGGTGGCCACCGTCGGTGTAATCGCCGTATTGCTGGCCCTGCTCGGCCGCGTGGCCAACCTCAATCTCGAAAACCCGGTGCCGCTGCGCTGGAGCGATGCGTTCTTTTCCGGCAACAACCAGATCGCCGCCGTGGGCCTCAACCCGGTGCTGTTTTTGTACGACACCCTCAAGGTCGGCCAGTCGCAGTTCGATGAAGGCAAGGTGCGCGAGCACTACCCGCAAGTCGCGAATTACCTGGGCGTCAGCCAACCCGATCCCGAGCAACTGAACTTCGCCCGCGAACAAACCGTGCAGCCTTATCGGCTTAAAGGTGATCGCCCGCCCAACGTGATTTTCGTGATGCTCGAATCCCTCGGCACCAGCGCCGTGGGCGCCTACGGCAACCCGCTGAACCCCACGCCGAACCTCGACAAGCTGGCGCAGGAAAGCTGGTTCTTCAAACACTTCTACGTGCCCGTCACCGGCACCGCCAAGACCGTGTGGGCGAGCATCACCGGCGTGCCCGACGTCACCCGCCGGGAGACCGCCACCCGCAACCCGCTGATCACCCGGCAACACACGTTGATCAACGCCTTCGAGGATTACCAGAAGCTCTACATGATCGGCGGCAATGCCGGCTGGGCGAACATCAACGCGCTGATCCGCCAGAGCATCGACGGCGTGAAACTCTACGACGAAAGCCACTGGCGCTCGCCACGGGTGGACGTGTGGGGCGTGTCCGACCTGGACCTGTTCAAGGAAGGCGACGAACTGCTGCGCGCCATTCCCAAGGACCAGCCGTTCTTCGCCTACCTGCAAACCTCCGGCAACCACCGCCCGTTCACCATCCCCAAAGACAACGATGGTTTCGTGGTGCACGACCTCACCGTGGAGCAAGTCCAGGCCGCAGGCAGTCGCAGCGTCGAGCAATACAACGCGGTGCGCCTGCTGGACTTCAACATCGGCCGCCTGATGGAAATCGCCAAGGCTGGCGGTTACTACGACAACACCATCTTCGTGTTCTTCGGCGACCACAACACCCGCATCAGCCAGATCCCGCACATGGCACCGGCATTCGAGCAGCTTGGCTTGGAAAGCAATAACGTACCGATGATGATCCATGCACCTGGCCTGGAACCCCGGGTGATCGAAGAAGCCGTCGGCCTCGCCGACCTGCTGCCGACCGTGGCCGGCATGGCGGGCATTCCGTTCCGCAATGGCGCGATGGGCCGCGATATCCAGCAACCTGCGCCGGAAGGCGAGCGGGTGGTGCCGCTGGTATTGCGCGAGGGCACGTTCCCGCTGATCGGCGGAGTGACCAAGGACTTCCTGCTGCAAATGGAACACGACGGCAGTTCGCCCACCCTGCACGACCTGGCGTCGCAAACGCCGAGGGACGATGTAGCCCAACAGTATCCCGAGGAGTTTCAGCGGTTACAGGGGCTGACTCGGGGGTTGCATGAAAGTGCGCGGTTGATGCTGTTCAGAAACGTTCGTTGAAGCACCTCATCGGCTGGGCCTTGCTATCGGCCCAGCCAATGCATCCCCCCAATCTATCGATTTGAGGTCTATCCCACCCTCCCCGACTATGGCGGCACTTCCAATAACAAAAGCCAGGAACCCGCCATGACTGCCCGATTCCACAACCCGGTAGACACCCGCTTCGGCTGGGGCTGCCTGCAAGAACTCGCCGCCCTCACCGAAGGCCAGAGCGTCGCCCTCGTGACCTTCCCCGAAGCCCGCGGGCTCGGTCTGGTGGATCGCATCCAGGACCTGCTGGGTGACCGCCTGGTGTACGTGATCGAAGACGTGCAGCCCAACCCCGACGTGGCCCAACTGCGCGACACCTACGAGCGTTTCTGGCAGCAGGCCGGTGACTGCCAGGTGGTGGTCGCCGTCGGCGGTGGCAGCGCGATCGATACGGCCAAGGCGTTGATCGTCGGCACCGAATCGGGGGACTTCGACGAGTTGCTCGCGCTGCTGGCCACCGGCAAACCGTTCGTGCCGGCCCGCCACAAGCAATTGATTGCCGCCCCGACCACCGCCGGCACCGGCAGCGAAGTCACGCCATGGGCGACGATCTGGGACTCCGCCAGCCTCAAGAAGTATTCGCTGCACCTGGACTGCACCTGGCCGAAAGTGGCGATCATCGACCCGCAGTTGATGCTGACGGTACCGGGTGGCGTCACCGTCTCTACCGGCCTGGATGCCTTGTCCCACGCACTGGAGTCGATCTGGAACATCAACGCCAACCCGGTCTCGGACACCTTTGCCATCTCCGCCATCGAAGACATCCTGGAATGCCTGCCGCGCTTGCGGCGCGACCTCGGCAACCAGGAACTGCGCTCGCGCATGGCGTTGGCGGCACTTAAAGCCGGCCTGGCTTTTTCCAACACCAAGACCGCCCTCGCCCACTCCATCTCCTATGAGATGACCCTGCACCACGGCCTGCCCCACGGCATCGCCTGCTCCTTCACCTTGCCGCTGGTGCTGGGCCTGGCGTGGGGGCATGACGCCGCGCGAGACCGCACCCTGCAACGGGTATTCGGCACCGACCTGCACCAGGCCCAGACGCAGTTGCGCGACTTCCTCCACAGCCTGGACGTGAAGACCGAATTTGCCGACTACGGCGTGAATGCCACCGAGGCCGAAGCGATGATCCGCTTCGCCCTGCAAGGCGCACGCGGCAAGAACTTCATCGGCGCGCAAGCGGCCTAGACTCACCGTAATTCGGTCGTTTCCTGTTGCACCTATCAAGAGTGCCCCCCTGCGGCTGCGGTCGCCGGGGCGAATAACAATAAGGAAAACATCATGAATCGTGCACACGTGCTGCCTGTTCCTGCCGTCCGTACCTCATCGTTCCGCGTTGCCCAGTGGCGCATGCTGCTGGCGGCGATGTTTTGTTATCTGTTTTTCTACACCGGTCGCCAGACCTTTGGCTTTGCCATCCCCGGGATCCAGGCGGAGTTCGGCCTGACCAAGGAAACCCTCGGCTGGGCCTCCGCCGCCATGCTCTGGGCCTATGCGATTGGCCAGGCCATCAACGGCAACCTCGCCGACAAGTTCGGCGGGCGCCGCATCATGACCCTGGGCGCGGTGCTGTCCTGCGGGGCCAACTGGGTCACCAGTTTCGCCAGCGGGTTTGCCGGGCTGATCCTGCCATGGGGCATCAACGGTTATTTCCAGGCCCTCGGTTGGGCGCCCGGCAGCCGGCTGATTTCCAATTGGTGGAGCGCCGGTGAACGCGGCAAGGTGTATGGCTTTTATGTGTTCGCCGCCGGCTGCGCCTCGGTGCTGTCGTACGTGACCTCGATCGTGGTGCTGGAAGTATTCCAACTGGAGTGGCGCTGGATCTTCCGCCTGCCCGTGCTGTTGATGCTGGCGGGCGGCATCATCTTCTATCTGGTGGCTCGGGAACGGCCTCAGGACCTGGGCTTCGAACCCCTGGCCGACACCGGCGTGGCCAACGCCGAAGACAAGAATCATGAAGTGGCCCACGGCGAAGTCGAAACCTCAGGGCAGCGCTACAAGGCCGTCCTGAAAAACCCGCGCCTGATCATCGCCGCCATCTCCCTGGGCTTCCAGAACGCTGCCCGCTACGGCCTGATCGTCTGGGTACCGGTGCACTTCCTGGGCGCCAACTGGAAAAGCGGCGACAGCATGATCGATCCGAAGTGGATCACCGTGGCCCTGCCAGTAGGCATGGCCATCGGCGCCCTGAGCAACGGCTGGGTCTCGGACAAACTGTTCGGCTCCAAACGTTACCTGGCAATCATGCTCTACATGTTCCTCGGCGCCGCCACCAGCCTGTGGATGTGGAGCCTGCCGCCCCACAGCGCAATCGGCCTGGTGGCGTTGTTCCTGTGCGGGTTCTTTGTGTACGGGCCGGCGTCGAGTTTCTGGGCGCTGTGCCCGGACCTGGTCGGCGCCAAGCGTGCGGGTACAGCCACGGGCGTGATGAATTTCTCATCCTATCTGTTCGCCGGCCTGGCGGAACCGCTGATCGGCAGTATGCTCGACAGTACCGGCAACACCTCGCTGATCTTCATCGTCGTGACCTCGGCCTGCCTGTGCAGCGCGGCGGTGGCGTTGTTTATCCGACGTTGATGACCGGCCCGGCGGACCTCAGGAACAGGACTCGTTATGTACCAGTACCACAAGTGGCTGCGCTCCTTTCACGCAGTGGCGAAGACCGGCAGTTTCACCCTCGCCGCCGAGTACCTGAGCGTCGGCCAGCCGACGGTCAGCGAGCAGGTCAACGGTTTGGAGAAGCAGTTTTCGGTGGAGCTGTTCCACCGTCGCGGGCGGTTTATCGAGATGAGTGCAGCCGGGCACGCCCTTTACGGAATCACCCAGGGGCTGTTCGGCCAGGAGGATGAAGCCATGCAACTGCTGCAGAGTTTCAAGCAGCGCAAGACCGGGCTGCTGCGCCTGGGCGCAGTGTCGCCGCCGATCGCGATGAACCTGACCTACGAATTGATGCAGCGCCACCCGGACATCGAACTGGAAACCTCGTTTTCCCCGGAGAAGGAAACCCTGGACCGGCTCTTCAACTTCGATATCGACGTGGCGATCCTGGCCCTTTCGGAATTCGACCAGCGCTTTGATACCCAGCTGTACCGGCGCTATCCGATCATTGCAGTGGTGCGCGATGACCACCCGTGGGCACAGCAGAAAGAGGTGCACGTGGAACAGATCAGCCGCGAAAAGTGGGTGATGCGCGAGAAGAGCTCACGCACCCGGCAACTGGTGGAAGAAAGCTGCAAGCGCCAGGGCATCGCCGTGAACTGCGTGATGCAGTTGAACAGTCGCGAAGCCATCGTGCACGCGATCACCAAAGGCATCGGCATCGGCTTTGTGTCTGCCGTGGAGTACGCCGAAACCCCGGGCACCACGCCCATCACTTTCGTCGACCATCCGTTTTTCATCGACTACCACCTGTGTTGCCTGGGCATCCGGCGCAACCGACCGATGATCGCCGAGCTGTTCGAGGCCAGCCCGATCCCGGCCACCTGATCGCCTTACCCGTTTAAACCCGCACCAGGCGCTTACCTCTTCTTCGGCAGAGGGACGGCCTGCTCACACCTGAAAATGGAGACTTGCCATGCACTACCAACAACCTTCCAAGCTGCAAGCCGTGGTCCTGGATTGGGCCGGCACCGTTGTCGACTTCGGCTCCTTTGCCCCTACGCAGATTTTTGTCGAGGCGTTCGGCGAGTTCGGCGTCGCCGTTTCCCTGGAAGAAGCCCGCGGCCCGATGGGCATGGGCAAGTGGGATCACATCCGCACCTTGTGCAACCTGCCGCAGATTGCCGAGCGTTATCGGGCGGTGTTTGACCGCCTGCCCACCGACGAAGACGTCACCGCACTCTACGAGCGCTTCATGCCGCTGCAGATCGAGAAAATCGCGCTGCATTCGGCGGTTATTCCCGGCGCCCTTGAGGCGATCAACACCCTGCGCGGCCAGGGCTTGAAGATCGGCTCCTGCTCCGGGTACCCGGCGGTGGTGATGGCCAAGGTGGTCGAGTTGGCGCGGCACAACGGCTACGTCGCCGACCATGTAGTGGCGACCGACGAGGTGCCGAACGGGCGCCCGCATCCGGCGCAGGCACTGGCCAACGTGATTGCACTGGGCATCAGTGATGTGGCCGCGTGCGTGAAGGTCGACGACACCTGGCCCGGGATCCTGGAAGGCCGCAGCGCTGGCATGTGGACGGTCGCGTTGACCTGCTCGGGCAACGCACTGGGTTTGACCTACGAGCAATACAAGGCGCTGCCCGCTGCTGAGCTGGCGCTGGAGCGTGCGCGTATCACCCAGATGTTCGAGGGTTCGCGGCCGCATTACCTGATCGACACCATCGTCGAACTGCCGGCCGTGATCGAAGATATCAATGCGCGTCTGGCGCGCGGGGAGACGCCGCAGGGTTCTTGACGGGCCGATGGGGTCAGCACGCTGACCCCACACCGCGCTCTAGCGTGCTCCGACCAGCTCTTCGCTCAATGCCCACAGCCGCTGCGCCAAACCGGCATCCACCGCCCACGGCCTGACGCCCAGCGGTTCTTCCGAGTCGGCACTCATCGCAACCGCCACATCACAGTTCTCGCAATACACCCCGCCCATTCCCGCCAACTGCCCGCTTACCGCGCACCACACACTGGTGGCTGCGCCTTGCTCCGGGTTTTTCATGTTCCGCTCGGGGTCGATCACCGGCTGCCCGTGCTCGTCTACATAACCTGATGCCTGCAAGACGTCCGCCTGCATGTGCCGCACCAGGTCGGTGATGATCCCACCGGGATGCACCGCAAAAGCCCTCACTCCGCTGGCTGCGCCCAGTGTGTCCAGGTGCACGGCAAACAACGCATTGGCGGTCTTGGACTGACCGTAGGCTTTCCATGGATCGTACGGCTGGCGCTCGAAATTCCAGTCGTCAAAATCGACGCCGCCGTGCACATGCCCCCGTGAAGACAACGCCACCACCCGCGCGCCTTCGGCACGTTGCAGCGCCGGCCACAGGCGCTGGGTAAGCTGGAAATGCCCGAGATGATTGGTGGCGAACTGGGATTCGTAGCCCTGGGCGTTGCGACTCAGCGGCGGCGCCATGACCCCGGCGTTGTTGATCAGCAAATGCAGCGGCCGACCGGTCGCCAGAAAGCCCTCGGCAAACTGCTCGATGGAATGGGCGTCCATCAAATCGAGGGATTCAAGTTGCAGCTGTGGATAAGGTTTGAGTGCGGCGCGGGCCTTGGCCGGGTCACGGGCCGGGACGATCACATGGGCGCCGGCGGCGGCCAGGGTCCGGGCGGTGACCAGGCCAATGCCGGAGTAACCACCCGTGACAATCGCCACCTTGCCGGACAGATCGACACCTCGGATCACCTCAGCGGCGGTGGTCGCGGCGCCGTAGCCGCTATGGATCGGGTTTTGTGCTGTGGGCATGACAAAGTCTCCGTTAGACGTGTGGTTAACACGCTACGCCGGGAAAGCCGTACTCTGAATACTCGAACATCCCGTTTACCTGCGCGAAAGTACGAATATGCCCAGCGACCCGTTTTCCGAGATTCTCACTTTTGTGAATGCCCAATCCGTGATGACCGGCGGCTTCAGTGCAGGCGGCGACTGGGCCCTGCGTTTTCCCGCGCCGGACAAGATCAAGTTTTTCGGGTTGGTGAAGGGCCAGTGCTGGCTATGGCTGGACGGCGAGCCGGCGCCGGTCTTGATTGAAGCGGGCGATGTGTTCCTGCTGTGTGCACAACGTTCGTTTGTGCTGGCGGGCGATGTGTCGGTCCCGCCGTTGGAGGCGCGGCAGTTGTTCGCGGATGCCGGCCGCTTCCCACAAATTGGCGACGGCCAGGGCTGTGTGCAAATCGGCGGCTATGTGCAACTGGACCCGGAAAGTGGCGGGCTGCTGGCCAACGCGCTGCCGCCCCTGATCCACGTACGGGCCACGGCGCCCCAGGCAGCCATCGTGCAATGGTTGCTCGGCCAGTTGGCGCATGAGGCGCAAGCCAACTTGCTGGGGGCGAGCCTGGCCTCGGCGCAGCTGGCGCAATTGATGTTTATCCAGATCCTGCGTGCCTATGTCGAAACCTCGGGCGCATTACCCGAAGGCTGGCTGCGCACGGTCAGCGACAAGCGCCTGGCACCCGCGCTGCGCTTGATGCACAGCGAGCCTGGAAATGCCTGGTCACTGGAGGCGTTGGCGGCGGCGGCCGCGATGTCGCGCACGACCTTTTCGCAGTACTTCAAGAGTGTCGCCGGGGTGCCGCCGCTGGCGTACCTGACCGAGTGGCGCATGCGCCTTGCGCAACGCGCGCTGCGCGAGGGCAATCTGTCGGTTGGCGTGTTGGCACAGTCGCTGGGGTATGGGTCTGAAAGTGCGTTCAGCAATGCTTTCAAGCGAGTGATTGGGAAAGCGCCGAGGCATTATCGGGACGCTTCCCGTCAATCAACCTGAGTTACTGCGCCTGGAACGTCGCAAGATACGCCAACAAGTTGTCGATCTTCTCCTGGTCACTGATCCCCCAGAAAATCATCCGGGTGCCGCTCACGACCTTTTTCGGGGCCTCGATATAGGCGGCCAGTTTGTCCCGCGTCCAGATCACGCCTGAGTTCTTCATCGCGTCTGAATACTGATAGTCAGTGGTGGTACCCGCAGGGCGGCCAATGATGCCGTTGAGCTGCGGCCCAAAACCGCCCCGGGCGTTTTCGCCGACGCTATGGCAACCGCCGCAGGTTTTGCTGAACAACTTACCACCGGCTTCGGCATCGCCGGCCGCTGTTGCCTGGAGACTGAACGCCCCGCAGATCAGTGTGATGGTCAGTAAAGCGGCGCATTTCATAAATGACTCCCCACTGGTCGTTCGCCCAACCGTTGCACCAGACGCACCAGATAGCCGTCCGGGTCTTGCACGATGAACTGCCGTTGCCCCGCTTCCACCTCACCCGCCCGATACCAGGCATCCTCAACGTCGCGGAACAGCGGCCAGCCGATGGCTGCCAGACGCTGCAAAACAGGCGCTACGGCAGGTACATCGATTTGCAGGTTGATGCCTCGCCCCAGGGGCTTTTCCAACGGCGCGGTCAACCACTGGCCGGCACCCGGATCGTATTGCTCCAGCATGATTTGCGCGCCGTGCAGGTCGAGATAAGCAAAGCCTTCCTCGGAGCGCTGATAGGCAATCTCGAAGCCCAACTGGGTGACCCAGAAGTCGAGGCTCGCCGTGAGCCCCATCACGATGAGTTCGGGAACAATAGGGTTGCGGATGAACATAAGGATCCTTGAAGGCTTGGACGGCGCTGTAGAGATTAACATCTGGAAACAGCCACTCAATTGATATCACCCCGCCACTCTGCTTGCATGCCCGCTCCCATCAGCACAGCGGTTCAGGAGACAAGCGATGAAAACCATGGTGGTCGGTGCAAGCAAAGGGTTGGGCAAAGCCTTGATGGAAGGACTGGGCGGGGTTGGCGATACGCTGATCGGGGTTTCCCGCAGCCGCCCTGAACATCTGATATCCAGCACCGGTGCCGAGGTGCAGTGGGTGGAAGCGGACCTTGGCCTGCCGGCACACGCGGCGCACGTCATTGAACAGGCGGTGGCGGCAGAGGGGCTGGACACGCTGATCTATAACCTGGGCATCTGGGAAGAGCGCGCATTTGACTCAGCCTATAGCTTCCTCACCGACGAGGACACGCAACTGGAGGCCATCGTCAGTTGCAACATCACCGCACCGCTGCTGCTGATCAAACGGCTACTGCCGGTGTTGCTGAAAAGTCCCCAACCCCGAATCATCCTCACGGGCTCGACCTCGGGATTGCCCCAGAGCGGCCGGCCGGAAGTGGCGTTCGGTGCGTCGAAATTCGCCTTGCGCGGTATCGCCGATGCGTTGCGTGAAGGCTATCGCCAGCAGCGACTGGGCGTCACCTGCCTGAACCTGGGTTACCTGAATACCGAAGATTCCTTGAGCACCTCACGCATCCAGGCCGAACAGCGCGGTGACGGCCAATTGATTCCGGTGCATGACGTGGTGCAAGTGGTGCGTATGGTCTTGAGCCTGTCCGGCGCCAGCTTCGTCAAGGAGCTGACGTTGCCGGCGCTGATGGATGAACGCTTCTAGCACGGAACCTGCCCATCAAATGACCACCCATCGCAAAAAAAACATCCAATCGAACCTATTCAGCCGCCCCTCACTCCACCTTACTTAACCCTGATGGTGGAGTAAGGATCATGGCTCAGCCATCGATATTGGTGCTGGAAGACGACGAAATCATTCGCTCGTTGATGGTGGATGTACTGGAGGATTTCGGTGCGGTGGTGACCTCATTCCCTTCCGCCGATGAAGGGATGATTTTTCTTGAACGGACCAGCGATCCGGTTGACCTGATTGTCAGTGATATTCAGATGCCTGGCCTGATCAATGGCTACGACTTGAGCAAGGTGGTTGCCCATCGCTGGCCGTCGCTGCCGGTGGTGCTGACCTCGGGCAATACGGCGATGGCGTCGCAACTGGGCAGCACCGTGCGCTTCTTGCCCAAGCCGTGGAGCACCGAGCGCCTGCTCGATTGCGTACAATCTGCACTGATGCAGGGCCCCCCCATGCATTGATAGCATCGCGATATCAGCTGCGGCGAACTTCGCGACAGCTCCTGCGGTCAGTTATTACGCAACCCTACATGGCCAGCAGGCCCTCCAGCTCGAGTTTACTGAATGCATTCACAGGCCCATGACGTTGGTGCGCCCCCTGTACTTGAAGCCTTGCGCTCAGGTACCGCTTTACTGCACGTCGCCCTGGAAAAACGCTTGCCGTTTTTCTCCCCGCAGCTGGATCACGACGGGTATCGACGCCTGCTCCAGGCCTATTACGGGTTCTACAGCCCGATGGAAGCCACGCTGAACGACAGCGGCCTGATCCCTTTGGGATTTGACCAGGCACTGCGTCTGAAAACGCCCACCTTGCTGACGGATCTCCACGCCCTGGGCCTGGACGACTCGGCCATTGCCGCCCTTCCCCACTGCACGTTGTTACCGCCGCTCGACACACCCGCCGCTTGCCTGGGTGCGCTGTACGTGCTGGAAGGCGCCACCTTGGGTGGCCAGATCCTGCGCCGGGAAATGGCGCAGCGCCTGGGGCTGGATGCCGGCAACGGTGGCGCGTTCCTCAATGTGTACGGCGCCGAAACCGGCCGGCGCTGGAAAGATTTTCTCGATTACCTGAACCATGTGCCCCTCGACGCGCACGCCAAGCTGCGCGCCGTGAACGCGGCCCGCTCGACATTCAGCTGCTTTGAGCAATGGCTCGACAGCCAGGAGGTACTGCTATGAAACCCGATGACTTTGAAGAGCTGCTTGCCAACTGTGCAGACGAACCCATCCGCTTCCCGGGCGCCATCCAGCCCCACGGCGCGCTGCTGACCTTGTCCGAGCCGGAGCTGCATATCATGCAGGTCAGCGCCAACGTGGCCGGGCTGTTCAATCACTCGCCGGAATCCCTGCTGGGCCAGCCATTGCACACATTGATCAGCGCCGAACATGCCGACGCGGTCCAGGCCATGGTCACGCAGAACAGCTTCTTCGACGCCCCGCCCTTGCACATGACCCTCAACGGTGCGGAGTTCGAAGGGTTGCTTCACCGCCATCAGGACGTGCTGGTGCTGGAGTTCGAGCCGCGGCTCAAGGATTTCCAGCCCCAGGCCCTCAATGGCCGCACCAGCAACCTGGGCAAGATGCTGCAACGTCTGCAAGCGGCGAAAACCCTGCAAGCCTTGTATGAAATCAGCGTCAACGAAATCCAGGCCATGACCGGCTACGACCGCGTGCTGATTTATCGCTTCGAGGAAGAAGGCCACGGCCAGGTAATTGCCGAAGCGTCCGCGCCGTCGATGGAACTGTTCAACGGCCTGTTCTTCCCCGCCTCCGACATCCCCGAACAGGCTCGTGAGCTGTACCGCACCAACTGGCTGCGGATCATCCCCAACGCCGACTATGAGCCGGTGCCGCTGGTGCCCCGGTTGCGCCCGGACACCGGCCAGCCCCTGGACCTGAGCTTCGCCACCCTGCGCAGCGTGTCGCCGATTCACTGCCAGTACATGCAGAACATGGGCGTGCTGTCGTCCATGAGCATTTCCCTGATGGCGGGCGACAAACTCTGGGGCCTGATCAGTTGCGGCAACCGCCAGCCGCTGCTGGTGCCCAATGACCTGCGCACCGCCTGCCAGACCATCGGCCAGGTGCTGTCGTTGCAGATCAGCGCCATGGAAGCCCTGGACCTGAGCCGCCAGCGCGAAGAAAAGGTCGAGGCACTGGCCTTGCTCAGCCAAGCCATGCAGGCATCCCCCGCAAACGTCTTCGATGGCCTGGCGCAACGCCCGCAACTGCTGATGGACCTGACCCAGGCAGGCGGTGTGGCGATCATCGAAGACAAGCAACTGCATCGCTATGGCAACTGCCCGGAACCCGGGCAGATTCGCGCCCTGCACAAATGGCTGCAAGAGACCGGGCAGCCGGTGTTTGCCAGCCATCACCTGGCCTCGGTGTACCCGCCGGCGGCGGAGTACCCGCACGTAGCCAGTGGCGTGTTGGCCATGAGTTTGCCCAAGCCGGTGGACAACGGTGTGCTGTGGTTTCGCCCCGAGGTCAAGGAACACATCAACTGGAGCGGCGATCCCAATAAGCCACTCAACCTGGAAACTTCCGACGCTGGTCTGCGCCTGCGCCCACGCACCTCGTTTGAAATCTGGAAAGTGGAAATGGACGGCATATCCACCAAGTGGAGCCACGGCGACCGCTTTGCCGCCAACGATCTGCGCCGCTCGGCCCTGGAAAATGACCTGGCGCGCCAGGTGCTGCGCGAACAACAAGCCGTGCGCGCGCGGGATGAACTGGTGGCGGTGGTTTCCCACGACCTGCGCAACCCCATGACTGTCATCTCGATGCTCTGCGGCATGATGCAAAAAGCCTTCAGCTCCGACGGCCCACACACCTCGCGGCGGATTTCCTCGGCCATCGACACCATGCAACAAGCCGCCGGGCGCATGAATGTGCTGCTGGAGGATTTGCTCGACACCTCGAAAATCGAAGCCGGGCGCTACACCGTCAAGCCAGTGTCTCTGGATGTGAGCCAGATGTTCGAAGAAGCGTATTCACTGCTGGCGCCCCTGGCGATGGAAAAGGCCATCGACTTGTCCTTCAACGCCGAACCCGGGCTGCAAATCAATGCGGACCCCGAGCGCCTGTTCCAGGTGCTGTCGAACCTGATCGGCAACGCCATCAAGTTCACGCCGCGCCAGGGCAATATCGGCATCAGTGCCATGAGCAATGGTGAAGAGATTGTGTTTTCGGTGCGTGATTCCGGGGAAGGGATCGCGCCGGAACAATTGCCCCATGTGTTTGACCGCTACTGGACCCAGACCGAAAACAATCCCACGGGCAGCGGCCTGGGGCTGTACATCACTCAAGGTATCGTCCAGGCCCACGGCGGGCGGATAGAGGCTGAGAGTGAATTGGGCAGGGGCAGTGAGTTTCGGTTTACGGTGCCCAAGCCGGCTTGAACCGTTCCTCGTGTGCGCTGTGGAAGCAAATGGAAACCCTATGGCCCGGAACGCTGGAGCGGACCAGGGCCACTGATCAGGACGTACTCAAAGGGAGTTGATGCGCAGAGCAAACTTCCTGTTTAACAAGAGGTACTTCCATGATCGTTGGCAACGCTTTCCATAACCAAACCCTGATTCAGCCCTTTCAACCTGCTCAGCCGGTTCAACCCGTTCAGCCCGTCCAACCCTCCTCCCCGACAAAGGATGAGCCGTCAGCCCGCAAAGAAGGCGGTGCACTAAGCGGTTTGGGAGACCGCTTGCTCTGACCGCCCAAGCCTTGCTAAACCGGCAATACCACCACGGCGGCCAGCCCGCCGCACGGGCGATTTTCCAAGGTCAGTGTCCCACCGTGTTCCAGCACAATCGCCCGTGCCGTGGAGAGCCCCAAACCGACACCGCCGGTGCTTTTATTGCGTGAGCCTTCCAGGCGGAAAAACGGCAGGAACACCTGTTCCTGCTGCTCCACCGGGATGCCAGGGCCACGGTCCAACACCCGCACCATCACCCTTCCCGGACTCTGTTGCAGTTCAATTTCCGGCGCCAGCCCGTAGTGGATCGCGTTGTCCATGAGATTGGTCATCACCCGTTTAAGCCCCAGCGGCCGGCCGAAATAGACCAGCCGTGGCGGACCGTTGAAGGTGATGTCGATGGACTGGTCGCGGTAGTCGTCAATCAAGGTTTGCAGCAACTCGGCAAGGTCCAGCTGGGTGGCCTGCTCCAGGCGCGCGTCATCGCGGAAGAATTCCAGGGCGGTGTTGATCATCGCCTGCATCTCGTCGACATCCCGGAACAGGCGATGCTGTTGGTCGGCGTCCTCAATGAATTCGCCACGCAACCGCAGGCGGGTCAGCGGTGCCCGCAGGTCATGGGAGATCGCGGCGAGCATCTGGGTGCGGTCCTGGATGAAGTGCTGCAACTGCGCCTGCATGCCGTTGAACGCGAGGATCGCCTGACGGATTTCGTGGGGGCCGACCGGATCGATGGGGGGAGAACGAAAGTCGGCGCCAAAGCGTCGCACGCCTTGGGCGAAGTCCTGCAGTGGCCGGGCGAGCCGGCGAGTGGCAACCCAGGTGACCAAGGCAGTCGAGAGCAACACCAGCACCAGTACCACCAGGCTGCGCACACCTTCCGGCAGGCCCCAACTGCGGGAACTGGCACTGAGGGTCAGCCAGGAATGGTCCGTCAATTCCACCAGCAATGCGTAGTGCCCGCCGGGGCCTTGCCAGTCCGACGGGTCATAGGCCTCGATGCGCCGCTGCGGCCATTTGAGTGACAGGCCGAACACTTCCTGGGCAGGATGCACCGACGGCTCTTTCATGACGGGCAGGTCGACCTGCTCACGATTGGCCGACCACTGCACACTGAAACTCTCATCCCCGGCCGAGCGCGCAAGCCCTGGACGCTGAAGCGGATCCGCCGCCTCGATCATCCGCACGATCACCGCCACCTTGTCCAACAGGCCGGTCTCACTCAAGGGCGGCCGCGCCCAGACGCCCGCCAGTTGCACAAACAGCGCGTTGAAGGCCAAGGCCGTGAACATCGCGACCAGGATGGTCAGGGCAATCCAGCGGGCGACGGTGTCCCGGGGACGACGGCCACTCATGAACGGCTCACGCTGGCAGTAAACTGATAACCACCGTTGCGCACCGTGCGAATCATCGCCGGGCGCTTGGTATCGAACTCAAGCTTGCGCCGCAGGCGGCTGACCTGAACGTCGATGCTGCGGTCGAAGGCATCGTGGCTGTGGCCCCGCGCCAGGTTCAACAGCTGCTCGCGGGTCAGCACGCGCTGGGGGTGCTCGACAAACACCAGCAACAAGTCGAACTCACCGGATGACAGCGGGATCATCACCTGGTCCGGCGAACGCAGCTCCCGACGGGTCACGTCCAACTGCCACCCGGCAAAGCGGATCAAGGGGCGCGAAGCCTCTCCCGGCAGTGGCCGGCTCTCACCGGCCCGGCGCAATACGGCGCGTACCCGCGCCAGCAGTTCACGGGCGTCGAACGGCTTGCTCAGGTAGTCATCGGCGCCCATTTCCAGGCCGACCACCCGGTCGCTGAGTTCACCCATGGCCGTCAGCATGATCACCGGCGTGGCGTACTGCTGGCGCAGGCGCTGACACAGGAGCAAGCCGTTATCCCCGGGCAACATCAGGTCAAGAATGATCAGGTCGGCGGGCTGTCGCTCCATGGCCGCCCACAGGTCGGCGCCATGGGCGGCGGTTTCGACCGTGTAGCCATGTTGCACAAAAAATTTCTTCAGCAGCACGAGGACTTCAAGGTCATCGTCCACGATTAAAAGAGTACTCACCGGCGGGTATCACTAGGGCTTGTCGACACGCCATCTAAAACCATTCGGCGCGGCCCGTCATATATTTCAATCGTGCAACAAAGCGTCATCCCCGCAATAAAGCAGACATCTTTGCGCAAGCGGCGAATGCCAGCATCCGTCTCCCTTTTCCGGAGACTGCTTATGCGCTCGCTGACGTATCCCCAGCACCTGGCTCGCCAGGCCGTGCTGCTGTTGACCGTGTCTTACCTGACAGGCTGCGCGACACCGGCCGCCGAAGGGCCCGTCACCCGTTGTGCACAGGTGACTTATCCGGTGTACGACCCGGCCGAGCCGGTCAACCGCGGGGTATTCGCTTTCAACCGCGCCGTGGATGAATACGCCCTCACACCGGTAGCGCGTGGCTATAAACACCTGCCGGATTTTTTCCAGCAGGGTGTACATAACTTCGCGAGCAACTTCAGCGAACCGAAGGTGTTTATCAACGACCTGTTGCAGGGTAACCCTCGGCGCTCGGTCAATACCCTGGGGCGTTTTGCGGTGAATACCACCGTGGGGCTGGTGGGCCTGATCGATGTCTCGGACCCGCTGGGCATCCCCCGGCATACCGCGGATTTCGGGCAGACCTTCGGGGTGTGGGGGATCGGCAACGGACCGATTGTGGAATTGCCCCTGCTGGGCACGGGCAACAGCCGCGATGCCGTGGGCAAAGTGCTGAACTTTGTGGTCGCGCCACTGGGGGACAGCGACACGGTACAAACCCTCGGCACCGTGAGCCTGGTGGGAGGCACCATCGATACCCGCGCCTCCCTGCTGCCGCTGACCGACACCTTGCAGCGACTGCCGGATTACTACAGCGCATTACGTAACGTGGTGGCCGAACATCGCGCCGCGTACGTAGAGGAAGGCAAGGAAGGCTCCACCACGCCCGGGCCGGACCGTTGCGCGACGGGGGCCGCTGATGACTTCTGAGGGCGGCTCACTGCTGCTGCGCCATCACGTCCGAAAGCGCGGGGTCGGTACGTTGCTCTGTCGGGAAACACGCCTGCATCTTTCCAGCGACCAGGGTCGGCTGGTGCTCAGTCGCTATGTCGAACATTACAGCCCCCACGGTGTGCGCTGGGTCGAGCGCCAGCACAGTGTGGCCCTGGCCGATGTAATGCGCTGGCTGATTACCCAAGGGGAAACGTCCGACGCAGCCTGGGAACCCCATCAGGCGGCGGGCCGAACAACGTCATAATTTGACGCGAGACGTTTATAGCCGTGAAAACCGGCCCTGGATATCGTCCCGATCGCCGTGATGCCCCAGGCTTATCAAGGGGCACACTGATATCTTTCGTGCGATAAAAGGAAAATATTCAATGATTAACGCTCTGAGCAGCTCTATCGGGCAATGGCGCAGTTTCCCTTCCGAGCAGGATGAACCGGCACAGGTCCGTAAAAAACGCAGCGTCGAACATACCCTTGCCGAACAGCACGCTACCGACCCCAACGGTGTGCAATCCGGCAACCGCTCAAGGAACCCCTCGGGCGGCCTGGACAACCTGGGCGGTGGCCGACTGCCTTAACCTTGAAAACAAGTGCAACGCCTGGCGTTGCACTTCGCCCTTAACAAAACGCTGACATCCACTGCGTTACCCTTTCACCCCCTTGTCCAGAAAGCCGCTGCCCTGATGCCTGAATCTGCTCCCCTGCCCGCTGTCATCGCTGGCCCGCTGCTACGACGCCTGGAACCTCAGCGTCTGGTGCTGTGGCTGGTGGCAAGCCGGGAGCTGGCGTTGACCCTTCGGCTCAAGCCTTCTGCGCAGGAGGCACTCGACATCGACCTGGACGCCACGCGTTGCCAGGTTATCCCCGTGGGCCGCAACGCGTTTATTCATCTGATTGACGTCGCACTCGACAGCGCCTTGCCCCAGGACATCACCATCGGCTATGACCTGCTGATCGACAACGCCGGCATTGCCCAGTGGGCACCTCACCTGGTGTATGGTCGCGGGCAAACCCCGAACTTCGTCCTGTACAGCCGGATCCACCAGTTGGTACACGGCTCCTGCCGCAAACCCCACCACAGCGCCGACGAAGGTTTGCTGTGCGTCGATCGGCTGCTGGCGGAGTCGAGCACCATCGCCGAACGCCCGGCCCTGTTGATGATGAGTGGCGACCAGGTCTACGCCGATGACGTAGCGGGCCCCATGCTGCGGGCCATTCACGCGCTGATTGCCCGTCTTGGCCTGTTCGATGAACAGCTGGAGGGTGCCGTCGTCGACAACAGCGCCGCGCTCTATGAGCATGCCGCCAGCTACTACCATCGCGCCGACCTGCTGCCCGCCCTGGAAAGCAACGAGACCTTGCGCGAGCGGTTTTTCGGTGGTGTGAAGAAGCCGATTTTTACCAGCAGCAGTGCCGACAACCACCTGGTGACCTTCGCGGAAGTCATGGCAATGTACCTGCTGGCCTGGTCGCCCACGCCGTGGACGCTGATCAGCCCGCAACCGCCGCGATTGAGCACCGAAGAACAGGCACGCTACGCACGCGAGCAAGTGCAGATCGACAAGTTTCGTAACGGCCTGGACGGCGTGGCGAGGGTATTCGCCCACCTTTCCTGCCTGATGATCTTCGATGATCACGACATCACCGACGACTGGAACCTCAGCGCCCAATGGGAAGAGACCGCCTACGGCCACCCGTTCTCCAAGCGCATCATCGGCAACGCATTGCTGGCCTACATGCTGTGCCAGGGCTGGGGCAACAACCCGGATGCGTTTGGTGCCCTGCTGGACAAAACCCTGGCGCTCACCACACAGGCCCGCGACAACCCTCTGGATGCCTGCGCCCAGGATGCACTGGTGAACGAGCTGCTGCAGTTCCAGCAATGGCATTACGTGCTGCCCACCACCCCCGCGCTGGTGGTGATCGACACCCGCACCCGGCGCTGGCGCAGTGAGTTCAACCTCAAGCAACCGTCCGGCCTGCTGGACTGGGAAGCCTTGAGCGAACTGCAACAGGAACTGCTGGACCACCCCAGCGCGATCATCGTTTCCCCCGCGCCTATCTTTGGCGTCAAGCTGATCGAGACCGTGCAGAAAGCCTTCAGCTGGTGTGGCTACCCGCTGCTGGTGGACGCGGAAAACTGGATGGCCCATCGCGGTGCGGCGCAGGTGATCCTCAACATCTTTCGCCACTCCCGTACCCCGGGCAACTACGTGATCCTGTCCGGGGACGTGCACTACTCGTTCGTCTACGAAGTGCTGATCCGCCACCGCAACGCGGGCCCGAAGATCTGGCAGATCACCAGCAGCGGCATCAAGAACGAATTCCCCCCGCGCCTGCTGGAATGGTTCGACCGCCTCAATCGCTGGCTCTATTCGCCGCGCTCACCGCTGAACTGGCTCACCCATCGCCGGCCCATGCAGGTGGTGCCACATATTCCGGAACACGCAGAAGCGGGTGAACGGTTGTGGAACTCCGCGGGAATTGGACAGGTGTTTTTTAACCGGCAGGGGCAGCCTGAGGCGATTTATCAGCACAATGCCAATGGGGCGCCAAAGACGAGGATGGTGGCGCCGAAGTAAGCTTTCCGACCCGTGCCAATCAACCTTCCCATGTGATTTCCAGAAGCTGCTCAACCCGCAGTTTCAGGCTGAACCACACAAAGTCAGCGGCCATCTGCCATACCTCATTTAGACCAAAGCCCCCCTTCTAAGCGCCAAAGCGCCGTTGTACAGTACCGTCAGCCACGGAGTATCGGCGTCAACTTTGACTGGCCTAAAAGCCAGTCCACGCAGGGAGTGCGCAATGGACGATACATCCGCCAGCGGGCCGTCAAGGAACGAATTCTGCGACCTTAACGCTGACATGCTGCATGCCGTCATGGAGCTGGTCAGCGACGGGATCTGGGACTGGAACGCCAACACCGGGTTCGTCTATCGCAACCCCGGCTGGTACGAAATGCTCGGTTACGCCCATCATTCCCTCGAAAACAGCGTATTCACCTGGGAAAGCGTGATTCACCCCGAGGACTATCCGAATGTGATGGTGCTGTTTGATAACTACATCAACCGTCGCTCCACTCACTATCAAGCCGAGTATCGCTGCCGCAAGAAAGATGGCTCCTACCTGTGGATCGAAGACCGTGGCTACGTGATCGCACGTAACGACGACGGCTCAGTGGCACGCATGATCGGTGCCCACCGCAGCATCCAGGCGCGCAAACAGTCCATCGAACAGCTGGAACGACGCAATCAATCCCTAGAAGCCCTGGTGGCCGAGCGCACGCGCGAGCTGTCGCGGGTCAATCAACAACTGCAGTTGCAACTGGAGGAAAACCGCTCCCTGGCCGAACGCGATACTTTGACCTGCGTGGCCAATCGTTACCGCCTGGAGCGCGCCCTGCTGGAAGAGTGCGATCGAGCCCAACGGTTTCGCCTGCCGCTGTCGCTGATTGCCATGGATATTGACGACTTCAAGCCCATCAACGACCAGCTCGGCCACGCCGTAGGCGATGAAACCCTGGTGCGGGTGGTGGAATGCCTGGAAGCCTGCCTGAGCCCCGGCGACTTGCTGGCTCGCTGGGGCGGCGATGAGTTCATGGTGATCGCCCCAAAAAGCACGTTGGAAACCGCCCGGGCACTGGCCGAACGGATGCGCACCGCGCTCAAGGAACTGCCCGCCGTGGGCAGCTTCAAGGTGACGTTGAGCCTGGGTGTGGTAGAGCGGCGCAACGATGAGTCACCCACAAGCCTGATGGCCAGGGCCGATCAGGCGTTGTATCGCTCCAAGGCGGCAGGTAAAGACACCGTGTCGTCGTGAGCCTCAGCGCACCGGCGGCGCGTACTGGATCCCGCCGTTGCTCCACAGGGCATTCAGCCCGCGCTTGATCTTCAGCACACTGCCCTGGCCGATGTTGCGCTCGAACACTTCGCTGTAGTTGCCCACTTGCTTGACGATCTGCACCACCCAGTCCTTGCGCAGCTTCAGGTCCTTGCCGTAGTCACCGTCAGCCCCGAGCAGGCGGGCGACGTCCGGGTTTTTGCTGGACTTGGCCTGCTCTTCGACGTTCTGCGAGGTGATGCCCATTTCTTCGGCGTTGAGCATGGCGAACAGGGTCCATTTGACGATGCTGAACCACTCGTCATCGCCCTTGCGTACCAGCGGGCCCAGGGGCTCCTTGGAAATCACTTCCGGCAACACCACGAACTCATCCGGATGCGCCATCTTGATTCGCTGGGCATAAAGGCCCGACTGGTCGGTGGTGAGCACGTCGCAGCGGCCGGCTTCGAGGCCCTTGGCGCTTTCGTCGGCGGTGTCGAAGGTGATCGGTGTGTACTTCAGGCCGTTGGAGCGGAAGTAGTCAGAGACGTTCAGCTCGGTGGTGGTACCGGCCTGGATGCAGATGGTCGCACCGTCTAGGTCCTTGGCGCTTTTGACGCCGAGTTTGGTGTTCACCAGAAAACCGATGCCGTCGTAGTAGGTCACGCCGGTGAACACCATGCCCATGCCGGCGTCGCGGGAACTGGTCCAGGTGGTGTTGCGGGAAATCAGGTCGATCTCGCCGGACTGCAGCGCGGTGAAACGCTCCTTGGCGGTCAACTGGCTGAACTTCACTTTCGATGCATCACCGAACAGTGCCGCCGCGACGGCGTGGCACACGTCCACATCGATGCCGGTCATCTTGCCATTGGCGTCCGGCACGCCAAAACCCGGCAAGCCGTCGCTGACTCCACACTGGATAAAACCCTTCTTCTGGATCGCGTCCAGGGTCGCCCCTGCGTGTGCGCTCCCGGCCAGCCCCAATACGGCGGCGGCAGTGAATGCCGCCAACGTGGATTTCATGTTCTTCATGCAAGGCGCTCCCTGTCGGTCTTTATTATTCGGCGCCAAAAACCCGCGCCGGTTTATAGTGTTGCCGGTCAGTATCAACGGCTTTACACCTTGGCCACAAACGACGTTTAGGCAAAGGCTCCTTCCGATTTGGAATGAACTCATCATGATTTCAAAACGCTTGACCCCTTCGATGACGGCCCTGCAGTGCTTCGAAGCCGCCGCCCGCCACCTGAGTTTCACCCGCGCCGCCGAAGAGCTGCACCTGACCCAGAGTGCGGTGAGCAAGCAGGTGGCGCAGTTGGAGGAGATGCTCTGCCACCCGTTGTTCCAGCGGGTGCGCCAGCGTCTGTACCTGTCGCCAGCGGGCTCGCTGTACCTGGAAGAAGTGCGCAAGATCCTCAACCAGGTGGATATTTCCAGCCGCTACATCCTGACCTACGGTGGCGAAACCGAAGTGCTGCGCATCGCCACCCAGCCGACCTTCGGTGACCGCTGGCTGGTGCCCAAGCTCAAGGATTTTGCCGCGCGCCATCCCTACATCCACCTGGACGTGCGCAACGAACTGGAACCGTTCGACGTGCTGCAGGCCAAGGCGGATATCGCGTTTTTCTTCGGCCAGGGATCGTGGCCGGGAGCGAGCTGCATCGAGTTGTTTCGCGAAGCGGTGGTGCCGGTGTGCGCCCCGGGGTTTGTCGCCGCTGGCAGCGACGCCTCGTCCCGCCACACCTTGCTGCAATGCACCTCCCGCCCCGAAGCCTGGCACGAATGGTTTCTGGAACAGGGCCTGCACTCGCAAAACAGCTACCACGGCCCGCGCTTCGACACGTTCTATATGTGCATTCGCGCAGCCCAATCGGGGTATGGCGTGGCGTTGGTGCCCAAATACCTGGTGGCTGAGGAACTGGCGAACGGCAGCCTGATGATCCCCTGGGACTACACGATGCCCAGCGCCGGCGCGCACTTTATCGCCCATGCCGAACATGCCGGGGAGGTTCCAAAAGTGAAGGCGTTCTTGAGCTGGATGGTGGAGTACACAACAACACATCCCGACTTTTAATAATGACCCGGCGACTTTATTTCGTTTGCGGGACAAGGCGGCTCACGGCTTAGATAAAAGGACGCACCCTATTCTCGAGTCCTGGATTTATGAGCCGCGAAACCATCAGCCAGTCGATTTCCACCGTCCATCCCATCAGCCTCAGCCATGGCAAGAACGCAGAAGTCTGGGACATCACCGGCAAACGCTACATCGACTTCATCGGCGGCATCGGCGTGCTCAACCTGGGCCACTGCAACCCACGTGTGGTCGAGGCGATTCGCGAACAGGCGACCAAACTCACCCACTACGCCTTCAACGCGGTGCCTCATGCGCCCTACATCGAACTGATGGACCGTCTCACCGCGTTCATTCCGGTGGATTACCCGGTCAGCGGCATGCTCACCAACAGCGGGGCGGAAGCCGCGGAAAACGCCTTGAAAATCGTCCGGGGTGCCACTGGCCGCACAGCGGTCATTGCCTTTGACGGCGGTTTTCACGGCCGCACGCTGGCCACCTTGAACCTCAATGGCAAGGTCGCGCCCTACAAGCAAAAAGTCGGCGTACTGCCGGGTCCGGTGTTCCACCTGCCGTTCCCCAGCCGCGACAACGGCGTTACCTGCGGCGAAGCGCTGAAGGCGATGGACCGCCTGTTCAGCGTGGAAATCGACGTCAACGACGTGGCTTGTTTCATCATCGAGCCGGTGCAGGGCGAAGGTGGTTTCCTGACCCTGGACGTGGAGTTCGCCCAGGCCCTGCGCCGCTTCTGCGACGAGAAGAACATCCTGCTGATTGCCGATGAAATCCAGTCCGGCTTCGGTCGTACCGGCCAGCGGTTTGCCTTCTCGCGCCTGGGCATCGAGCCGGACCTGATCCTGCTGGGCAAAAGCATCGCTGGCGGCGTACCGCTGGGCGCGGTGGTCGGGCGCAAATCGCTGCTCGACAACCTGCCCAAAGGCGGCTTGGGCGGCACGTACTCCGGCAACCCGATTGCCTGCGCGGCGGCGCTCGCCACCCTGAATGAAATGACTGACGAACACCTGCACAGTTGGGGCGCGCAGCAGGAAGAAGCCATCGTCAGCCGTTATGAATCGTGGCGTTCGAAAAAGCTCTCGCCGTATCTCGGCCGCTTGACCGGCGTGGGTGCCATGCGCGGCATCGAACTGGCCAACGCTGACGGCAGCCCGGCGCCACAACAACTCACCCAACTGCTGGCCCTGGCCCGCGACGCGGGTTTGCTGCTGATGCCCAGTGGCAAATCGCGGCACATCATCCGCCTGCTGGCACCGTTGACCATTGAGGCAGTGGTGCTGGAGGAAGGGCTGGATATTCTTGAGGGGTGTTTGGTGAAGCTGGGCCAGGTTAGCCACTAGCAGCATAAGTGCAATTATTTTGGCCGTATACCGACCAAAGAGCCAAAATAATTGCACACCAATCGCTCATACAAAGTGCTATTATTCCTGCATCTTTTATTTTAAAACGCCGGAATAATTGCACTAATGGCTAAAAAAACCGCTCCCCTGCTCCCCATGACCCAGCAATTACTGGCGGACTTGGGCGAGCGCCTGCGATTGGCGCGCTTGCGGCGCAAGCTCACTGCCAAGCAAGTGGCAGAGCGTGCCGGTATGTCATTGATGACTCTGCGCGCGCTGGAACGAGGTTCTACGGGCGTGACCATCGGTGCCTACCTGTCTGTACTGCAAGTGCTCGGACTCGAGCAGGACATAGCCTCAATCGCCGACACCGATACAGTAGGACGCCAGCTGCAAGACTCCGCGCTCACAAACAAAAAGCGCGAAGCCACCAAGCCTCGCATGAAGAAAGCGGCTCAAATTGCATCTGCCAGCACCGCCCCGCCGGTCTCGTTTCAAACGCAACCGGCCTCGAAACTTTCAGCCCTGATCATTAATCCCCTCAGCCCGTCCCGTGATGAGTTATCCAAGCCATGAGCAGGATTTTCGTTTATGCCGACTGGGATGGGCTCAATCACTCCCGGCGCCTTGGCGTACTGCATGCGCGCCAAGGCGGTGCCAGTGAGTTGTTTGAGTTTGAATACGACCCTGAGGCGCTGGCTGATCCGCAGTTGGGCCTGACTCAACTTGACCCGCGCATAGCCTTGTTCGAAGGCCCGCAGTTCCCCCCGCAAGGTCGCGACACCTTCGGCGTATTCGCCGACTCCAGCCCCGACCGATGGGGACGCATGCTGATGAAGCGTCGGCTGGAACGCGATAAACGAGCCGCAAGAGTTGCGTCCCACACGCGGCTTCTGGAGTCAGACTTCCTGTTGGGTGTACACGATACATTCCGCGTCGGCGCACTGCGTTTCAAGCGGGATGAAAACGGGCCCTTTCTGGACAATCAGGACAGTCTGGCGGCGCCACCGCTGATCAAACTGCGGGAATTGGAGGCCGCCAGCCGCGCCCTGGAAAACGATACCGACAATACCGCTGCCGAAGGCAGCGACTGGCTGCGGATGTTGATTGCTCCCGGCGGCTCACTGGGTGGCGCACGCCCTAAAGCCAGCGTGGTGGACACCGACGGGCATCTCTGGATTGCCAAGTTTCCGAGCCTGCGCGATGAGCACGATGTAGGCGCCTGGGAATACATCACAGGGTCCCTCGCCGAGGGCTGCGGACTGCGCGTCGCCCCCATGGATGCAGAACGCTACGCCAGCGAACATCACTGCTTCAGGGTAAAACGCTTTGATCGGAGCGCTCTGGGGCGACGGGTACATTTTGCCTCTGCCATGACCTTGACTGGCCATACCGACGGTGACGATGCCTCAACGGGTGTCAGCTATCTGGAGCTGGCACGGGTGTTGATGACCCAAGGCGCCGAGACGCGAGCGGACTTACGCGAGCTGTGGTGTCGAATCCTGTTTAACGTATTGGTCTCCAACACCGATGATCACTTGCGCAACCACGGTTTCCTGCTGGAGCCTGGCCGCGGGTGGCGACTCTCTCCTGCCTACGATATGAATCCAGACCGTTATGGCCATGGCCTGAAACTCAACATCAGCGAACATGACAACGCTCTGGATCTGGATTTGGTGCGATCGGTCGCCGGATTCTTCAGGGTGCCGCTCCGGGAGGCCGATACGCTTATCGAACGTTTCAAGGGTGTCGTCAATCAGTGGTCAACGCTGGCCAATGCAGTGGGCATCTCAAGACGTGAGCAGGAGGAAATGAGCCCCGCCTTCAAGTTGTCCACAGGCACGCAATGACCCCGCGACGCCACTATTACCAAATCCGAAAGAATCCATCTTCCGTTTAGCCCTTTCTCTCCCCGCGCCGGGGCATTATCCTTGTCAGCAACAAACTGAAACGTTTCATCACTCCATCAAACCACCGACCGCCCGTGTTCAACGCCTTTGTGCGAACGCGCCAGGCCGCTGTTTGCGTTTCAAAACCATAAAATATTAAGACCCCATTTTGCCTATGCCTGCTTTCCCAAACCTGCGCTTGTGCGCTGCGCTGCTGCCTTTCGGTCTGGCCACCTGTGCCCAGGCCGCCCCTGCCTTTGACGCTGAATCACCGTGGATGCTGGGTGATTTCGGCGGCACCCGGACAGCGCTGTCTCAACAAGGCTACGACTTCAAGTTCGACTACACCGGCGAGATGGGCAGCAACCTGCACGGCGGCTCGGACCACGACCGCACGGCGCGCTACAGCGACCAATTCGGCCTGGGCACGCACCTGGATCTGCAGAAGATCCTCGGCTGGCACGACGCAGAGTTCCAACTGACGGTGACCGAGCGCAGCGGCAATAACATCACCAATGACCGGATCAACGATCCGCGCGTGGGTGGGTTCACTTCGTCCCAGGAAGTCTGGGGCCGTGGCCAGACCTGGCGCCTGACGCAGATGTGGTACCAACAGAAATTCTTTGACCAGAAGCTCGACATCAAGGCCGGGCGTTTCGGCGAAGGCGAAGACTTCAACAGCTTCCCCTGCGACTTCCAGAACCTGGCGTTCTGCGGTTCGCAGGTCGGCAACTGGGTGGGCAGCATCTGGTACAACTGGCCGGTGAGCCAGTGGGCGTTGCGAGTCAAATACCACCTCACACCCGAGCTTTACGCTCAGATCGGGGCTTATGAACAGAATCCGTCCAACCTGGATCGCGGCAATGGTTTCAAGCTCAGTGGCAGCGGCACCCAAGGCACCCTGCTCCCGGTCGAACTGGTGTGGACGCCCACCCTCAACGGCCTGCCTGGCGAATACCGCGCCGGTTACTACTACAGCAGCGCCAAGGCCAGCGATGTCTACAAAGACCGCAACGACCAGCCTGCAGCGCTCAGCGGCGAGGCCTATCGCAGCGCCTCGAGCAAACATGGCGTGTGGTTGGGCGTGCAGCAGCAAGTCACCAGCCTGGCCAGCGACCACTCCCGCGGCTTGAGCCTGTTCGCCAACGGCACGATGCACGACAAGAAAACCAACGCTGTGGATAACTACGTGCAGGCCGGCATGGTCTACAAGGGCCTGTTCGACGCCCGCGCCAAAGACGACATCGGCTTTGCCGTGGCCCGCGTGCACGTCAACCCGGCCTACCGCAAGAACGCCGAGGCGAGCAACCAGGCCCGCGCCGTGTACGACTTCGATGACCCGTCCTACACGCCGATTCAACACACCGAATACAGCGCCGAACTCTATTACGGCATCCACGTCACCAACTGGCTGACGGTGCGCCCGAACCTGCAATACATCCGTCATCCCGGGGCCGTGGCCCAGGTGGATGACGCGCTGATCGGCGGGATCAAGCTGCAAAGTTCGTTCTGACGCCACAACTAATTTCTGTAGGAAACGAATTACCCCTGAACCATGCCTGCGCCGGAACGTCATCTACAGTGAACTGTGCGCAATCAATTCAAAACGTAACGGAGAACCACACTATGAGCACTGATGGTGCTTCAAGTCCAAGTCGCCTGCTGCCCAGGCTACTGGGGATCTTGCTGCTGATAATGGGCCTGGCCTTGTTGGCCGGGGGGATCAAGCTGAGCATGCTCGGCGGGTCGCTGTATTACCTGCTGGCCGGTCTCGGCATCACCGTCACAGGCCTGTTGCTGCTGGCGACACGCCGCGCGGCGCTGGGCTTGTACGCACTGGTGCTGTTTGCCAGCACCGTCTGGGCGCTGTGGGAAGTCGGCCTGGACTGGTGGCAGTTGGTGCCGCGCCTGGCCCTGCTGTTCGCCCTCGGCATTGTCATGCTGCTCCCGTGGTTCCGCCGTCCGTTGCTGCGTGGCCAAGCCGCGCCGCTGGGCACTGGCGCCCTGAGCGTCGCTGTGGTGCTGGCAGGTGCTGCTGCGCTGGCCAGCCAGTTCACCGACCCGGGTGCACTGGTCAAGAAAGGCCAACTGGACCGCGATGCGGTGCCGGGCATGGCGAGCGCCGCGCCGGCCCAGGCCGATGGTGACTGGAACTCCTACGGCCGCTCGGCCTTCGGTGATCGCTACTCGCCATTGGCGCAGATCACCCCGGAAAACGCCCACAAGCTGGTGCCAGCCTGGACGTACCGTACCGGCGACATCCCTGGCCCAGGCGATCCCGGTGAAACCACCGCGGAAAACACCCCGCTGAAAGTCAACGGCATGCTCTACGTGTGCACGCCCCACAGCCAGGTGATTGCCCTGGACCCGGACACCGGCAAGGAAATCTGGCGTTTCGACCCGAAGATCAGCAGCGAAGGGGCTGCCAACTTCAAGGGTTGGGCGCACATGACCTGCCGTGGCGTGTCGTATCACGATGACGCCGTGTATGCCTCCGAGCAAAGCCCGACCGGCAGCGCCAGCCCGGCCGCCGCGCCGAATGCCTGCCCGAAACGCATCTTCGTACCGACCGCCGACACCCGTCTGATCGCCCTGAACGCCGACACCGGCAAGATGTGCGAAGACTTCGGTGACAAAGGCCAGATCGACCTGCGTGCCAACATCGGCACCTTTGCCCCAGGCGGTTATTACTCCACCTCGCCACCGGCCGTCACCAAGAACCTGGTGGTGATCGGCGGTCACGTGACCGACAACGTCTCCACCGACGAGCCTAGCGGCGTGATCCGCGCGTTCGACGTGCACACCGGCAAGCTGGTGTGGAACTGGGACAGCGGCAACCCGGACGACACCACCCCGTTGGCCGAGGGCAAGACCTACACCCGCAACTCGCCAAACATGTGGTCGATGTTCGCGGTGGACGAAAAACTCGGCATGCTCTACCTGCCGATGGGTAACCAGATGCCCGACCAGTACGGCGGCGACCGGACTCCGGACTCCGAGAAGTACAGCGCCGGCCTCACCGCCCTGGACATCGACAGTGGCCACGTGAAGTGGACCTTCCAGTTCACTCACCATGACCTGTGGGACATGGACGTGGGCGGCCAGCCTTCGCTGATCGACATCAAGACCGCTGACGGCGTGAAGCAAGCGGTAATGGCGTCGACCAAGCAGGGCAGCATCTACACTCTGGACCGCACCAACGGTCAGCCAGTGGTGCCGATCAACGAAATCCCTGTACCGCAAGGCGCAGTGGCCGGCGATCACACCGCACCGACCCAACCGAAATCCGATCTGAACTTCATGCCACCGCCCCTCAAGGAGCGTGACATGTGGGGCGTGACGCCGTTCGACCAGATGCTGTGCCGGATCGATTTCAAATCCATGCGCTACGACGGTCCGTTCACCCCGCCATCGCTGCAAGGCTCGATCGTTTACCCGGGTAACTTCGGCGTGTTCGACTGGGGTGGCATCTCCGTCGACCCGGTGCGCCAGATTGCCTTCGTGAACCCGAGCTACATGGCGTTCAAATCGAAACTGATCCCGGCCGCCGACATCGCCAAACAAGGCCCACGGGTCAGCGAAACCGAAGGCGTGCAGCCGAACAAAGGTGCGCCGTACGGCGTGATCCTCGAAGCCATGCTGTCGCCACTGGGCCTGCCGTGCCAGGCGCCGGCGTGGGGTTATGTGGCCGCGGTCGACCTGACCAACCACCAGACCATCTGGATGCACAAAAACGGCACCGTGCGTGACAGCTCGCCGGTTCCGATTCCACTGACCATGGGCGTGCCAAGCCTGGGCGGCACGTTCACCACCGCCGGTGGCGTGTCCTTCCTCAGCGGTACGCTCGACCAGTACCTGCGTGCCTATGACGTGAAAAACGGCAAGCAGTTGTGGGAAGGCCGCCTGCCAGCAGGCGCGCAGACCACACCGATGACCTACACCGGCAAGGACGGCAAGCAGTACGTGCTGGTCATGGCCGGCGGTCATGGTTCCCTGGGCACCAAGCAGGGTGACTATGTGATGGCGTTCAAACTGCCGGATTAAGTCATACCGGCGGCAAGAAAAAGGCGGCTACCTCATGGGTAGCCGCCTTTTTTTGTGCCGCCTACACCGGCAGGCGTTCGCGGCGCATCCACATTTCGAAGGCCATGGCATTCAACGGCCGGCTGATCAGGTAGCCCTGGGCCGTGTCGCACTTCCAGAGCTTGAGCAGCTTGAGGCTCGGCTCGAACTCCACCCCTTCGGCCACCACCTTGAGCCCCAGGTTGTGGCTCATCTCAATGGTGGAGCGCACGATCACGCCGTCGCCGGAGGTGCTGTCGAGGTTGCGCACAAACGACTGGTCGATCTTCAGTTCCTGCACCGGCAGGCGTTGCAGTTGCGCCAGGGATGAATAGCCGGTACCGAAGTCGTCCACCGACAGGCTGATGCCACAGCCGCGCAGTTGCTCCAGCACGCTGAGGGCCTGGGCCGGGTTGTGCATGATCGCGCTTTCGGTGATTTCGAAAATCAGTTGCCGAGCCGATACGCGGTAATGCGCCAGCAACTCGGTCACCCGCAGGGCCAGGCCGTCATCGGCCAGGTCGTCCACCGAGATGTTCACCGACAACTGCACCTGCAGTCCGCGCACTTCCCATTCGGCCAATTGCCGGATGGCTTCTTCGATCACCCACTGGGTCAGGCTGCCCATGCTGCCGGTGCGCTCGGCCAGGGGAATGAACTCGGCGGGCGATACCAGCCCGAGGGTCGGATGCTGCCAACGCAGCAGCGCTTCGGCCTGGCGTACATGGCCGTGGGTCAGGTCGAGCTTGGGTTGATAACACAGGTACAGCTCGCCCTCTGCCGCCGCCCGGCGCAGGTCGCGGATCAGGCTGATCTGGCGTTGGTGGGCAAGGTCGCGGTCCTGTTGGTAGATCTGCAAATAGCCCGGCAGCGCCGCCGCATCGTGACGGGCAATCGCGGCGCGGCTGATCAGCTCTTCAACCTGCTGGCCGTCTGCCGGGTAAGCGGCGATGCCGATGCTCACTTCGTGGCGCAGTTCATCGCCGCCAATGCGCTGGGGTTCGGTCAGCAGCCCGTACAAACGGTCGGCCAGGGCCACCACGCGGTCGATCTCGGTGTTTTCCAGCAGCAGCAGGAATTCACTGCCGGTGATACGTGCGGCGGTGTCGCTGGCTGACAGGCTCGACAGCAGGCAGCGGCTGGCTTCGCGGAGCATTTCTTCCACGCCTTCCGGGCCATACCCCTCGTTGATCACGCGGTAGTTTTCAATGCCCAGGTACAGCAACACCACGGGGCGGCCAGCACTGATGGCGCTGCCCAGACGCTCCATGGCCAGCGCGCGGTTGGGCAAGCCGGTGAGCGGGTCATGCAGCGCGTTGTGGGCCAGTTGCCGCTCGCGCACGGCGATCCCGGTTTGCATGGCGTTGAAGGCCTGGGCCAGCAGGCCGAATTCATCATGGCTGCGAACCCGTACCGGCGTGCGGTAGTCACCGGCACCGATACGTTCGGCCGCCTGCACCAGCGCGTTGAGCGGGCGCGATACCCTCCGTGCCAAAAACAATGCGCCCGCCAGGGACACCAGCAGCACCACCAGGGCGATCGCGAGAAACTGCCGGTCCAGCGGCGCGAAGGATTCAAGGGCGTGGTCCAGCGGGCTTTGCAGCAGCACCCGCACTTCACCGCCGTCTGCGGTGTTGCCCAGGGGTAGCACCTGGCTGAGATAACGCTGGCCGTGAAACAGGTTCAGTTGCGCCACGGGGTTGATATACGGGGCCTGTAAGTCACTGGCAATCGAGGCCTGGAAGGCCTCGGGCTGGGTGCTGAACAATTCGCCGGGCTGACCGCGCTGCACGCTGATGAACGACACCTCCAGGTTGCTCATGGAGCGCAATTCACTGGCAAACACTTCATCCATGGGAAAGCCCATGGCGACGCGGGCAATCGGTGCGGGGTCGACAACCTCCTGCTGCACCAGCAGAAACGGCCGGCCATCGAGGGCCACGATCAACATTTGCAGGCCACTGCGCCGGGCCTGGCGCAGGGCATCGTTGTAGGGAAAGGCCTGGCCGGGGGTCAGCGCCTGTAACGTGCTGACCATCACCTGGCCGTCGAGGCCCAGCACAAACACTTCACTGGACGTCAGGCCGGTGCCGTGCCTGCGCAAGGCGGCGAGAATCACGGCGGGCTCGCCCTCGGCGACGGCCTGGCGAAACGGCAAGTCCGCCGTCAGCCAGTTCAGGCCGTATTGCAGGCGCCGGCCACGCAGGTCGAGCAAACGCTCGAACACCTGGCTGCCGGTTTCCAGTTGTACCTGGGCCTGGTTTTCCACGGCGCGATTGGTGGCGGTCTTCACCGCGAAATACACCGCGGCCACCACCACCAGCAACAGCAGCGCCAGCACCCCGGCGATCCGGGTTTGAAACGTATGGCGCCACCTCATTTTGGTGCCCTCTGGCAGCGCTCGCCTCCTCCAGCCGAAACGTTCCTTCGTCATACGCGTCCCTCGCGACAGCTGACCTGGCGTCAAATAAATGTCTTTTCAACAAGGACATTCGAATTATCCAGATTAGCTGTGCAAGAGAAGAAGTGCACCCAATAAATACGGGAACCTTACCGTCATTAATTTGGCGACGAGCCTCAACTCCGTGCCCGCATGAAGTCCCCCCAACGCCGCACGAGGTAGTTGTGCTCGTCCATCACCGAGTTCCACACCGCGATATGCCCCATGCGTTGCTCGTAGGACCCACCGTCACGCACTTCGCCCACATCGATCAGCGGCAAGCCATCGCTGCCCAAAAGCTCTTCCCGGGCGGGCAGGCCGGCGTACCAGTAATCCCATTCGGCGCTGCTCAGGTGATCGCGGCTGCGGGCCGGGTTGCCGATGTAATAACCCTGGCGCGCCATCACCGCGCCGGGCCAGCCGGACAGCCACCAGTTGAGGTAGGCATAGGCCGCGTCCAGCACCGGGCCCTTGGCATGGCGCGACAACGACAACCCGCCAAACCAGGCGCGATAGCCTTCACGAGGCACCGCCAGGCGGTATTTGACCCCGGCCCGATGCAGGCGCATCAGGGTCGGTGACCACAAACTCTGGATGTCGATGCTCGGGCTGAGCATCAGTTGCGCCGCTTCCTCGTCATCGGACCAGAACGCCGCGAAGTGCCCTTCCCTCTGTTTGCGCACCAGGATATCCGCCAGCACATCGATCTCTTCGATGCTCATGTTGCCGATGTCCTTGAAGCTCGCCAGCCCCGCGCCCTGCACCGCCAGCGCCGCGTCGAGGGCACCGATGGCGGCGTCGCTTTGCAGCGCGGTACGCGCGCCCCAGGCCGGGTCCAGCAGCCAGCCCCAGCTCTCGTTGGCGCGGTTGAACCCTTCGGGCAAGCGCTCCGGGCGGTAGGCAAAACTGTCGGCGTTGTGGGTCAGGGGCAGCATGCTGATGCGTTCGGTGACGGTGCTGCCCAGGCTGCCGTCGTGCTGCACGAACAGACGCTCGCTGGGCACACTGCCGCTGCCCAGGCGGTCGTTGGCCGACAGGCGGCCGCGCTTGGGCAGGTCGTTGATCTCGTGCCACAAAGCAATGCGCCGGGTGTCGATCGGCTGGATCGCCCGCGCCGGCCACACGAAGTCGACGTTGTGAAACCACTGGTCATACAGGTCGTAGCTGTCGGGCTGCATCACCGCGATGCGCTGGGCCTGCTCGACATCATGCACCTGGTACACCAGGCGAATGCCCAGCTCCTGTTCGGCGCGCACACGCAAGGATTCAAGCAAGGTAACCGAGGTGCCCAGGACACGAAGCGTGATCATGCCGCGAACCTTCTGGAGAACACTTCAAAGGAGCGGTGCAGCAACGCCGGGTCGAGGCCGCGCAGGATAAACACCAGGCGCGATTGCCGGTCGGTGCCCGGCCAGGCAGGCAGGTGAACCGGGGCATGCAGGCAGTGCTGCACGCCATGAATGACGATGGGAGCCAAACTTGCGTTCACGTTGAGCAATCCTTTGACGCGAAGAATACGTTCGCCGTGGCATCTTAACAGCATCGATAACCAGACCCCGAAGCCCACCCAATCCAGCGGCTGGTCGAAGGTCAGGCAGCAGACCTGCGCCGCGCCGTGGTTGGCGGCGGTGGTTTGATGGAGTTTCCAGCGGCTGACTTCCGCCGCAGGTTGCGCACTGCGCAAACCTTCGCCGAGCAGCAGTTGTTCACCGCTGTCGATATCGCAGGTGTTGAGGATCGGCGTGCCGGCGTTCAGTGCCTGCAAGTGCGCGCGCAGCGAGTCGCAGTCTTCGACGAGGTCGGTCTTGCTCAACAGCAGGCGATCGGCGGCGGCCACCTGCGCCAGCCATTCCGGGTGCAGGCGTTCTTGCAAGACGGCGTGGCTGGCGTCTACCAGCGTCACCACCAGGCCGATATGAAAGCGCCCGCGCAGTTGCACGTCGTTGTTCAAGGTGGCGAGGATCGGCGCCGGGTCGGCCAGGCCGGTGGTTTCCAGGATCACCCGCTTGAAGGCCGGAATCTCGCCGCGCTCGCGGCGCTGCAACAGGCCGAGCAAGGCGTCTTTCAACTCGCCGCGAATCGAACAGCAGACGCAACCGCTGGGCAGCAGCACGGTGTCCGGCGCGACTTCCTCCACCAACAGATGGTCGATGCCGACGTCGCCGAATTCATTGATCAGCAACGCCGTGTCGCCGAGGCTTTCGCCTTGCAGCAGGCGCTTGAGCAAAGTGGTCTTGCCGCTGCCGAGGAAGCCGGTGATGACGTTTAGAGCGATGCTCATATTTCTACCTCAATGATGCCCCTGTAGGAGCCCGGCTTGCCGGCGATGGCGCCCTTCATATCGCCATCGCCAGCAAGCCGGGCTCCTACAGCTCCAGATGATCCAGCAGATGCGGGTCCAACGGGTCCAGCGGTCGACCGAGCATGTTCTCTGCCGCCCGCCACAATTGATCCAGGCCGCTGGCCAATTCCTGTTTGCCGGTGGCGCCCAGCAGCAGATAGGACGCGCCCTGGAAATCTTCGACCTTGAGCCGGAACACCGCCAGCACCTGATTGATCGCGGCGATTCGGCGCAGGCGTTCGCGCCGGCGCGGCAGTTCATCGCCCAGCGGATCGCTCCAGTGCAGGTCTTCACCCAGCAGGCCACAGAGTCCGCACATGCTTATTGCCCGCTCATGGCATGACATCGCCGGAATTCGGGCCCAGCGTCTGGCCCACGAACAGATTGCCGCCGGGCTCACTGGCCAGCAGCACGGCGGTGGGCGCCACTTCGTCCGCCAGGCCGAAACGGCCCAGGGGCAACTCGGCGGCCTTGGCGCGTTTCCAGGTGTCGCTGATGCCGCCTACCAACGGTGTCTCAATCGGCCCGGGTGCGATGGCGTTGACCAACACATTGTCCTTGGCTACCTCCAGCGCCAGGGACTTTGTGAAACCAATGACGCCGGCCTTGGCCGCAGCATAGTGCGTCAGCTCGGCGCCGCCCTTGATCCCCAGCTGCGAGGCGACGTTGATGATCCGGCCCCAGCGCTGGGCGATCATGTGGGGCAACGCTCGCTGGCTGGCGACGAAGACGCTGGTGAGATCGACGCGCAGCATGTCGTTCCACAGGTCGATGGTCAGGTCGACGCAACGGGCCTGGGTCAGCATGCCGGCGTTGTTGACCAGAATGTCGATGCCGCCGTAGTGGGCAACGCAGGCATCGACGCTGGCCTGGGCGCCGTCGACGGTGCCGACGTCGGCCACGCATTCGAGGACTTCGGCGCCGAGGTTGCGGCAGGTGATCGCGGTTTCGGCGAGGGTTGCGGCGTCGCGGTCGGCCAATAGCAACCGCGCGCCTTCGACGGCGTAGGCGCGGGCGATGGCGGCGCCGATGCCGCTGCCGGCTCCGGTGATCACGGCGCGGCGGTTAGCGAGTTGGGGCATTGTTATTCCTCCACGGGTCGAGTGTTACCTGTGGGAGCTGGCTTGCCTGCGATGGCATCACCTCGGTGTATCTGAAGGACCGAGTTGTCTGTATCGCAGGCAAGCCAGCTCCCACACTTGAATTGCATCAGGCTTAAAACCGCATCAATCCGGCCAGCGCACGGTCAGCCCACCATCAATCACGATGCTTTGCCCGGTCAGGTAGCTCGATTCCTCGCTGGTCAAAAACCGCACCAGGGACGCCACTTCATCCGCCCGCCCGACTCGGCCCAGCGGGATCGCCCGCGCGGCTTTCGCCAGCCCTTCCGGCCCCAGGGAGTTCTTCGCGTCCAGCGACTGCGGCGTCTCGATCAACCCAGGAATCACCGCATTGCAGCGTATCCCCAGCGGCGCCAACTCCACCGCCAGCGACCGGCACAACCCCGGCACACCGGCCTTGGCCGCCGCGTAATGTGCGTGCTCCTGCCAGCCATACACGCCACCGGCAATCGACGAAATCGCCACCAGCGCGCCGCCTTCATGCATGTGCCGAGTCGCCGCCCGGAACGTGCGCATCACCCCGGTCAGGTCGACGTTGAGCATCTCGTTCCACAGTTCGTCGGTCATCTCCAGCAACGGTGCGCGCCTTAACAACCCAGCGTTGGCCACCGCGTAATCGAGGCGACCAAAATGCTGGATCGCCTGGGCCGCCAGGTTGTCCACCGACGCGGTGTCACCCACGTCCAGCGGCAACATCAGGCATTCACCGCCGGCCTCTTCCACCAGCGCGACGGTGTGATGCGGGTCGTGAGGATCGGCCGGGTAATACCCGCCCACCACCGCCACGCCGCTGCGGGCATACGCCACCGCGAGGGCCTGGCCGATGCCGCTGGCGGCACCGGTAATCAAGGCAACTTTACGACTCATCACATCAACTCCTTACTGGACAGTTTCCGGACGCACATGGCGTGCGGCAAACATCAATGCGCCGGACAGGAAGCACGGCAGCGCGCCGAACCACAGGGCAGCGGTCTGCCAGTCGCTGCCGGCAGACAGCACCTGGGTCGCGCCAAACCCGGCAACCACTGCACCGATCGGCCCCATGGCATGGATGATCGCGCCACCGGTGGCACGGATGCTGGTGGGAAAACTTTCACTGATGAAAAACAGCGCCGCCGAGTACGGCCCGATCAGGAAGAACAGGCCCAGGCTGTACAGCCCGACCACCATCGCCATGTTGCTCGGGCCAAACAGCATCCCGGCAAACGACAGCCCGCCGAGCATCCAGCCCAGGCCGATCACGTTGCGGCGGCCGATCTTGTCGCCCATCCAGCCGTGGCTGAGGTAGCCGCAGTAACCCACCAGGTTCGACAGCACGAGGATGATCAGCGAGTTCTCGAACGAGATGTGGTGCACGCTGACGATCACCGATGTGCCCAGCACGCTGAACACCTGGATGGCCGCCCAGTTGAGCAACAGCGCGGCGCCGATCACCAATGTTGCACGACGGGCCGGGCCACGGAATGCAGCCTTGAGACCGGCCTTGCTGTGTTCGTCATAGTCCACGCCGTAGGTCACGGCGACGTTTTGCGCTTCTTTCACCGCGCCGCTTTTACGCAGCTCGCTGATGCGCTGGTGAATCTGGAACTGCGGGCTCTCCTTGAGCTTGCGCGCCATCACCGCGATGACAATCGCCGGGATCGCCGCAAACACGAAGCAGCCCTGCCAGCCGATCACCGGCAGCAACAGCGCGGTCAAACCGGCGGCGATCAACGCGCCCACCGGCCAGCCGCCCTGCACCAGGCTGTAGATAAAGCCACGGCGCTTGGCCAGCTTCGGGTCATCGGACGCGGCGTACAGCTCGCTCAGATAGGTTGCGTTGACGGTTTCCTCGGCATAACCCAGGCCGCCCAGCGAACGGATCAGGATCAACGACGACTTGCCCCACGCGCCGCCAATGGCGGTCAGCGCCGAGCAGATCGCTGAACCGGCCACGGTGAAAATAATCCCCTTGCGCCGACCCAGCTTGTCCACGATCGGACCGATGGCCAGCGCTACCACGGCGGTGCCGACCGCCACCCATGTCGCAATCTCCGCTTGCTCCACTTCACCCCAGTTAAAGTGCCGCCCGATTTCCGGCAGCAAGGTGCCGAACAGGATGAAGTCATACACCGCAAACACCCAGGCGAAAAACGCGATCCAGGTGGCGAAACGCACTTCCTTGGGCGTCAGTTGCCGGGGTTTCCAGCCAGTCAGATCAAGCTTGTTGTAGATAGACATGAATCGCGCCTCGGGAGGTTGGCCAGGGGTTGGTTACAGGTATCAGGTACGCGGTTGGCGGCGGATAAAGTCATCGGCGATTTCGTCGAAGGTGACGAAGCGCACGCCGGCATGGCTCTGGATATGTTCGATCAGGCGCTCAAGCATCAGCAGCACTTGCGGGCGGCCGGACACGTCGGGGTGGATGGTCATGGTGAACACTGCGTGTTCGTGCTCGCGGTAGACCCAGTCGAACTGGTCGCGCCACATTTCTTCCAGGTGACGCGGGTTGACGAAGCCGTGGCTGTTGGGGGCTTTCTTGATGAACATCATCGGCGGCAGGTCGTCGAGGTACCAGTTGGCCGGGATCTCCACCAGGTCGGTTTCTTCGCCGCGCACCAGGGGTTTCATCCAGGTGTCGGGGTGCTGGCTGTAGTCGATCTTGGTCCAGGTGTCGCCCTTGCGCACGTAGTACGGGTGGAAGTCGTTGTGCATCAGGCTGTGGTCGTACTTGATGCCTTTTTTCAGCAGCAGCTCGTTGGTGACCTTGCTGAATTCCCACCAGGGCGCGACGTAGCCGGTGGGGCGTTTGCCGGTGACCTGGGTGATCAGTTCGATGGACTTGTCGAGGACGATTTCTTCCTGCTCGGCGGTCATCGCGATGGGGTTTTCGTGGCTGTAGCCGTGCACGCCGATTTCGTGGCCGGCATCGGCCACGGCCTTCATCTGCTCGGGGAAGGTTTCCATCGAGTGGCCGGGAATAAACCAGGTGGTGCGCAGGCCGTAGCGTTCGAACAGTTTCAACAGGCGCGGCGCACCGATTTCACCGGCGAACAGGCCACGGGAAATGTCGTCCGGGGAGTCTTCGCCGCCATAGGAACCGAGCCAGCCGGCGACCGCGTCAACGTCGACGCCAAATGCACAGAGAATGTCTTTAGCCATGATGTGTCTCCTTAAAAAGTGAGGGCTGTTTCAACCGACAGGGCAGCCCGAAGCAGGCGCGCGTCTTCACCGCTGGGGGCGCTGAGCAGCAGGCCGGTAGGCAGGCCCAGGGCATCGCGGCCGCTGGGCAGGCTGACGCCAGGCATGTCCAGCAGGCTGCCGGGCATGGTCAGGCGCAGGGTGGCGAGGTTGGTGCTGGCGAACAGTTGGTCGTCGGCTTCCAGTGGCGCCAGGGCCGGGGCCACGTGGGCCACGGTGGGGGTGATGAGGATCGCGCCGTCGAGCTCGTCCACAAGCTGCTGTTGCAGGCGGCGGCGGGCGTCGTAAAGCGCCAGAAGTTGGCTGGCCGGCAGTGTGCGGGCGGCTTCAAGGCGACGGCGTACGCGGGGGTCGAGCTGCTCGGCGTCGGGGCTGTCGAGCAGGGATTCGTGGAGTGCGAACGCTTCGAAAGAGCCGAGCCAGCCCTGGTGCTGGATCAGGTCGAGGGTGGCCTGGAAGGTCTTTGAGGGGCGCACGTCAATCAGTGCGCCTGCGGCTTTTAATTGGTCGACACAACGCTGCAGGTTGTCGCGCACCGCGGGCTCGACCCGGGCGTCTTGCAGCACACTCTGTTCAACCCAAAAACGCTGGCCATGGAGGCTGCGGGCCTGGCGTGGCTGGCGCTGGTCGCGACCATTGAGCAGGTCATCGATGGCCAGTGCATCGCGCACGCTACGGGTCAGCGGGCCGAGGCTGTCGAGGGTATGGGCCAGCGGGAATACGCCGTCGCGGCTGTAGCGCCGGCAACTGCTGCGATAACCGACCACGCCATTCAACGCGGCGGGAATGCGGATGGAGCCGGCCGTGTCGGTGCCCATGGCGATGGGCACGATACCGGCAGCCACGGCGACCGCCGAGCCCGAGGATGAGCCGCCGGGAATCCGTGGCTGATCGATACTGCTCGGGTTGTGCGGCGTGCCGAAATGCGGGTTCAGGCCGAGGCCCGAATACGCCAGCTCGCTGAGGTTGGTCTTGCCCACGCTGACCATGCCGGCGCGGCACAACAGGCCAACACTCGGCGCATCCAGCAAAGCCGCCGGCGCGTTGCCGCGATAGGCGGCACCCGCCGTGGTGATGCTGCCGGCCACGTCGAACAAATCTTTCCAGGCCAGGGGCACGCCATCGAACACACTCAAAGGCTGACCGGCACGCCAACGGGCAGCGGACGCTTCGGCCTCACGCCGGGCGCGCTCGGCGGTCAGGCAGATGAATACGCAGGGAACCATGCTCGCTTGAACAAGGGCCTGCTCAAGGGCCTGCACCGGGTCGCTGCGACCGCTGGCGAAATCCTCGGCCAGTGAAGTGGCGTCTGACATGGGAATGACCTTTTAAAAACGTACATATTAATAAAATGTACATTTTACAAAGGCAGCTTTCGTGCCAGTCTTGTGGGAAGAGTGTTTGGTGGATCCGGCACTTTGGATCAGACCCACGGGATAGATAGGTTTTTAACATCAAAAGAAACAGCCGTTGATGCTTGGCGTTCGTCCACAATGAAATAATGTATCTTTTATTAATAAGTACATTTTGGTGCAGAAAAGTAACATTCACTCCCTGAAGGCCCCAAAAAAGTGCCACCGACGTGGCGCAGAGTGACAGGCGCAACTATGAGAGAATCCCCGGCCACCGACCCGTTTGCTCCAGAGAACCCGATGAAAGCAGTGTCAGCCTCGGCTTCCCGTTACGCGATGATTCACCAGGTTTTGCGCGATGCCATTACCCACGGCACCGCCCGCCATGGCCTGGTGTTGCTGGAAGCGCCGCTGGCCGAGCTGTTCGGCACCAGTCGGGTACCGGTGCGCAAGGCCCTGAACCTGTTGCATGACGAAGGGCTGATTTGCCGCTTCGATGGCCGGGGTTACCTGATCAATCCCGATGGCCTGGACATGGAGCCGCTACGCCTGCCCCTGAGCCACGCGCACCTGGGCCTCAACGGTGAGGATGAACTGGTAGACACCCGGCCGCTGGGGGAGCGCATCGTCGAGGAGATCGGCGCAGCACTGTCTACCTGCATCGCCTTCGGCCATTACCGCCTCGATGAACAGGCCGCCGCCGAGCACTACAACGTCAGCCGCGCGGTGGTGCGTGAAGCGCTGATGCGCCTGCGAGACCGTGGCCTGGTGGAAAAGGAACCCTATTCCCAATGGCTGGCCGGGCCACTGACCGCCCGGGAAGTCACCGAAGACTACGAACTGCGCGCCTGCCTCGAGCCCGAAGCCCTGCGCCAGAGCGCGCCGAACCTCGACCGCGACCTGCTGCAAGCCATGCTGCAACGGGTGCTCGATGCACAGGACAGCGCCCATTGCAGCCTGGAAGAGATCGAGCAGATCGAGGAAGACCTGCACCAGCACTGTCTCGCGGGCCTGCAAAACCGCAAGATCGCCGCGCTGATCCGCCAGGGGCAGAGCCCGATGATCATCAGCCGGATTTTCTACCGGCTGCTGGGTATCGGCGCCGACCCGGCGATGCTGGCCGAGCACCGGCTGATCCTGGAGTTGCTGCTGCACGGCGCCTTCGACGCCGCCGCGCTGAACCTGCGCGAGCACCTGCAACGGGCCCGGCAGCGGATGTTGCAACGGTTGAAGGTGCTGTCGGTGCTGCCTGAGCAGCCTTTACCGGCCTACCTGCACAAACTCAGCTGAATTCATGCAATTTGTTGCTAACTACCCTCGCCCATTGAAACCACTGCCGACCCGCCCCATCTAACCTGCATACTTCCTTATGCAGGTGCCCCATGAGCGACCAGCAAGAATTCCCGGACATCGACCTCGACGACTACGCCGATCCGGAAAACGCTGAACACACTTCCGCCAACACAGGCTTGGCGCTGCCGGGGCAAAACCTGCCCGACAAGGTCTACATCATCCCGATCCACAATCGGCCGTTCTTCCCGGCGCAGGTGTTGCCGGTAATCGTCAATGAAGAGCCGTGGGCCGAAACCCTGGAACTGGTGAGCAAATCCGAGCACCACTCCCTTGCCCTGTTCTTCATGGAAACCCCGCCTGAAGACCCGCGCCATTTCGACACCTCCAGCCTGCCGCTGTACGGCACCCTGGTGAAGGTGCACCACGCCAGCCGTGAAAACGGCAAACTGCAATTCGTCGCCCAGGGCCTGACCCGCGTGCGGATCAAGACCTGGCTCAAGCACCACCGCCCACCGTACCTGGTGGAAGTCGAATACCCGCACCAGCCGACCCAGCCCACCGACGAGGTCAAGGCCTACGGCATGGCGCTGATCAATGCGATCAAGGAACTGCTGCCGCTCAACCCGCTGTACAGCGAAGAGCTGAAGAACTACCTCAACCGCTTCAGCCCCAACGACCCGTCGCCGCTGACCGACTTCGCCGCCGCCCTCACCTCGGCCACCGGCACCGAGCTGCAGCAAGTGCTCGACTGTGTACCCATGCTCAAGCGCATGGAAAAAGTCCTGCCGATGCTGCGCAAGGAAGTCGAAGTCGCGCGCCTGCAAAAAGAAATCTCCGCCGAAGTGAACCGCAAGATCGGCGAGCACCAGCGCGAGTTCTTCCTCAAGGAACAGCTCAAGGTCATCCAGCAAGAGCTGGGCCTGACCAAGGACGATCGCAGCGCCGACGTCGAACAGTTCGAACAACGCCTGGTGGACAAGGTACTGCCGACCCAGGCGCAGAAACGCATCACCGAAGAAATGAACAAACTGTCGATCCTGGAAACCGGTTCGCCGGAGTACGCGGTCACCCGCAACTACCTGGACTGGGCCACCTCGGTGCCATGGGGCGTGTATGGCGAGGACAAACTCGACCTCAAGCACGCCCGCAAAGTGCTCGACAAACACCACGCCGGCCTGGACGACATCAAGAGCCGCATCCTCGAATTCCTCGCAGTGGGCGCCTACAAAGGCGAAGTCGCCGGCTCCATCGTGTTGCTGGTAGGCCCGCCGGGCGTGGGCAAGACCAGCGTGGGCAAGTCGATTGCCGAGTCCCTCGGTCGGCCGTTCTACCGCTTCAGTGTCGGCGGCATGCGTGACGAAGCCGAGATCAAGGGCCATCGCCGCACCTACATCGGCGCCATGCCGGGCAAGCTGGTGCAAGCGCTTAAAGATGTGGAAGTGATGAACCCGGTGATCATGCTCGACGAGATCGACAAGATGGGCCAGAGCTACCAGGGCGACCCGGCCTCGGCCCTGCTCGAAACCCTGGACCCGGAACAGAACGTCGAATTCCTCGACCACTACCTGGACCTGCGCCTGGACCTGTCCAAAGTGCTGTTCGTGTGCACCGCCAACACCCTGGATTCAATCCCCGGCCCGCTGCTGGACCGGATGGAAGTGATTCGCCTGTCGGGCTATATCACCGAAGAAAAAGTCGCGATTGCCAAGCGCCACCTGTGGCCCAAGCAGTTGGAAAAAGCCGGTGTGTCGAAAAACAGCCTGTCCATCAGCGACGGCGCCCTGCGCGCCCTGATCGATGGCTACGCCCGGGAAGCCGGTGTGCGCCAGCTGGAAAAACAGCTGGGCAAACTGGTGCGCAAGGCGGTGGTCAAGCTGCTGGATGAGCCGGACTCGGTGATCAAGATCGGCAACAAGGACCTGGAAGCTTCACTGGGCATGCCGGTGTTCCGTAACGAGCAGGTACTGTCGGGCACCGGTGTGATCACCGGCCTTGCCTGGACCAGCATGGGCGGTGCGACCTTGCCGATCGAGGCGACGCGCATTCACACGCTCAACCGTGGCTTCAAGCTCACCGGGCAACTGGGTGACGTGATGAAGGAATCGGCCGAGATTGCCTACAGCTACATCAGCTCGAATCTGAAGTCGTTTGGCGGTGACCCGAAATTCTTCGACGAAGCCTTCGTGCACCTGCACGTGCCGGAAGGTGCGACGCCCAAAGACGGCCCGAGCGCCGGGGTGACCATGGCCAGTGCATTGCTGTCGCTGGCGCGTAACCAGCCGCCGAAAAAAGGCGTGGCCATGACCGGTGAACTGACGTTGACCGGGCATGTGCTGCCGATTGGCGGGGTGCGCGAGAAAGTGATTGCGGCGCGGCGCCAGAAGATTCACGAGCTGATTTTGCCGGAGCCTAATCGCGGGAGTTTTGAGGAATTGCCGGAGTACCTGAAGGAAGGCATGACGGTGCACTTTGCCAAACGCTTTGCGGATGTGGCGAAGGTGTTGTTCTGATAATTATGTAGTGCCTGAGCTGGCGCCATAGCGGGCAAGCCCGGCTCCCACAGGGATCGGTGTTGTTAATGACAACGCGGTCAAATGTGGGAGCGGGCTTGCCCGCGATAGCGCCAGCCCTATCAACACAACTTCCTCGCTTGTCACACCTTGTCTCATCTTCGGTTATGCTCGCCCTTCGTCGCCAAACAACGGAGCCCCCATGACCGCTGCCCGCCTGCTTCTCCCCCTGAGCCTTTGCCTGCTCGCCGCCTGTGCCAGTGCGCCGAAGCAAAACGTCACCGTGGAAAAACAGAGCGCTTGCCCGCTGCAACTCAAGACCGGGCAAAACCTGATCCTGACCCTGCCCAGCAACCCCACCACCGGTTACCGCTGGGCCATCCAGGACTCGGCCGGCGGCGTGCTGCGCAGCCTGAGCCCCGAGGTCTACAGCAACACCGAAGACACCGGCGTGATCGGCAGTGGCGGTCAATCCACCTGGCGCTTCCAGGCCTTCAATGCGGGCCAGGGCCGTTTGCGCCTCACCTCACAACAGCCCTGGGAGCCGGAAGCTGAACCGGCCGAAACCTTCGACTGCGCCATTACGGTGAACTGATATGCCATGGATGATCCTTGCGTTGATGGGGGCGGTAACCTTTATCTACGGCCTGAGCACCCACGCCACCCTGCTCTGCCTGTTGGTAAAGCCGTTGCCGGTGCTGGCGCTGTTGGGCTGGCTGCATGATGCGCCGCCCACCGACTATCGACGCTGGATCAGCCTGGGGCTGATTTTTTCCCTGGTGGGCGATGTGCTGCTGGCCTGGCCCGGCGATTTGTTCATCTTCGGCCTGGGTGCGTTTTTATTCGCGCACCTGGCATACCTGAAAGCCTACTTGAGCGACTGCCGTCGCCCGGCGATCTTGCCGCTGGTATTGGCGCTGGTAGTGGGCGCGATCTTGCTGAGCATTCTGATTTCCCACGGCCTGGGCCCGTTGCTGGTGCCGGTGGTGGTTTATGCGCTGGTGATCAGCGCGATGTTGTGGCGAGCGCTGGCGCGATTGGGCAGCGGCGTGCCCAAGCGCTCGGCGTACCTGGCGGCGGCAGGCGCGGCGTCGTTCGTGTTTTCCGACACGCTGATCGGCATCAATCGGTTTGTGGTGGCGTTTGAGGCCGCGCCGTATTTACTGATCGTCAGCTATTGGCTGGGGCAGTGGGGCATTACCGCGTCGGCGTTCCATCAGACAACCCGCGCACACGAAGGCCAAGTTGGCTAAAATGCCGGGCTTTCCCCCTTCGTCGCCGGAACAGCCGTGAGCAAAGAACCCGATCGCCTATTCGCCCAGCCCCTGCCCCAGGTGCCGGACTTCGCCTTCAACGAAGACGTGGTGCGGGTTTTCCCGGACATGATCAAGCGCTCGGTGCCCGGTTACCCGACCATCGTCGAAAACCTCGGCGTGCTCGCGGCGCAGTTTGCCCAACCCAATAGCGTGCTCTACGACCTCGGCTCGTCCCTCGGCGCCGTGACCCAGGCCCTGCGCCGTCACGTGCGCACCGACGGCTGCCGGGTAATCGCTGTGGATAACTCGGCGGCGATGGTCGAGCGTTGCCGCGAATACCTCAACGGCCAGGACTCGATGTTCCAGGAGTTGCTGCCGGTGGAAGTGATCGAGGGCGATATCCTCGCGCTGCAATTCCAGCCGGCCTCGGTGGTGGCGCTGAACTTCACCCTGCAATTTATCGCACCCGAACAACGCCTGGCGCTGCTGGGGCGGATTCGCCAATCGTTGCTGCCGGGCGGCGCGTTGATCCTTTCGGAAAAGCTGCGCTTCAATGATTCGCAAGAACACGCACTGCTCACCGATTTGCACATCGCCTTCAAGCGCGCCAACGGCTACAGCGAACTGGAAATCGCCCAGAAGCGCAGCGCCATCGAAAACGTCATGAAGCCCGACAGCCTCGAAGAACACCGCGAACGCCTGCTGGCGGCCGGGTTCTCGAAAGTCGTGCCGTGGTTCCAGTGTCTTAACTTTGCCTCGTTGATTGCCTTGCCATGATTGATCTGTCTCCCCTCGCCCGCCATCTGGTCGGCACTCCCCTGGCCGTATGGGCCCAGGGCCTGCAAGCGCAACTCGATGCGAAGATGGAAAAGGGTCACGGCGACCTGGAGCGCTGGCAAAGTGCGCTGGATGCGCTGCCGAAGATCATGCCCAGTGAAATCGACCTGCTGAACGGCCTGGTGCTCGACACCGATTGCGACGACGACACCCGGGCGCAAATGCGCGCCGCGCTGATGGGCCTGTGCCCGTGGCGCAAGGGCCCGTTCGACCTGTTCGGCGTGCACGTAGACACCGAATGGCGCTCGGACTGGAAATGGTCGCGGGTCGCGCCGCACCTGGACCTCAAGGGCAAGCGCATCCTCGATGTGGGCTGCGGCAACGGCTATTACATGTGGCGCATGCTCGGCGCCGGGGCAGACAGCGTGATTGGCGTCGACCCGAACTGGCTGTTCTTCTGCCAGTTCCAGGCGGTACAGCGCTACCTGCCCGCGCCTAAGGCCTGGCACCTGCCGTTCCCGTTTGAAGACCTGCCGCCGAATATGGAAGGCTTCGACACCGTGTTTTCCATGGGCGTGTTCTACCACCGCCGTTCGCCGATCGAGCATTTGCTGGCGCTGAAGGATTGCCTGGTCAAGGGCGGTGAACTGGTGCTGGAGACGTTGGTGGTTGAAGGCGATCAGCAGCAGGTGCTGGTGCCGGAAGATCGCTACGCGCAGATGCGTAACGTGTGGTTCCTGCCGTCGGTGCCGGCGCTGATGCTGTGGCTGCGCCGTGCAGGCTTCAGCGATGTGCGCTGTGTGGATGTGAGCGTGACCACGGTCGAGGAACAGCGCGGGACGGAGTGGATGAAGTATCAGTCCCTGAGCGACTTCCTGGACCCTGAAGATCACAGCAAGACCATCGAAGGGCTGCCGGCGCCGATGCGGGCGGTGATAGTCGCGAAGAAATAAGACTGCTGTTGTGTTGAAGAAATAAGACTGCTGTTGTGGCGAGGGAGCTTGCTCCCGCTGGGCTGCGTAGCGGCCCCAAAATCTTGGGAGCGCTGCGCACTCCAGCGGGAGCAAGCTCCCTCGCCACAGGGTATCGCGTCAGCCTTTGGCTCTTCGCGCCTTGAAGAACTCACTCAACACCGTCCCGCACTCTTCGGCCAACACCCCGCCTTCATACAGCACCCGATGATTGAGAAAACCCTGGGTAAAAAACTGCCCCTGGCTTTGCACGATCCCGGCCTTTGGCTCCAGCGCGCCGTACACCACCCGGGCAATCCGTGAATGCACGATCAGCCCGGCGCACATGCTGCACGGTTCCAGCGTTACATACAGCGTACTGCCCGGCAGCCGGTAATTGCTCACCGCCTGGGCGGCCGCGCGAATCGCGACCATCTCTGCATGCGCACTCGGATCGTTGCCACTGATGGGGCAGTTGAAGCCCCGCCCGATAATCTCGCCATCCTGCACCAGCACCGCGCCCACCGGCACTTCACCCAGCGCCGCGCCTTGGGCCGCCAGGGCCAGCGCTTCACGCATGAAGTCCTGGTCGCGGCTGCGGTCGATAATCGCCGTGGGGCGAAACTGGCGCATCACGCCACCTCGATGGCGGCCATCAGGCCGGTTTCCATGTGGTCGATCACATGGCAGTGGAACATCCAGACACCCGGGTTATCCGCCACCAGCGCCACGCGGGCACGTTCGTTCTTGCCCAGCAGGTAGGTGTCGGTGAAGTACGGAATCACCTTGTGGCGGTTCGAGGCGATGACCTTGAAACTCATGCCGTGCAGGTGGATCGGGTGTTGGTACTGGGTCATGTTCTTCAATTCGAAAATGTAGCTCTTGCCCTTTGCAAGCTTGGCAATCGGGCGGTCGGCGCAGGTCTTGTCGGTGATGTCCCAGGCCTGGCCGTTGATTTGCCACAGGCTCGGCGGCTTATTGTCCACGTTCACCGAGACCGATCCAACCCATTCGAAATTGAAGTTGAGTTTCTCGGCATTGGCCAGGTCCGGCTCGGCAATCGGGTTGGCCGGCAGCGCAGGTGGCCATTCGGTCGCCGTGTCGGTGCTGGCCACCGAGCGGAAGGTACCCAGGCGCACCGGGCCGTTGCGGATCGACAATTCTTCACCGGCAGGCGGCGCCTTGATCGCCAGGCAAATGCGCATGCCCGGGCCCAGCCAGTATTCCTTGCCCAACGGGCGCGGCTCGATGGGGTTGCCGTCCAGGGCATAGATCTGCGCTTCAACGTCGGGGATGTTGATGCGGTAGGTCAGGGTGTTATCGAGGTTGAGCAGGCGCACCCGGGTGATCTGCCCGGCCGGCAAATCGATCACCGCCTGGGATACGCCGTTGATGGTCGACAGGCGTCCGGCAGTGCCGCCCCGGGCTGCTTCGCGGGGAATGCTGAAGGCGACAAAGGCGCCCTCTTCGTCCACGTGCCAACTTTTCAGGCTCAGGGTGCGTTCGTGCTTGAAACCGGTGGGTTCGCGCTCTTCGATGATCAGCGGGCCCACCAGGCCACGGCCCAGCTCTTCGCTGCTGTTCACATGAGGGTGATACCAGTAGCTGCCGGCATCGGGCACGCGGAATTTATAGTCGAAGTATTCGCCCGGCAGCACCGGCAGTTGCGAGACGTATGGCACGCCGTCCATCTCCAGCGGCAGGCGAATGCCGTGCCAATGGATCGTGGTGGCCACCGGCAGGTGGTTGATAAACCGCACCCGCAGCCATTCACCCTGACGCACCCGCAATTCGGTGCCCGGCGCCGAGGGGCCGAAGGCCCAGGCTTGGGTCTTGTGCCCCGGCACCAGTTCCACGTCCAGCGGTGCGGCGATCAACTGGTAATCGTGCCCCGCCTCGGCCTCGGCGACTTTACCCAGCCAATAGCGGTAGGCGCCACCGGCACCGACGCCCACCACCGCGAGACCGGCAAGACCACCCAGGATTTGTCGACGGGAAAACGATTGGGACACAACAACCTCACGTATCTGCAGCGGGTCCGAGCCCCGCAAAGGGCAGATACCATACACCGGCATCACCTAAACAGTAAGGGTTCGCATTGCCACATGTGGGAGCGGCCTTAGTGTGGGAGCTGGCTTGCCTGCGATGGCATCACCTCGGTGCAACTGAAATACCGAGGTGATGCCATCGCGGGCAAGCCCGGCTCCCACACAAGTCACACATTGGATCGTTGTTATTTCAGGCCTTGGCGGCGGCCAGAATCAAGGCTTTCATCTCGGCGACCGCACCTTTGAACCCGACGAACAGCGCATGAGCCACCAGCGCGTGGCCGATGTTCAGCTCGTTGATGCCCTTGATCGCGGCCACCGCTTCGACGTTGTGATAGTGCAGGCCGTGGCCGGCGTTGACGATCAGGCCTTCGGCCAGGCCGCAGTTGACGCCGTCGATGATGCGCTGCAATTCGTCGGCGACTTCGGTCGGCGTGGTCGCGTCGGCGTAACGGCCGGTGTGCAGTTCGATGGCCGGGGCACCCACACGGCGCGAGGCCTCGATCTGGCGCTCGTCGGCGTCGATGAACAGCGAGACTTCACTGCCGATCTTCGACAGACGCTCCACGGCCGCCTTGATCCGCGCTTCCTGGCCGGCCACATCAAGGCCGCCTTCGGTGGTCAGTTCCTGGCGGGTTTCCGGCACCAGGCAGATATGCGCCGGGCGGATGCGCTCGGCGAACGCCATCATCTCTTCGGTGACGCCCATTTCGAAGTTCATGCGGGTTTGCAGCACGTCCTTGAGCAGCAACACGTCGCGCTCCTGGATGTGGCGGCGGTCTTCGCGCAGGTGCACGGTGATGCCGTCGGCGCCCGCTTCTTCGGCGTCCAGCGCGGCCTTGACCGGGTCCGGGTAACGGGTGCCCCGGGCCTGGCGCAGGGTGGCTACGTGGTCGATGTTCACGCCGAGAAGAATGCGATTGCTGGTGGTCACGAAAAGCGCTCCTGAAGAGGGAAGGAATCGCTGCACAGCATACACGGGGATGTCAGGGCTTTCGAAACAACTCGCGGCTGACCAATGGCCGTCCGCCCAAATGCACGGCCAGTGCCTGGCGCATCAGCCGCTTGGCAGCAGACAACGCGCCGGGGGCGGTCCAGTCGGCTTCGCTCATGGCCAGCAACTCTGTGCCCTGGAACAGGCCGGGTTGCAGCAGGTAGACGCGCTCCAGGCCCGCGTCGACTTGCAGGCGGTACATGCCGTCGGCGGCGATGGGGTCGCCGTGCAGGTCGTTGCTCAGTTCGAAGCCGTAGCCGAGGTCGTCCAGCAGGCGCCATTCGAACGCGCGCAGCAGCGGCTCCAAAGGGCGGCCTTCGGCGAGGGCGAGCAAGGTGGCGGCGTAGTGATCGAAGACGCCGGGGTGCGGGTCTTCGGCGGGGAGCAGGCGAATCAGCAATTCGTTGAGGTAGAGGCCGCTGAACAGCGCCTCACCGTTGAGCCAGTTGGAGGCGCCGGCGGCTTCCATGCGGCCGACGTTCTTCAACTCGCCGCGTCCGCGAAACTCCACTTCCAGGGCCACAAAGGGGCGGGCCAGGGTGCCGGCCTTGCCGCGTGCGCTGCGCAATACTGCGCGCAGCCGGCCTTGGGGCGTGAGGAAGTCCACCAGGGCGCTGGTCTCGCGGTAGGCGCGGCTGTGCAAGACGTAGGCGGGTTGGCCGGTGGGTGGGGTTTGAGACATGGGAGTAAGAGTCTCTAAAGAGAAGCCAATGTGACAAAGCGCATTTGTGGCGAGGGAGCTTGCTCCCGCTGGGCTGCGAAGCAGCCCTAAAACCGGGCACCGCGTTTTAGCTGAGGGGCCCGGGCGACTGGATTGGGGGCGCTTCGCGCCCCAGCGGGAGCAAGCTCCCTCGCCACAGCAAGCTCCCTCGCCACAGCAAGCCCCCTTGCCACAACAAGCCCCTCATCCACAAATCCGGCCGGGGCTTACAGGTCGCCGTAACCCAACGAACGCAACGCACGCTCATCATCGGACCAACCACCCTTAACCTTCACCCACAGGTTAAGCATGATCTTGGAATCAAACAGCAATTCCATGTCCTTGCGCGCTTCGGTGCCGATGCGCTTGATGCGCTCGCCCTTGTCACCAATGATGATTTTCTTCTGGCCGTCACGTTCGACGAGGATCAGCGCATGGATATGCAGGGTCTTGCCCTGCTGCTTGAACTCTTCGATTTCGACGGTGATCTGGTACGGCAGCTCGGCGCCCATCTGGCGCATGATTTTCTCGCGTACCAGTTCGGCGGCGAGGAAACGGCTGCTGCGGTCGGTGATCTGGTCTTCCGGGAAGAAGTGTTCGTTCTCCGGCAGGTAACCGGCGATCACGCGCTCCAGGGCTTCGAGGTTGTGCCCGTGCTGGGCCGAGATCGGCATGATCTGGGCGTTCGGCAGTTGTTCCTGCAGCCAGCTCAGGTGCGGCATCAGCTCGGCTTTGTCTTCGATACGGTCGGTCTTGTTCAACGCGACGATCAATGGGCCGGTGACGTACTGCACACGCTCCAGAACCATCTGGTCTTCGTCGGTCCACTTGGTGCGGTCGACCACGAAGATCACCACGTCGACGTCTTTCAACGCCGCCGAAGCGGTTTTGTTCATGTAGCGGTTAAGGGCCTTTTCGCCGCCTTTGTGCATGCCCGGGGTGTCGACGTAGACAGCCTGAACGGCGCCTTCGGTCTTGATGCCCAGCATGTTGTGGCGGGTGGTCTGAGGCTTGCGCGAGGTGATCGCCAGCTTCTGTCCCAGGATGTGGTTCAGCAACGTGGACTTGCCCACGTTGGGACGGCCGACGATGGCAACATAGCCACAGCGCGTTGCGGTTGAATCAGTCATGGCCATTCTCCACGCCCAGGGCAATCAGTGCTGCAGCGGCCGCTACCTGTTCGGCAATACGGCGGCTCACACCCTGACCTCGGCTTTTTTCATTCAGTAAGGTGATTTCACATTCGACGAAGAAGACTCGGCAATGCGGCTCACCCTGGATATCCACCACTTCGTAACGCGGCAGGTCGCAACCACGGGACTGCAGGAATTCCTGCAGGCGGGTCTTGGGATCTTTGTTGGTGTCTACCAGCGTCAGGCTTTCGATCTCGGTCGACAGCCAGGCGACGACGCGCTCTTTGGCCGCTTCCATGCCCGCATCGAGGTAGATCGCGCCAATCAGCGCTTCAAGGGCGTCGGCCAGGATCGACTCGCGACGGAAACCGCCGCTCTTCAGCTCGCCGGAGCCCAGGCGCAGGTAATCACCCAGGTCGAAACCACGGGCCAGCACGGCCAAGGTCTCGCCTTTCACCAGGCGCGCACGCAAGCGCGACAACTGGCCTTCGCGGGCCAGCGGGAAGCGATTGAACAGGGCTTCACCGGCAACGAAATTGAGGATGGCATCACCGAGGAATTCCAGGCGCTCGTTGTTACGCCCGGCAAAACTACGGTGTGTAAGGGCAAGGATCATCAATTCCTGATCCTTGAAGGTGTAGCCGAGCTGACGCTCGAGACGGCTTAGAGAAACGCTCACGGTTTACCCACATTCAGTTCGAGGCACCGGTGGCCTGCGACGATTAACGCTGTGTTCAAATTCAAATCCTGGTGGTTGCTGCATGGAGCCGGACTTTGTCCAAGCCCCAGAAAAGCATTCGGCGCTGTGTTCACAGCGCCGCATGGATTACTTGATCAGCCCGACCCGCGAGAAGTTCGGCAGGTGGCTGAGCTTGGGTTCCGGCCAACTCATCCAGACCGCAAAGGCCTTGCCGACGATATTCTGGTCGGGGACCATGCCCAGCAGGTCCTTGGGAATATTGGGGTCATCCCAGTAACGGCTGTCATTGGAGTTGTCGCGGTTGTCGCCCATCATGAAGTAGTGCCCGGCAGGCACTGTCCACTGGTTGTCAGGCGGCGAACGGTAGCGGCTCATTTCCTTGCGGATTTCGTGCTCTACCGCCCCGAGCTTCTCCTGGTACAGCTCGGCGCTGCCCAGGGTGTTCGGCTCGGAACCGATCAGTTTTTCTGCCACCGACTCGCCATTGACGAACAGGCGCTTGTCGCTGGTGTAGCGAATCACGTCGCCCGGCAGGCCCACTACACGCTTGATGTAGTTGACGTTCGGGTCGCTTGGGTAGCGAAACACCATCACATCGCCGCGCTGCGGGTCACCGACCTCGATCACCTTCTTGTCGATCACCGGCAAGCGAATCCCGTAGGAAAACTTGTTCACCAGGATGAAGTCGCCCACGTCCAGGGTAGGTTTCATCGAGCCCGAAGGGATCTGAAACGGTTCCACCAGAAACGAACGCAGCACCAGCACGATGAACAACACCGGGAAGAACGACTTGCCGTATTCAACCAGCATCGGCTCTTTGTTCAGTTTCTCGACCACCGCCACATCGGGCTGGCTGACGCTGCCCTGATAGGACGCGATGGCTGCCCGGCGACGCGGGGCGAAGAACACCAGATCGAGCAACGCCAATAGACCGCAAACGGCAACGGCGATGACCAGCAACAGCGGGAAATTTAGTGACATAGGACCTAACTATCCAACCTGAGCACCGCAAGGAAGGCTTCTTGTGGAATTTCCACGTTGCCCACTTGCTTCATGCGTTTTTTACCGGCCTTTTGCTTCTCGAGCAGCTTGCGCTTACGGCTGACGTCGCCGCCATAGCATTTGGCCAGTACGTTCTTTCTGAGTGCCTTGACGGAGGTCCGTGCAATGATCTGCCCGCCAATGGCGGCCTGGATCGCGACGTCGAACATCTGGCGCGGAATCAGTTCTTTCATCTTTTCGGTCAACTGGCGACCTTTGTAGTGCGCGTTGTCCTTGTGCACGATCAGCGCCAGGGCATCGACCTTGTCGCCGTTGATCAGCACATCCAGCTTCACCAGATTAGCTGATTGGTAACGGTCAAAATGGTAATCCAGCGAAGCATAGCCGCGGCTGGTGGATTTGAGACGGTCGAAAAAGTCCAGGACCACTTCGTTCATCGGCAAATCGTAGGTCACTTGCACCTGGGTACCGAGGAACAGCATGTCGTGCTGTACGCCACGCTTTTCAATACACAGGGTAATGACGTTGCCCAGGTGCTCTTGCGGCACAAGAATATTGGCCCGCACGATCGGTTCGCGCATGTCTTCGATGGAAGACAGATCCGGAAGCTTGGACGGGTTGTCGACGTAAATCGTTTCACCGGTTTTCAGCGCCAGCTCAAAAATAACCGTCGGCGCGGTGGTGATCAGGTCCAGGTCGTATTCGCGCTCGAGGCGCTCCTGGATGATTTCCATGTGCAGCATGCCCAGGAAACCACAGCGGAAGCCGAAGCCCAGGGCGTCGGAGCTTTCCGGGGTGTACTGCAACGACGAGTCGTTGAGGGTCAGCTTCTGCAGGGCTTCGCGGAAATCCTCGAAGTCGTCGGAGCTGACCGGGAACAGGCCGGCGTAAACCTGCGGCTGGATGCGTTTGAAGCCCGGCAGCACGTCGACGTCAGGAGTGGAGCTCAAGGTCAGGGTGTCACCCACCGGTGCACCGTGGATGTCCTTGATACCGGCGATGATGAAGCCCACTTCACCGGCTTTCAGATCAACGGTTGCGGTGTGCTTGGGGTTGAACACACCGACGCTGTCCACCAGGTGGATCTTGCCGGTGGATTTGACCAGGATCTTGTCGCCCTTCTTCACACGGCCGTGGCGCACGCGTACCAGGGACACAACGCCCAGGTAGTTGTCGAACCAGGAGTCGATGATCAACGCTTGCAGCGGATCTTCGTAGTTGCCGGTGGGGGCTGGAATGGTCTTGACCAGGCGCTCGAGCACTTCGTCGACGCCCAGGCCGGTCTTGGCGCTGCACTCGACGGCGTCGGTGGCGTCAATGCCGATGATCTTCTCGATCTCTTCCTTGACGCGGTCCGGATCGGCCTGCGGCAGGTCGATCTTGTTCAGCACCGGCATCACTTCCAGGCCTTGCTCGATGGCGGTGTAGCAGTTGGCGACGGACTGGGCTTCTACGCCCTGGCCCGCGTCCACTACCAGCAACGCACCTTCACAGGCCGCAAGCGAACGGCTGACTTCATAGGTGAAGTCGACGTGGCCCGGGGTGTCAATGAAGTTGAGCTGGTACTTGATACCGTCTTTGGCGGTGTAATACAGAGTAACGCTGTGGGCCTTGATGGTGATCCCGCGCTCGCGCTCGAGGTCCATGGAGTCCAGCACCTGGGCTTCCATTTCACGCTCGGCAAGGCCGCCGCACATCTGGATGAATCGATCGGCCAGCGTCGACTTGCCATGGTCAATGTGGGCGATGATGGAGAAATTGCGGATATGACTCAAATCACTCACGGATCAACACTCAAAAAGGCTGCAGGCAGACTGCCCGCTGAAAAATAGCCGGGAATTGTACCTGATGCGCAGACCAGACGTCATCCATGGTGACCAAGAACAAAAATGCCCCGATCGTTCGAGCGGGGCATTTTTTGTTCATAAGCGCGGGCTCAACCGGCCCGACGCAACAGCCAGAAGCCGGCCACGGCGCAGATAGCGGTCGGCACCAGCACCGCAAACAGCGGCGAGAAGCCGAATACCAGGCTGGATGGCCCCAGCAGGTCCTGGGCAATACGGAAGGTGAAGCCCACCAATACGCCAGTAAACACGCGCTGGCCCAGGGTTACCGAGCGCAGCGGGCCGAAGATGAACGAGATCGCCATCAGCACCAGCGCGGCGGTCACCACCGGCTGCAACACCTTGACCCAAAACGCCAGCCAGTAGCGGCCATTGTTCAAGCCCTGGTCCTTGAGGTAGTGGATGTAACCCCACAAACCGGAGATAGGCAGGCTTTCCGGGATCATCACCACGGTGTTCAGCAATTCTGGCTTGAGGGAAATATCCCACTGTTCCGTCGGCACATTGATCACTTCGGTGCTCGACGCCGCGCCTTTGCCGATGTCGCGGAAGTAGGTGGTGCTTACTTCGCTCAGTTGCCACTTTTCGTCGGCGTACTGCGCACGTTTGGCGAAGCTGGACGACATCAGGTGACGTTCTTTATCGAAGTGATAACGCGTGACACCGATCAACAGGCCGCCCGGTTGCACGGCGTTGATGTGGATGAATTCCTCACCCTGGCGGTGCCACAAGCCATGCTTGGAGCTCTGTGCATCACCCGAGCCCTGGGCCAGGGCACGATTGGCCTGGGCCGTGGATTCGGCCGGAGGCGCCACGTATTCGCCGATCAGCACGCTGACTACCATCAGCAACAGCATGGGCTTCATGACCGCCCATACGATTCGGCCGATGGAAACACCCGCCGCACGCATGATGGTCAGTTCGCTGTTGCTGGCCAGGCTGCCCAGGCCTATCAGGCAGCCGATCAGCGCAGCCATCGGCATCATGTCGTAGAGGCGACGGGGCGCGGTCAGCGCCACATAGCTCAGGACGTTGGTCACGGTGTAGGTGTCGCTGACATTGCCCACTTCATCAATGAAGGCGAACAACGAGGCCAAACCCAGAATAATGCCCAGTACCGCAAGGATTGCGACCAGGACGCTGCTACCAATGTAGCGGTCGAGCTTAACCACGAGCCAGCTCCTTCATGCTGCGACGACTCTGCATCTTCAAGCGCAACGGTTCCCAATAAAGCAGGCCCAGGCCAATCGCCAGGAAAATCCCGTGGACCCACCACAACCCGAGGGTCGGCGACAGCTTGCCCTTCTCCAGGGAGCCGCGGGCGGAAATCAGGATGGTCAGGTAGGCCATATAAAGCAGGATCGCCGGCAACAGCTTGAGGAAACGGCCCTGGCGCGGGTTGACCCGGGACAGCGGCACAGCCATCAAGGTCACGATAAACACCAGCAGCGGCAGGGAAATCCGCCATTGCAGCTCGGCAATCGAGCGCAGTTCCTTGCTGCCGAGCAGGTCTGGCGTCGGGATGGCGTCACGGTCGGTGACCTCGTCGCTGACATCCGGCCGGGCCAGCATCACGCCGTATGTGTCGTACTTGATCGCACGGTAATCGGCCTGGCCGGGGCTGCCGTCATAGCGATAGCCGTCCTCCAGAATCAGGTAGCGGCTGCCGTCCGGGCGCACTTCCTGGCGCCCCTTGTCGGCCACCAGGATCGAAATGCCACGGTCTTTCTGGTTCTGGCCGAGGTTTTTCTGGGAGATGAACACACCGCCCAGGTTGGCACGGTCATCCGACAGTTGTTCGGTATAAGTCACCCGAGTGCCGTCGTTGAGCGCCTGGAAGCGGCCCGGCTCCAGGGTGTCGAATTCGGTCATGGCGTCCTGTTTGTTGAGCACCAGCTGGAACTGCAAGGCTCCCTGGGGCGCCAGGCTCAGGCTCAGCCAGGCCACGACCAGCGCGATGCCGGTGGCCGGGACCATGGTCATGGCCAGCAGGCGTTGCTGGCTCATGCCGGTGGCCGACAGCACGGTCATTTCGCTTTCGAGGTACAAGCGGCCATAAGCCAGCAGAATCCCGAGAAACAGGCCCAATGGCAGGATCAGCTGCAAAAAGCCTGGCAGGCGAAAGCCCATGATCAGGAACAGCGAGCCCGGATCCAGGGCGCCCGAGGCAGCCTGGGCGAGGTATTTGACGAAACGACCACTCATGATGATGACCAGCAATACCGCACTCACGGCACTCAGGGTCAACAGGACTTCGCGGGACAGATAACGGAAGACGATCAAACCAGACACTCCAGGGTTGTCAGGCTAAGGCGGCCAAACAAGCAAGCATAGCGAGTCGACCCATTGCTGCAGGCCGGCTAAAAAGATGGCGCATTATCCTGTGATTGACCGCACCTGTCACGGAGCTTGCTCATACGCGTGCACAAAGCTGCCCGCAAGGGTTGTCAGGCTCGGCCGGCGAGGTTCAAACTGCGGCCTTTGTCGCGGGCGGCCTACAGGCTGCCAAGCTTACAAGCCGGAGTACAGACTCCTGGCTCACTGACCTTTATAAGGGACCCGAAAATGGAACTGGTTGTAAAAAGCGTTAGCCCCGAAACGTTGAAAACCGCCACCCTCGTGGTCGCTGTCGGCGAAGGCCGCAAACTGGGCGTTGCCGCCAAGCAACTGGACGAACTGAGCGGCGGCGCCATCAGCGCGGTCCTCAAGCGCGGTGACCTGGCCGGCAAAGTGGGCCAGAGCCTGCTGCTGCAAAGCCTGCCGAACCTCAAAGCCGACCGCGTATTGCTGGTGGGCGTGGGCAAGGACGCCGAACTGGGCGACCGTCCGTTCCGCAAGATCATCAGCGGCATCCTCAACACCCTCAAGGGCCTGGGCGGTACCGACGCAGCCCTGGCGCTGGACGAAATCGTGGTCAAGGGCCGCGACAGCTACGGCAAGACCCGCCTGCTGGCCGAGAGCCTGCTGGACGGCGAATACGTCTTCGACCAGTTCAAGAGCACCAAAGCCGAACCCCGCGCCCTGAAGAAAGTCACCCTGCTGACCATCAAGGCCGCCCAGGCGGAAGTCGAACGCGCCGTGACCCACGCCCAGGCCATTGCCGGCGGCATGGCGTTCACCCGTGACCTGGGCAACCTGCCACCGAACATCTGCCACCCCACCTACCTGGGCGAGCAAGCCAAGGCGCTGGGCAAGGAATTCAAGGGCCTGAAAGTCGAAGTCCTGGATGAGAAAAAGATCAAGGAACTGGGCATGGGCTCGTTCTATGCCGTGGGCCAGGGCAGCGACCAGCCGCCACGCCTGATCGTGATGCAATACAACGGCGGCAAGAAGTCCGAGAAGCCATTTGCCCTGGTCGGCAAAGGCATCACCTTCGACACCGGCGGCATCAGCCTCAAGCCGGGCCTGGGCATGGACGAGATGAAGTACGACATGGGCGGCGCCGCCAGCGTGTTCGGCACCCTGCGTGCCGTGCTGGAACTCAAGCTGCCGATCAACCTGGTGTGCATCCTGGCGTGTGCCGAGAACATGCCGAGCGGCGGCGCGACCCGTCCGGGCGACATCGTCACCACCCTCAGCGGCCAGACCGTCGAAATCCTCAACACCGACGCCGAAGGCCGCCTGGTGCTGTGCGACGCACTGACCTACGCCGAGCGCTTCAAGCCGCAAGCCGTGATCGATATCGCTACCCTGACCGGTGCCTGCGTGGTTGCCCTGGGCGCCCACACTTCGGGCCTTTTGGGCAACAACGACGAACTGATCGGCCAACTGCTCAGCGCCGGCAAGGCGGCTGATGACCGCGCCTGGCAACTGCCGTTGTTCGACGAGTACCAGGAACAGCTGGACAGCCCGTTCGCCGACATTGCCAACATTGGCGGCCCGAAAGCCGGCACCATCACCGCAGCCTGCTTCCTGTCGCGTTTTGCCAAGAACTTCAACTGGGCCCACCTGGACATCGCCGGCACCGCCTGGACCAGCGGCGGCAAGGACAAGGGCGCCACTGGCCGTCCGGTTCCGTTGCTGACCCAGTACCTGCTGGACCGCGCCAAAGCCTGAAAATGACGATCCCGGGGCGGCGATTCCAACGCCGTCCCGACCCGTAGCAGCTGTCGAGCCCCGGCGAGGCTGCGTCAGCGGTGTACCTGATACACCGCAACGCAGCCTCGCTGAAGCTCGACAGCTGCTACGGGGTTTTCGTGAGGGTCGATCAGACAGTATTTACACATGCAGGCCCCCCAATGACCCAAGTCGACTTCTATATATTGCCCAGCGCCGATCCTTCCGCGCGCCTGGACTTTGCCTGCAAGCTCACCGAAAAAGCCTGGCGCATGGGCCATCGCATCTACCTGCATTGCAGCGACGCCGCCCAGCGTGACGACCTCGACGCCCGCCTGTGGCGCTTCAAGGGCGAAAGCTTCGTGCCACACGGCCCCGCCGAATCAGAGCCGCAAGGCCTGGTGGTGTTGGGTTTGGGCGACAGCTGTGGCGATCACACCGACCTGCTGGTCAACCTCGACCTGAAAGTACCGGCCTTCGCCAAAGGCTTCGCCCGTGTGGCGGAAGTGGTGGTGGAAGACCCGGCTATTCGTCAGGCCGCGCGGGAGAGTTTCCGCTTCTACCGCGAACAGGGCTATTCTCTGCAAGATCACCGGCTACAACGACTTTGAGCACATGATGGACACTCCAAACCCGCTAAAAGACTCTGATCACCTGCTGGACGACCTTGAGTCGATCCGCAAGCTGCTCGGTGATGATGAACTGCAACCGCCGCTGCTGACCGATGCGGTCAACGGTGACGTACAGATTCCCTTGCTGTTCGATATGGTCGGTGGCAAGCCTGTTGCCCCGGAACCGGTCGAAACGCCCGTTGCGCCAGCCGCGCAGGCTCCGGCCGTTGCCGTACCTGCCGCCGAAAAAGCCCCCGACGCCCTGCTGCTGCACCTGGACAACGAACTGCGCGCCGCCGCGCAACTGATCATGCAAGACGTGATCGACGATTTTGCCCCGCATATCGAAACCGAGATCAAGCGCCGGCTGGATGCGCGCATGGAGCGGTTGTTGAGCCAGTATCAGAACTGAGTTCGAACCCAAATCCCTGTGGGAGCTGGCTTGCCTGCGATAGTGGTTTTTCAGTCAACCTCATCAGTGACTGCTACACCGCAATCGCAGGCAAGCCAGCTCCCACATTTGCCCTATCCCCCGTTATACTTGTCGGCTTTCCTGAATTAATGCCAACTAGGGTCCCGCCGCGCATGGATAAGACCTACCAGCCGCACGCTATTGAAACTTCCTGGTACCAGACCTGGGAGTCCGAGAATTATTTCGCTCCGCAAGGCGCGGGCGATTCCTACACCATCATGATTCCGCCACCGAACGTCACTGGCAGCCTGCACATGGGCCATGGCTTCAACAACGCGATCATGGACGCCCTGATCCGCTTCCGCCGCATGCAGGGTCGCAACACCCTGTGGCAGCCGGGCACCGACCACGCCGGTATCGCCACCCAGATGCTGGTGGAACGCCAACTGGAAGCCACCGGCCAGAACCGTCACGACCTGGGCCGCGAGAAATTCCTCGAGAAAATCTGGGAATGGAAGGATCAGTCCGGCGGCAACATCAGCCGTCAGATCCGTCGCCTGGGTTCGTCCGTCGACTGGAGCCGCGAGCGCTTCACCATGGACGACGGCCTGTCGGAAGCCGTGAAAGAAGCCTTCGTACGCCTGCATGAAGACGGCCTGATCTACCGCGGCAAGCGCCTGGTCAACTGGGACACCAAACTGCACACGGCGATTTCCGACCTTGAAGTGGAAAACCACGACGAGAAAGGTTTCCTGTGGAACCTCAAGTATCCGCTGGCTGACGGCGCCAAGACCGCCGAAGGCAATGACTACCTGATCGTCGCCACCACTCGTCCGGAAACCATGCTCGGCGACGCCGCCGTCGCGGTTAACCCGAACGACGAGCGTTACCAGGCGCTGATCGGCAAGTTCGTCGAGCTGCCGCTGGTTGGCCGTCGCATCCCGATCATCGCGGACGACTACTGCGACCCTGAATTCGGCACCGGCTGCGTGAAGATCACCCCGGCCCACGATTTCAACGACTATGAAGTCGGCAAGCGCCACAACCTGCCGCTGCTGAACATTTTCGACAAGAACGCCGCCGTGCTGCCGGCCTGCCAGGTGTTCAACCTCGACGGCACGCTGAACGAAAGCATCGACGGCAAGATCCCGGCCGAATACGCCGGCCTCGACCGTTTTGAAGCGCGCAAGCAGATCGTTGCCGCCTTCGACGCTGCCGGCCTGCTGGTCAGTGTCGACGACCACGGCCTGAAAGTGCCGAAAGGCGACCGTTCCGGCACCATCATCGAGCCTTGGCTGACCGACCAGTGGTACGTGTCTACCAAACCTCTGGCTGAGCCGGCGATTGCTGCGGTGGAAGACGGCCGTATCGCCTTCGTGCCGAAACAGTACGAAAACATGTATTTCTCGTGGATGCGCGACATCCAGGACTGGTGCATCAGCCGTCAGCTGTGGTGGGGCCACCGGATTCCGGCCTGGTACGACGAGTCGGGCAAGGTCTACGTTGGCCGCGATGAAGCTGAAGTGCGTGCCAAGCACAACCTCGGCCCGGACGTGGCGCTGCAACAGGACAACGACGTACTGGACACCTGGTTCAGCTCGGGCCTGTGGACGTTCTCCACCTTGGGCTGGCCGGAAAAAACCGAGTTCCTCGAGAAATTCCACCCGACTGACGTGCTGGTGACCGGCTTCGACATCATTTTCTTCTGGGTCGCCCGGATGATCATGCTCACCATGCATTTGGTGAAAAACGAAGACGGCACCCCGCAGGTACCGTTCAAGACCGTGTACGTGCACGGCCTGGTACGTGATGGCCAGGGCCAGAAGATGTCCAAGTCCAAAGGCAACGTCCTGGACCCGCTGGACATCATCGACGGCATCGACCTGGAAACCCTGGTGCAGAAACGCACCTCGGGCCTGATGCAGCCGAAACTCGCGAAGAAGATCGAGAAGCAGACCCGCGATGAATTCGCCGACGGCATCGCCAGCTATGGCACCGATGCCCTGCGCTTCACTTTCTGCTCGCTGGCATCCACCGGTCGCGACATCAAGTTCGACATGGGCCGCGTCGAAGGCTATCGCAACTTCTGCAACAAGATCTGGAACGCCGCGCGCTACGTGCTCGATAAAGGCGAAGACTGCGGCCAGAACGGCGAGGCCATCGAGCTGTCCCTGGCGGACCGCTGGATCATCTCCCAGTTGCAGCGCACCGAAGCCGAAGTGACCCGCCAACTCGACCAGTTCCGCTTCGACCTCGCGGCGCAGGCCTTGTACGAGTTCATCTGGAACCAGTATTGCGACTGGTACCTGGAACTCTCCAAGCCGGTGCTGTGGGACGAGAACGCGCCGATCGAACGTCAGCGCGGCACCCGTCACACCCTGGTCCGCGTGCTGGAAGTGGCCCTGCGCCTGGCGCACCCGTTCATGCCGTTCATCACCGAAGAAATCTGGCAGCGCCTCGCGCCGCTGGCCGGCAAAGACGGCAAGACCATCATGCTGCAGCCTTGGCCGGTGGCCAACGAAGCGCGCATTGATGAGGCCGCCGAAAGCGATATCGAATGGCTCAAGACCCTGATGCTCGGCACGCGCAACATCCGCGCCGAAATGAACATCGGGCCGGGCAAGCCACTGGCGGTGTTCGTGAAGAACGCCAGCGCCGAAGATCAGCGTCGTCTCACCGAGAATGACGCGTTGCTGAAGAAGCTGGCGAAGCTGGAGTCGATCACCGTATTGGCGGCTGGCGCCGAAGCACCGCTGTCTGCTACCGCTCTGGTGGGCGAGATGGAAGTGCTGGTGCCAATGGCCGGCCTGATCGACAAAGGTGCCGAGCTTGCGCGTCTGGACAAGGAAATCCTGCGTCTGCAAGGCGAAGTGCAGCGGGTGGGCGGCAAGCTGTCCAACGCGGCGTTCGTCGACAAGGCGCCGGCCGAAGTCATCGAGAAAGAGCGCGCCAAGCTGGCCGAGGCTGAACAGGCCTTGGGCAAGCTGGCCGAGCAACACGCACGGATTTCCAGCCTTTAAGGGGCAGCCCGTGTGAAAAAAGAGACCTTCGGGTCTCTTTTTTTTGCCCGCAGAACACTGCTATTTCTCTTTGGAAACCCGATCAATGTGGGAGCTGGCTTGCCTGCGATGGCATCACCTCGGCCTGGCAGATGCACCGAATCGCCTGCATCGCAGGCAAGCCAGCTCCCACATTTGACCGAGTTCGACCAAGGAATGTGTGACAATACCCGCCACTTTTGAAACAACCCCAGAATCGACGCAGCCCATGACCGCCCCCAGCACACCCAAAGCACCGCGCAAGAAGCCCAAATCCACCACGCCGGCCAAGCCTGTCGTGCCCCGGAAAGAAGCCACCTTGCACCCGCGTAACCGCCACCAGGGCCGTTACGACTTCCAGGCGCTGATCAAGACCACGCCGGAACTGGCGCAATTCGTGATCATCAACCCGTACGGCAAGGAAAGCATCGACTTCGCCAGCCCCGACGCGGTACGAGTGTTCAACCGGGCGTTGCTCAAGGCGTTCTACGGCATCAATCACTGGGACATCCCCGCTGATTACCTCTGCCCACCGGTGCCAGGCCGCGCCGACTACGTGCACTTCCTCGCCGACCTGCTGGCCAGCGTCAACGAAGGCGTGATCCCCCGCGGTGCACCGGTGAAGGTGCTGGACATCGGCATGGGCGCCAACTGCGTCTACCCGTTGATCGGCTACAGCGAGTACCGCTGGAATTTCCTCGGCTCGGAAGTCGACCCCACCGCCGTGGCCGCCGCCAAGGCGATCGTGCAGTCCAACGGGCTGAACAAGGCCATCCAGCTGCGCCAGCAAACCAATCCCAAGCAGATCCTGCTGGGCCTGCTGGAGCCGGGCGAGCGTTTTGACCTGACCATGTGCAACCCGCCCTTCCACGCCTCGATGGATGAAGCGACCAAGGGCAGCGAGCGCAAATGGCGTGCATTGGGCAAGGCGGATCCGAAACGCAAACTGCCGGTATTGAACTTCGGTGGCCAGTCGGCGGAATTGTGGTGTGAAGGCGGTGAAGCGCGGTTTGTGACGCAGCTGATCGCTGAAAGCGCGCATTTCCAGCATAAAGTGCTGTGGTTCAGCACGCTGGTGTCCAAGGCGTCGAACCTGCCGGCGATCCAGACTGCGCTGAAAAAGGCCGGTGTACTGGAAAGCCAAGTGGTGGAGATGTCCCAGGGCCAGAAGCAGAGCCGCTTCGTCGCCTGGACCTTCCAGACCCCGAGCGAGCAACAGGTGTGGCGCCAGCGCTGGGCGCGCGACTAACCCTGTGGCGAGGGAGCTTGCTCCCGTTGGAGTGCGCAGCGCTCCCAGAATCTTGGGGCAGCTGTGCAACCCAACGGGAGCAAGCTCCCTCGCCACAGAAAGCACCGCATAAATCGCAGGCAACAAAAAACCGCGCCCGGATCACTCCGGAGCGCGGTTTTTTTTGCTGCGTCTTACTTGTTAACAGCGTCGGTCAGGCCTTTGGCCACAACCAGCTTGATAACTTTCTTGGCAGCGATTTCGATGGCAGCGCCAGTCGAAGGGTTACGGCCAGTACGGGCAGGACGCTCGGTCACTTTCAGTTTGCCAACGCCTGGCAGAGTGATTTCGCCGCCGTTTTCCAGCTGATCAGCAACGATCTGGCTCAGTTGGTCCAGCAGAGCACGCACGGTAGTTTTCGGTGCGTCTACAGCTTCAGCCAGATCAGCGATCAGTTGGTCTTTAGTAATAGCCATTGTGGTGTTCCTTCCCTATCAAATTCATTTGGATTGCAGAGTGCAGTGTCAGCCATCGAGCCCTGCCATCAAGGCCTGGCACCCAAGGGCTATAACCACGAAGATCGGGGTTATAGATACCTGAAACCGGGTTTGGTTCGACCTGACAAATGCTGAATGCACGCTTAACGCCCAGACTGCGCGTAAGACGGGGCAAAACTAGCACAGAGACGGGGAAATATCCGCCTCAACATACCCATTTGGTCAGCTTTATCGCTCTAAACCGTGAAAAAAAGGCATATGGCCTGTCGGAGAGCACCCAAAACGCCCTTCGAACAGCGCCATCCCCAGCGGGTGCGGTACACTGGCGACTTTTTCCGGGAGCCCCACCACTCCCCTTCAACCAGCCGAGAAGCCCATGCCGATCCGTCATTGCATCGTCCACCTGATCGACAAAAAACCCGACGGCACACCTGCAGTTCTCCACGCCCGCGACTCCGAGCTTGCCGAGTCGGCCGCCATCGAGAACATGCTTGCCGACCTCAACGAGAGCTATAACGCCAAACAAGGCAAGGCCTGGGGCTTTTTCCATGCCGAGTCCGGCGCGCACCCGTTCAGCGGCTGGTTGAAGGAATATTTCGATGGCGGCAAGGATTTCACCGCCTTCAGCCGCATTGCCGTGGAGCACCTGCAAAAGCTGATGGAGGAGTCCAACCTCTCCACCGGCGGCCACGTGCTGTTTGCCCACTATCAACAAGGCATGACCGATTACCTGGCCATCGCCCTGCTGCACCACAGTGAAGGCGTGGCCGTGACCGACCAGTTGGACGTGACCCCGTCCCGCCACCTGGACCTGGGCCAATTGCACCTGGCCGCGCGGATCAACGTCTCCGAGTGGCAGAACAACAAGCAGTCCAAGCAGTACATCTCGTTTATCAAGGGCAAGAACGGCAAGAAGGTCTCGGAGTACTTCCGCGACTTTATCGGCTGCCAGGAAGGCGTCGACGGCCCGGGCGAGACCCGCACCCTGCTCAAGGCTTTCAGTGACTTTGTGGAAAGCGAAGACCTGCCGGACGAATCCGCCCGCGAAAAAACCAAAACCCTGGTGGACTACGCCAGCAGCCAGGCCAAGCTCGGCGAACCGATGGGCCTGGAAGAGCTGTCGGGGCTGATCGACGAAGAGCGGCCAAAAGCCTTCTACGACCACATCCGCAACAAGGACTACGGCCTGTCGCCGGAAATTCCGGCGGATAAACGCACCCTGAACCAGTTCCGCCGCTTCACCGGGCGCGCCGAAGGCCTGTCCATCAGCTTTGAAGCGCACCTGCTGGGCGACAAGATCGAGTACGACGAAGCCGCCGGCACCTTGATCATCAAGGGCCTACCGACCCAGTTGACCGACCAGCTCAAGCGTCGCAACTGATGCTGGGCGGGGTTCTGAAGAAAGTCCTGCTGGTGTTGCTGGTGGTGGTGGTTTTCCAGAACTGGGGCAAGATCGAGCGGTTGTTCAACCCCTCGCAGGTGGTGTCGGAGCAAACACGCGTCGCTGCGCGCGTGGTGCTGTATTCCACCGAGTGGTGCGGCTACTGCAAGCAGACCCGGCGCTTCCTGGATTCCAAAGGGATTCCCTACCAGGAATTTGATATCGAGAAAGACGCCCAGGCGCGCAAGGCGTACGAGGCGTTGGGTGGTGGCGGGATTCCGTTTGTGGACGTGAATGGCACGCTGATTCGCGATTACAACCCCGAAGCGATCATGGCGGCCCTTAAGTAACGCAGCTTGTACGGTCTTACACCAGAACCTGTGGCGAGGGAGCTTGCTCCCGCTGGGCTGCGCAGCAGCCCCAAAACAGGTGCCTGAATTCCTCCAGGTTGAACCCGATTGTCAGGTTTAGGGCCGCTTCGCGCCCCAGCGGGAGCAAGCTCCCTCGCCACACGTCATTTGTCAGCTATTGATAGGCGTACGGAGCCCTAGAAGTTGGCCTCCAGGGAAACCATCGCCGTACGCTCCTCACCCACGTTGTAATACGCCGAACTGCCCGCCAGGCCATTCACCGGCGCCGAGTTGAACGACACGGTGCGCGCCGAACTCAAGTATTCCTTATCAAACACGTTGAGCATCGAGAAACGCAGCGCGGCCGACTTGAAGACCTTTTTGTCCACCGGCAGGTAAATACCAGCGTTGAGGTCGAACACGGTACGCCCGGAGATTTTCTCGTTGTTGGTCAAGTCGCCGTAGAAGGCACCCACGTACTTGCCGGCAATGTTGCCGTAGTAGCGCTTGTCGTCATACCCGAACACCAGGTTGAACATGTTGTCCGGCACGTTGGCCAGTTGGTTGCCCTTGGTCGGCAACAGCACGTTCTTGCTGACAAAGTCGTCTTGCTGCTCGGACTTGGTGTACGTGTACGACGCGTAGTAGTTGAAGTTGTACGGCAGCAGGCCGCTGAACTCCAGCTCCAGGCCTTTGTTGGTCACGTCACCGACGTTGGCCATCACGTAGTCACCGTTCAAGTCGGTGGTCGACAGCTGACGGTCCTTGAAGGTGATGTAGAACAGGGTGGCGCTCAGGGCCATCTTCTCTTCGGTGTAGCGCCAGCCCAGTTCCTGGTTCCAGCTCAGCTCGGGGTTCAGGTTGAGGGAATCACCCTTGTTGTACAGCACGTAGTTCTGCGGTGTGCGCATGTTGCGGGTGACGTTGTAGAACGCCTGGTTGCTCTCGTCGACCTGGTACTTGGCACTGAAGTTCGGCAGGAACTGATGGTAGCGGGCATTACGCTTTTCCGGCGTGTCGTACAGGCTGCCGAGGTTGTCGCCGTCACGCTCGACGTACTGGTACGCCAGGCCGCCGACAAAACTCAGGTCTGGCGTGGCTTGCCAGCTGTCCTGCACCCAGAGTTTCTGGGCCGGGGTCACGGTGTATTGATGGCGACCCTGGACGGTCTTGCCGTTCTTGTCGACCACCTGGCCGCCGCTGTTGTAATCGCCCCAGACGTCGTCCGGTGCACCCTCGCTGTTGATGCCGATATACGGCTGGGTCTGGCGCTGGCGAGCGCGCTCGTACCAGTAGCCGTAGTCCAGGCTGTGCTCTTCGTTGATGTCCCATTTCATTTTGACGGTGACGCCAGGGCGCCAGGTCTCGGTCCATGAAGGGCGGTAGTAGTTGGCCGACTTGAGGTTGCTCAGGTCGTAGTTGCCGCCCTTGTCGGACCTCGGCCCCAGGTTGGTGGCGGTCTGGCCGCTGAAGCTGCCGCCGTTGCCCCAGTAGTAGTAAGGCGCAACCGTCAGGGCCAGGTCATCCCGCAGGCGCCAGCGCTGGGTGAAGGTGGTCATGACACTTTCGAATGGGTTGCGGTTGAGCTTGTAGGAAGACGACAGCAAGCCGTTCTTGTAGACCGGCGTTTCCGAATAATCCAGGCGTCGGCCCTGCTGCTGGAACTGGGCCTTGCTCAAGGTGTTGTAGTTGTAGTTTTCCTGGGTGTTGTACTTCATGGTGAAGTTGCTGGTATTGCCGTTGTCGTCTTCGAACAGCGTGCTCCACTCCACCTTGTCGCCGCGCAGGGTGCCCTTGCCGCGCCACTTGTCGCCTTCGGTGTGAGAGGCCGAGACCCAGGTCTTGAAACCGCCGAGTTCGCCGGTGTTGATCCGCGCGAACGACTTGCGCAGGTTGTTCGAACCGATGGACTGCTTGACGAACAGCCCTGGCTCTTTGGTCGGCCGGATGGTGACCATGCCGATGTTGCCGCCGCTGGAACCGATGTGCGGGCCGTCCGCTTCGGAGGAGCCCTGGGTGACAAACACTTCGCCGACGTTTTCCGGGTCGCCCAACTGGTTGGCGTACACGCCGTAGCTGCCGGAGTCGTTGATCGGCACGCCGTCCATGGAAACCCCGACCTGGTCGGAGTTCATGCCGCGCATGGTGAAGCTGGTGCCGCTCATGCCGCTGGCGTCATCGTTCGAAACGTTGATGCCCGGCGTGTATTTGAGTTTGTCGATGGCGTTGGCCGTCGGGGACATTTCGTCCATGGCTTCCTTGGTCACGGTGGACCGGGCCTTGGCACTTTCTTCCTGAATCATGTGGCCGGTACCCAGGGTACGTTCGCCGGCGACGTGCACCGAACCGACGTCTTGGGAATCATCTGCCAGAACCAGCGGCGCAAAGCCGCCCAGGCCCGATGCTAAAAGCAGGGCATAGAGTTTGTTGTAGGTCACGAGTAGATCCCTTACATGCATCTATCTGTTGTTATCGGGGAGGTATTGGCGGGTTGGGCTGGGTGAACAGCGCCGCCAATCTTCCTGACCACCTGCTCAGGAATCCGAGGATCATCCGTGCATCACGTAACGATTTGGTTACAGGTTTTGATGATTGCGATGAAGGTTAAATGAAAGGTCCGCAAACACGGATGTGCCAAGGCATGGGGATTTGAAGGGAAAATGGTGCAAGTAATGACAGCGCTACGCCATTGCAGCGTAGCGCTCTGTATCTAGCGCAATACGATCATCCGACCGAGCAGCGAGTGTTGTTCAAACCCCAAAACCGCCTGCAGGGCATTGAGCACCGCCTGGGGATCCTTGCTCGGAAAACTGCCGCTGACGCGCCGGGCAGCGAGGTCGTCATTGAGCAGCAGAATGCGCCCGGGGTAGTAACGACCGAGGTCTTTCACCACGTCGGCCAGGGGCGCCTTGTAGTAGTTGAGCCAGCCATCACGCCAGGCCAGGCGCGACTCGCTGTCGACCGCGTGCAGCTCATCGGCGACACCGTCGGCGTAGGCCACTTGCTGGCCCGCCGTCAGAATCTGTTGTTGGCCATGTTTGGACGGCGTGACACCGACCCGCCCGGACAACACCGTCACTTGGGCGCCCGCCGGTTGCAGGCGCACTTCAAATTGCGTGCCCAGCACCCGCGCTTCACCGCTGCCGGCCTCGACCACGAAGGACTCGCCGGTGTGGGTCACGCTGAAAAAGCCGGCGCCACGGCGCAGCTGGATATGACGCTCGCCATGTTTGAAATCCACCGCGATGGCGCTGTCGGCGTCCAGGGTGACCTGGCTTTGATCAGCCAGGGTGACGGTCTTCACTTCGCCCGGTGCGGTGATGTAATCGGCGCCGAAGTCATCAACCCAACGCGACGGCTGCCAACCGGCTCCCATCGAAATCATCACTAGCAAGCAGGCGGCCATGGCCAGCGCACCGGACCAGCGCCGCACGCTGGAGCGCTTCGGGGTGTTCATCGCGTTCAAGTAGCCCTGCAATGCCAGGGCGTCCTCATCGGCCAGCTTTCTCGCCGGCACTTCACTCAATTCCCACAGTACCTGGGCTTGGGCGTAGGCCTCGACATGTGCCGGGTCGGCCCGCAGCCAACGGCTGAAGGTGGCCTGGTCGCCACTGCTGGGCTGGTCGTGCAACAGACTCAGCCAGGCCAGTGCGGCCTGTTCCTGGTCGGGCGTCGGGGTGACGCTGGCAGTGGAATTCACGGTGCTTTCCTTGGCGATGGTTCACGAAGGCTGGCCTTGCAGGCTTCGAGGGCACGCATCATATGTTTTTCCACGGCACTTTGGGACAGCCCCATGGCCTTGGCGATTTGTGCGTACTTGCGGCCATGGATGCGGTTGAGCAGGAAAATCTGCCGGGTGCGCTCCGGCAGGCTGCGCAACGCCGCTTCGACATGGCGCAAGTCATTGCCCGCCTCCAGCGCGGCCTGGGGCTCGGAGCCCTGGTTGTCCTGCTGTTCCGGCAGCCAGCCTTCATTGCTGCGCACCCGGGCGCCTTCGCTGCGCAGGTGGTCGATGGCGATATTGCCGGCACAGCGCAGCAGGTAGGTGCTGAGTTCCTCGACCTGCACCAAGGGCCGGCGCCAGAAGCGCAGGAACAAATCCTGCACCAGGTCCGCCGCCGTCGCACGGCACCCTACGCGTCGGCTGACCAACGCTTCCATCTGCGAACGCTGGGACAGGAACACTTGCAGAAAATGCGCCCGTCCGCCTGCCGCGTCGGCGTGCTGTTCGTTGGATTCGGGGGGCGTGGTGATCATCAAGGATGGCTCAAAGGGTGGCGAAGGCGGCAACCGGGCTGGCCAGCAGGCCGACGCCCGCCAGGATCAAGGCCAGCCTTGGCCGATACGGCAACAGCAACACCAGCAGCAACCCGCTGAGCATCAGTACCGCGCACCACTCCACCAGGCCCTGGCTCCAGGCAGTGGCGAGCACCGCCGGCCAGATCGAAACGATCAGCAGCAGCCAGCCGCCCACGCGCAAACCCAGGCGCCGACGGGGCGAAGGTTTACTGTGCAGCAGTTCGCCATGGTGACGGTCCATGGACAGGCACAACGCGGTAAACCCTGCGTAACACAGCAGCAACGCCAGGAGCATTCAGTTCACCTCGCCCTTGAGGGTCAATGGCCGGGCACGCTCGGCCTTGGGTTGGGTGACGCGGCGGTGCTGCATTTTCCAGGCCGCCCAGGCGAGGAACACGCCGCTGCCCAGGCAGGTCAGGTCGAAGCCGGCCATGGCCCAATCGCCGTTGGCCAGGGACACACCCAAGTGCTGGTTCGTGGTCAGCGCGTTGAGTATCGGCACGCCGATAAACAGCAGCGCGCCCACGCCCAATTGTTCAACCCAACCGCGGCGGCCAGGGCGCGCGACGGCATGCAGCACGCTCACGCCCCAGGCGATAAAGAAAGCGTTCACTTCCCAGTCCGACCGCCCGGCAAAGCTCACAGGCAGTAAACGGTTGGCCCAGAAAAATAGAGCGATGGCGATCATCAAGCCGGACATGCTGGCGACGTTCAGCACTTCCACCAGCCGCAGTTCAAGCGGCATCACCCCGGTTTTGGTGTGTTTGAGCTGACGCTTGCCCAGCCACATCACCAGCCCGGTGCCGATCATCGCCGTGCCCGCCAGGCCGCAGATGAAATACAACCAGCGCAACACCGGACCGGCGAAGTGACCCATGTGCAAGCCGTAGAAGCTGCCACCAATGGCTGCCGGCAAGGATTGCTCGCCGCTGACCCGCAACAGCTCGCCGGTGGTGCCGTTGAATGAGACGGTGCTGCCAAAGTCATGCACCACGCGATCCGACCCGGCGCGGAACACATTGACCGAGGCATTCACATCGCTTGGGTTATTCACCACCAGCCGCCCGACATGCCCACCGGCCCACTGCTCGCGCGCTTGCTCGTACATCGGGCCCAACGGCAACAACTGCCCCGGCTGGCCAAGGGCCGGCGCGTTGTCGGTGGCCGGAAACACATCATTGAAGAACGCCCGGGTGTCGTTGCCGTAGGAAGCGAGGATGCTCGCCGGCATCACCATGCTCATGAAAATCACCAGGCTGCTGTAGGTGATCATCAAGTGGAATGGCAGCACCAGCACACCGACCGCGTTATGCCCGTCGAGCCAGGAGCGCTGGCCCTTGCGCGGGCGGAAGGTGAAGAAGTCCTTGAAGATTTTCTTGTGGGTGATGATCCCGGTGATCAACGCCACGAACATCACCATCGCGGCGATAGTCGACAACCAGCGGCCCCACGGATACGGCATTTGCAACTGGAAGTGGAAGCGGTAGAAGAATTCGCCGCCCATGCTTTCCCGGGCCTGCACGGGCTGGCCGCTGACCGGGTCGAGGACTTTCTGGATGAAGTTACCGCGCTTGCCGGGGTCGACCTTGTCTTGCCACGACACCGTCAGGCCGGGCTCGCGCTGATCGGGCAAATTGATAAACCAGCGGGCAGCGTTAGGAGCCTGCTGTTGCAGCCACGTTTGCGCGAGGGCCAGACTGCGGGCGTCATCCAGGGAATGGGCCTGCACTTCCGGCTCCATCCAGTGGGTAATTTCGTCCTTGAAATACGACAAGGTGCCCGTCAGAAAAATCGCAAACAGCAGCCAGCCAAAAATCAGCCCGGCCCAGGTATGCAGCCAGGCCATGGCCTGGCGAAAGCCCTCTTTCATGGGCGCGCCATCCAATACGTCAACCCGGCGAACGTGGCCAGGATAGCGCTGGGCAGCAACACGCCAAACCAGGCGCGCCAGGCGGTACGGCAGGCAAAACACCAGATGACCGCCAACAGATAGAAGACAAACGAACTGAGCATGCCGCTGATCACTGCATCGGCGCGGCGGGTGGGCAGCCACAATGTCATGCACACACTGGCCAGGGACGCCAGCAGGTAACCGCCGACCACCGCCGCCAGCACGCGCGAAGTCACGGCCAAACGGTAGGACACGGGAAGTGAGGTTTTGCGTTTCATGCACAGGGCGCCAGGTTCGTCAGTGCGCAATATTAATGATAAATATTCTCATAAGCAAAAGAGAACGCATCCCTGGCAATTGCCGAACCGTCCTACTCGCCCTACAATGCGAACAATTCTTGTTCTCTAAAGCATGCGCATGCTGCCGGAGTGTTCGCGTTGCAGCCGTCCAACACCGTCGAAGTCCTGTACCACGACCATCACCACTGGCTCACCGGCTGGTTGAGACGCAAGCTCGGCTGCCCGGAAAGCGCCGCCGACCTGGCTCAGGACACCTTCATCCGCGTGCTTACCGCACGGGAAACCCCGACGCTGATCGAACCCCGCGCCTTCCTCACCACCATCGCCAAGCGCGTGCTATTCAACCATTACCGCCGCCAGGACCTGGAGCGCGCCTACCTCGACGCCCTGGCGCAAATGCCCGAGCACGTGGCGCCGTCGGAAGAAGAGCGGGCAATCATCCTGCAAACCCTGATGGAGCTGGACCAACTGCTGGATGGCTTGGCACCCATGGTTAAACGCGCGTTCCTGCTGTCCCAGCTCGACGGCCTGACCTACGCGCAAATCGGCGCGGAACTGGGGATCTCCATCGCCACGGTCAAGCGCCACCTGAATAAAGCGGCCATGCGCTGCTACTTCGCCTTATGAACTTCTCTACCCACGTCGCCGAACAAGCAGTGCACTGGCTGATGGAAATGCAGCAGGGCCCGCTCAACCCGCGCAAACAGGCGGCCTGGCAACAGTGGCTGGACGCCCACAGCGAACATCAGCGGGCGTGGGAGCAAATCCAGCGGGTGAACCAGCGGTTGCGCGGGATGCCCTCGCCGCTTGCCCACGCCGCGTTGAATGCACCGAAATCCAGCAGCCGCCGCCAGGCCCTGAAGCTGTTGCTGATCCTCGGCGCCGGCTCGGCAGCGGCCTGGGGCCTGCGCCAGCAACATATCCTGCCGCCGTTGAGCGCCGACTACCGCAGCCCCATCGGCCAGCGGCGCAAGTTCCAGCTGGCGGATGGCAGCCAGTTGCAGCTCAACACCGGCAGCGCCGTGGATGTGCACTTTGATGGCCAGCAACGCTTGATCCGCCTGCTCGAAGGCGAAATCCTGCTGACCGCCAAACCCGGCAACACCCCGCTGCGGGTCATCACCACCCAGGGCCTGCTCAGCGCCCAGGCGGCGCGGCTGAACGTGCGGCAGTTCAACGATCACACGCAGTTGGCGGTGTTTGACGGGCACGTCGACGTGATGCCCAACACCTATAGCGGTTTGCCGCTGTCCATCGACAAAGCCCATCAGGTCAATTTCACCCGCAAAGGCTGGGACACCGCGCGCCCCACGGATGCCGGCAGCGGTGCGTGGGCTGACGGGATGCTGGTGGCGGCCCACATGCGCCTGGAAGATTTCCTCGCCGAACTGAGCCGTTATCGCCGTGGCCAGCTCAACTGCGACCCGCAAGTCGCCAACCTGCTGATCTCCGGCAGCTACCCGCTGGACGACAGCGAACGAATCCTGGACCTGCTGCAAGTCAGCCTGCCGGTCAAAGTCCGGCGGTTTACCCGCTACTGGGTGACCGTCGAAGCCCGTGCCTGAATTATTTTCAGAACCCGTGAGCCGTTTTCCACCCCTCGCGTGACAGAGAAGGAAAGCCCCCCTTGATCCTTCCTTCTCAGGACCGCACTTCATGCCCCAGCAACCGACTCGCCTGACGCCACTCGCCCGCACCCTGCGCCACTTGTTGCTGGGGGCCAGCCTCAGTTTCAGCGCCGTGCCTTACGTGCTGGCAGCTGATGCAAAGCCCTACCGAATCGCCCCCACGTCGCTGGAAGCCGCGCTGAATCAATTTGGCCGGGAAGCCGGCGTACTGATTTCGTTTGGCTCGGACGTGACCGCAGGCCAGCAAAGCCACGGCCTGTCGGGCAACTACACCACCGAGGAAGGCTTGAACACCTTGCTCAAAGGCACCGGCCTGCAAGCCCGCGCCGAGGGCGACAATGCCTTCAGCCTGCAACCGGCCAATGCCCCGGCCACCCTTGAGCTGGGCACCTCCAACGTCGTGGGCGACTGGCTGGGGGATGCGGCGCAAACCAACGTCTTCGAACACCCCGGCGCCCGGGACGTGATCCGCCGCGAAGAATTCGAACGCCAGGGCGCGACACAGGCCCGCGACGTGCTCAACCGCATTCCCGGGGTCAACGCTCCGGAAAACAACGGCACCGGCAGCCACGACATGGCGCTGAACTTCGGCATTCGCGGGCTCAACCCACGCCTGGCCTCGCGCTCCACGGTGTTGATGGACGGCATCCCGGTGCCGTTCGCCCCGTATGGCCAACCGCAGTTGTCGTTCGCGCCCATCAGCATGGGCAACATGGACGCGGTGGACGTGGTGCGCGGCGGCGGCGCCGTGCGTTATGGCCCGCAGAACGTTGGCGGCATCGTCAACTTCGTGACCCGCGCGATTCCCGATGCGCCGACGGTGAAAGGTGGCTTGCAGACCGAAACCAGCCCGTCTTCCAGCCACGACGGCTTCAAGACCACCGGCAACCTGCTGGCCGGCGGCACGGCAGACAACGGCCTGGGCGGCGCGATCCTGTATTCCGGCACCCGTGGCGGCGACTGGCGCGAAAACAGCGACACCCGCATCGACGACCTGATCCTCAAGGGCAAATACCAGCTGGACGACGCCAACAGCTTCAACGCCATGGCGCAGTACTACGAAGGCAAGGCCGATATGCCCGGAGGCTTGAGCACCGCGGCCTACAAGGCGGACCCGTATCAGTCCACCCGCCCCTACGATCAGTTCTGGGGCCGCCGCACCATGTTCAACGCGGGCTATCGCTACCAGGAAGATCGCCGGGAATTCACGGTCAACAGCTTCTTCACCACCACCCTGCGCAGCGGCTACCTGGACCAGGGCAACTTCCTTTCCCTGTCGCCCCGCGAGTATTGGGTGCGCGGCCTCGAAACCCGCTTTGCCCAAGGCTTCGACCTCGGCCCCACCAGCCACGAAGTGGGCGTGGGCTACCGCTACATCAACGAAGCCGGCCACGAACTGCGCTACCGCACGCCGATTGCCGCCAACCAGCAATTGCCCACCACCGACAGCCGCAACGACCGCGACACCCGTGGCAGCACCGAAGCCAATGCGTTTTTCGTCGACGACCGGATTGATATCGGCAAGTGGACCATCACCCCGGGCATCCGCTACGAGATGATCGAATCCCAGCAGACCAACAACCTGAGCAACGTCAAATACAAGGGTGACTACAATACCGCCCTGCCGGCGTTGAACGTGCTCTACCACCTGACCGAAGACTGGAACCTCTACGCCAACACCGAAGGTTCGTTCGGCAGCGTGCAGTACAGCCAGATGCCCAACCGCGTGACCAGCGGCGAAGTGAAGCCGGAAAAGGCCCGCACCTGGGAACTCGGCACGCGCTATGACAATGGCACCTTGCGGGCCGAGATCGGCGCGTTCCTGATCAACTTCGACAACCAGTACGACAGCAACCAGACCAACGACACCGTGATCGCCCGGGGCGAAACCCGTCACCAAGGCATCGAGTCCAGCATCAACTATGCCCTCGACGGCTTGAGCCCGGCGCTCGCCGGTTTTGATGTGTACGCGACCTACGCCTACGTCGACGCCACCATCCGCGAAGACGGCCCGAACAAAGGCAACCGCGTGCCCTTCTCTTCCAAGCACAAAGGCACCCTCGGGGTGGGTTACACCGAAGGACGCTGGAAGTTGAATGTGGACAGCAGCTACCAGAGCAGCCAGTTCGCCGACAACGCCAACACTGAAGCGCAAAGTGCCGACGGCAGCACCGGACGCATCCCTGGCTACATGTTGTTCAGCAGCCGCGCGGCGTACGACTTTGGCCCGCAGCTGTCGGATTTGAACGTGGCAGTGGGTGTGAAAAATATCTTCAACAAGCAGTACTACACCCGCTCGTTTGACGATAACAACAAGGGCAAATACGTCGGTGAGCCGCGCACGCTGTATGTGCAGACGTCCATCGCGTTCTGATCAACTGCCCGCCAGGCACGACGGTGTGCCGGCCACCAACGCATCGATGGCACACCGGGTCTTGGCCGGCATGTGCGTCGCCGTGGGCCAAATGACATGGATCGGCATCGGTTGCTCGCGGTGGCCCGGCAGTACTGCCTGCAGTTGCCCGCGCAATACGTAGTGGGCGATCAGCCAACTGGGCAGCCAGGCCAGGCCGACCCCGGCGATGGCGGCATCGGCCACGGCCTGCAGGTCATCGAGGATCAACGGCGAGGCCACCCGCTCTCGGTGCGAGGCATTGCTGCGGTAGGCAATGCCCCGATGCACGGCGAGGTCCTCGATGGATTCGATTCGGGGTGTGCGCTGCAGGTACGCGGGTGACGCCGCCAGGGCAATCGCCTGTTCGCCGAGGCGACGTGCGCTCAGGCGGTCGGTGTCGGGCAACGCGCCGATGCGTACCGCCAGATCGAAGCCTTCCTGGGCCAGGTCGATCAGACGGTCGGAGAAGGAAATCTCGATCTCCAACTGCGGAAAACGGTCCATCAGCGCCCACAACGCCGGCGCCGCATAGTGGTGGCCGAACGCCAATGGCAAGCTCGCCCGCAACCGTCCCCGTGGCTGCTGGCGGCCGCTTTCCAGCACGGATTCGGCGGCTTCCAACTCCGCCAGCGCACGCAGGCAATGTTCGTAATAGGCCTGCCCGTCTTCGGTCAATCGCTGGCGCCGGGTAGAGCGTTGCAATAAAGACGTACCCAGCCGCGCCTCCAGGCGAGCCAGGCCCTTGCCCACCGCCGAGCGCGTGAGGTTCAGCCGTTCGGCGGCCTCGGTCAGATTGCCGCTCTCGACGATCTGCAAAAACAGTTCAACACCATCAAAGCGCGGGGTAGCCATGGTCGTTTGTCGCCCTTTATTCCCTTATCGCAGGAAGAAGTATCGCCAATAAAGAATTCTATTCCCGCAAAAATGACACCTTCCCCCATCGAAAGGAAGAGGCCATGCCACCCGACGCCGTTGTAACCGCCATAACCCCGTCACGCACCGCCAGGGACGGCCTGGCGCTCACCGCCGTGTGCCTGGTGGCGCTGATGTTCGGGCTGGAGATTTCCAGCGTGCCGGTCATCCTGCCCACCCTTGAACAGCAACTGGGCACCGGCTTCCAGGACGCCCAATGGATCATGAACGCCTACACCCTGGCCTGCACCAGCGTGCTGATGGCGGCGGGCACCTTGGCCGATCGCTTCGGCCGGCGGCGTGTGCTGGTGCTGTGCCTGTGGGTATTCGGGCTGGCGTCGCTGGCCTGTGGGCTGGCCAATGATGCCTCCACGCTGATCGCGGCGCGTTTTGTCCAGGGCGTGGGTGCCGGGGCCATGATGATCTGCCAGTTCGCGATCCTGTCGCACCAGTTCCGCGAGCAGGCGGCACGGGCGCGGGCCTTTGCGGTGTGGGGCGTGATCGCCGGTGTTGGCCTGGGTTTTGGGCCGATGGTGGGTGCGTTGATCCTGGCCGTCGCGGATTGGCGCTGGGTGTTCCTGGTGCATGTGCCGCTCACCTTGGTCACCCTGGCCTTGCTGCGCATCAGCGTGCAGGAGTCCCGCGACCCGGCGGCCCATCGCCTCGACATCGCCGGCATGGCCACCCTGACCCTGGCGGTGTTTGCCCTGGTCTACTTCATCACCCAGGGCACCGCGAGCGGCTTTGCCACACCGGCCATGCTCGGCTGGGCCGGACTGTCGGTGGCGGGCTTGCTGTTGTTCGTGGTGATTGAGCGGCGCAGCCCGCACCCGATGTTCGACTTCTCGGTGTTTCGCATCCCGCGCTTCAACGGCGCGCTGATGGGCTCGATCGGCATGAACTTCAGCTTCTGGCCCTTCATGATCTACCTGCCGCTGTATTTCCAGGCCGGCCTGGGTTACGACACGATGCTCACCGGGCTCGCTCTGCTCGCCTACACACTGCCCACGTTGATAGTGCCGCCGCTGGCCGAACGCCTGGCCCTGCGTTACGGCGCCGAACGCGTCATCCCGTTGGGCCTGGGCCTGATGGGCGTGGGGTTTTTGGCCATGGCCGCGATCAACCATAGCGGCCAGCCCAGCGTGGTATTGATCCTGATCGCCTGTGGGATGGCCGGCAGCGGCTTGGCGCTGACCAACTCGCCCACCACCAACACCACCACCGGCTCGGTGTCGTCGGACCGGGCGGGGATGGCCTCGGGCATCGACTTCAGCGCACGGCTGATCACCCTGGCACTCAACATCGCGTTGATGGGGCTGGTGTTGATACTCGGGATCACTCATTACCTGGCTGGCGTACTGCCCGACACGGCACCGTTGGCCGCCCTCAGTCAGGACATCGCTGCCGGCAAGCTGGAGGTGTTGGCGCAAGGCCCGATGATCGCCCAGGCCGCGCTGCGCAACGGTGCCGGTTGGGCCATGGTGTATGCCGGTTTGGGCGCGTGCGCACTGGCGGTGTTGAGCCGCAGCTTTTTCCGACGCAGCCCGCGCTGACCTTTTGCGCATAAAAAAACGGGCCTGCATCTGCAGGCCCGTTTTCAGTGGGGTTGAAAAAGTATCAGCTATCAGCTGTTAAGCGCAGCCTGTTCGTTTTCCAAAAATTCCTCTTCAAGCTCGGCCTCGTCGGCCTTGGTATTGGGCAGGCTTTGGCCCGCGGCGCGTGGTTTGCCGCGCAGTTTGCCGTACAGATGCTCCAGGGCATGCTCCAGCTTGGTGGCCGCACCATCGATCGCCTGTTCCAGCGTATCGGCTTTATGGAGGACCGAAATCGGTTGATGGCCTTTTGGCCGTGCTTCCAGTCGGCAACTCAGATCATGTGGACCGGGCTTGTCACCGTTCTCGTCCCGCAGGTAAACCTCGACGCGGGTCAGATCTTCTTCGTAACGTTCGAGCGTGCTCTCAATGGTGGTACGTACCCACTCCTCCAGTCGGATGCTGCTTTCAATATGGTTATCGCTATTGACTTGGATTTGCATAGTTTTCCCTTATTTCAGCTAGCTCGCGGAAGGCCATTCCTGCTTCACCGGATGGGTGAAAACCATGACCTCCTGATTACACAATTGAGCAGACAGAGGAACATTTCAAGCCCTTTGCAAAGATAAATCCCACATTACAAATTAACCCTGACTACAACCAAAAACGCTGTTAGGGTGGGGAGTTGGTTACATCTTCTTACCGCCAACTTCCTTACAATTGCCCCTCTCCCAACGGGTGCAATCCGCGAAAAATCCCGGCTTCCTCCACCAGCCAGTCATGCACCGCCCGCACGCCCGGATGGCTCAGCGCGCCCGGCGCATACAGCAGCACGTAACGTTTGTGATTGGGCACTGCCAGGCCGAACGGCACGATCAAGGTGCCCCGCTCCAATTCATCATTGAGCAAGGTGCGCCGGGCAATCGCCACGCCCATGCCGGCAATGGCCGCTTCGATGGTCAGGTGGTTACGGTTGAAGGTATGCCCGCGCCGTACGTCGGCAGCGTCGTAGCCGATGGCATTCAGGTAGAACTCCCACTCCGCATACTCATAACTCCCACGCCAGGCGGTGATGTCGTGCAACAGCGGGAAATGCACCAGGTCGGCCGGGCCATGCAGCGGCGGTCGCCCGCGCAGCAGGCTCGGTGCGCACACCGGGAAAATCTGCTCGTCCAACAGGGCTGTGGATAACAAGCCGGGGTAGCTGCCGTCGTTCAGGTCGATGGCCAGGTCGAAGTCGCCCTCGTGCAGGGCGATGCTGCTGTCTTCGGCGACCATGCGCAGTTGAATGTCCGGGAAACGCTGCTGCAAACGCGGCAGGCGCGGGGTCAGCCATTTGCCGAGAAACGACGGAATCGAGCGCAGGCGCAACGTACCGCTGATCATCCCGGCATCCAGGCGCTGCAACTCCGCATCGATGCTGCCATAGGCCTCGCCCACGGTGATCGCCAGCCGCTGGCCTTCTGCGCTCAGCTCAACCCCGCGTGCGCGCCGATGAAACAGCCGGAAGCCTAAACGCTCTTCCAATTGGCGAATTTGCTGGCTCACCGCGCCCGGGGTGATGTGCAGTTCTTCGGCGCAGCGGGTGAACGACAAATGCCGCGCGGCGCAGGAAAAAACGTGCAACCAGACGTAAGTCTGGCCATGAAGCGGGCGAGCCATAGGGTTTAGTCCTGCTAAAGGGTGTCTTAGGATAATTCGTTGGTCAGTGCCGATCCAGAGGCTCAGTATCGCGCCAATTCCGCTTGTCCTACAAAAGATGGCAGCGATTCGTACTCCATTGCTTGTAAGGGTTTAGCATGGCTATCAGTGTTTTCGATCTATTCAAGGTAGGCATTGGCCCTTCCAGCTCCCATACCGTCGGCCCCATGCGGGCGGCGGCGACCTTCGTCCAGGGGCTGACTGACCAACAACTACTCGACGAAACCCGTCGCGTCGAAGTGCGTTTGTACGGCTCGTTGTCCGCCACCGGCGTCGGCCACGCCACCGACCGCGCCTGCGTCATGGGCCTGATGGGCGAATGGCCAGACAGCATCGACCCGACCAGCATCGGCCTACGTATCCAGCAGTTGCGCGAATCCGGCCAATTGCTGCTCGCCGGCCGCAACTCAATTGCCTTCAACTGGCAACACGACCTCCTGCTGCTGGACGAAAGCCTGCCTTACCACCCCAACGCCATGTCCCTGCACGCCTACGGCGAAAACGGCCTGCTGAGCGAACAGACGTACTACTCGGTGGGCGGCGGTTTCATCATCGAAGCGGCGGAAGCTGAATCCGGCATTGCGCCTACCAGCGAAGTGCAATTGCCCTACGACTTCTCCAGCGCCGTCGAACTGCTGGCCTTGTGCAACAAACATGGCCTACGTGTTTCCGAACTGATGATGGCCAACGAGCGGGCCTGGCGCAGCGATGCCGAGATCCGCAGCGGCCTGCTGCATATCTGGTCGGTGATGCGTGAATGCGTCGAACAAGGCCTGCGCCACGAAGGCATCCTGCCCGGCGGCCTGGATGTGCCACGGCGCGCAGCGAAACTGCACCGCAGCCTGTTGGAGATCGGCAAACCCAACGTCATCACTTCAACCTTGTCGGCCATGGAATGGGTCAACCTGTTCGCCCTCGCCGTCAACGAAGAAAACGCGGCCGGCGGGCGCATGGTCACCGCGCCCACCAATGGCGCAGCGGGGATCATCCCGGCAGTGTTGCACTACTACATGAAGTTCAACCCGGACGCGTCCGACGATGACGTAGTGAATTTCTTCCTGGCTGCCGCCGCCGTCGGCATCCTCTGCAAGAAAAACGCCTCGATCTCCGGCGCCGAAGTCGGCTGCCAGGGCGAAGTCGGTTCCGCCTGTGCCATGGCCGCTGCCGGCCTTGCCGACATACTCGGCGCGTCCCCGGAACAACTGGAAAACGCCGCCGAAATCGGCCTGGAACACAACCTCGGCCTGACCTGCGACCCGGTAGGCGGGTTGGTCCAGGTGCCGTGCATCGAGCGCAACGCCATCGCGGCGGTCAAGGCGATCAACGCCACGCAAATGGCCCTGCGCGGCGACGGCAAACACTTCATCTCCCTGGACCGGGTGATCCGCACCATGCGCGACACCGGCGCCGACATGCACGACAAATACAAAGAAACTTCACGGGGCGGCCTGGCGGTCAGCTGGGTGGAGTGCTGATCGGAGCACTCCTGCCGCCCCAACGTGAGCCCGCGCAAAAATAATAACGAGGCAATAACGATGACCGATGTACGTACACCTGCTGCCGAAAATCCCGCTGTAGACCTGACCACGACCACCGTAACAACCGGGTGGAACAAACACGACACCACCTGGATGCTCGGCCTCTACGGCACTGCCATCGGTGCCGGCACCCTGTTCCTGCCGATCAACGCCGGCGTCGGCGGCTTCTGGCCGTTGATCGTGCTGGCACTGCTGGCCTTCCCGATGACCTTCTTCGCCCACCGTGGGCTGACGCGCTTTGTGCTGTCGGGCAAATCCGGCGACATCACCGACGTGGTGGAAGAACACTTCGGCATCGGCGCCGGCAAGCTGATCACCCTGCTGTACTTCTTCGCGATCTTCCCGATTTTGCTGGTGTACAGCGTGGCACTGACCAACACCCTGACCAGCTTCATGGAACACCAACTGCACATGGCGCCGCCGCCCCGGGCAATTTTGTCGCTGGTGCTGATCCTCGGCCTGATGGCCATCGTGCGTTGCGGCCAGGGCGTGATCGTCAAGGCCATGAGCGTGCTGGTGTACCCGTTCGTCGCCGCCCTGCTGCTGTTGGCGGTGAGCCTGATCCCCAACTGGAACGGCGCGTTCTTCGCCTCCGCCAGCGAAGGCATGCCTCTGCCGGTGTTCTTCAAGACCTTGTGGCTGGCGATCCCGGTGATGGTGTTTTCCTTCAACCACTCGCCGATCATCTCCGCCTTCGCCGTCGACCAGAAACGCGTGTACGGCCCCCAGGCCGAGCGCAAAAGCAGCGGCATCCTCGCCATGGCCCACAGCATGATGGTGCTGACGGTGATGTTCTTCTGCTTCAGCTGCGTGCTGGCCCTGTCGCCGGCTGACCTGGCAGCGGCCAAAGCGCAGAACATCTCGATCCTGTCGTACCTGGCCAACCACTTCCAGACCCCGGTCATCGCCTACGCCGCACCGTTGATCGCGCTGGTGGCCATCACCAAATCCTTCCTGGGCCACTACATTGGCGCCAGCGAAGGCTTCCAGGGCCTGATCGTCAAATCACTGCGTGGGCGTAACCGTTCGATGTCGGCCAAATGGCTGGAGCGCTGCACCGCGCTGTTCATGGTGCTCACCTGCTGGGCCGTGGCCACCTTCAACCCGAGCATCCTGGGCATGATCGAAACCATGGGCGGGCCGATCATCGCCTGCCTGTTGTTCCTGATGCCGATGTACGCCATCCGCCGAGTGCCATCTTTGCGCCAGTATTCGGGCCAGGCGTCCAACGTGTTTGTGGTGTTGATCGGCTTGATTGCGCTGTCTGCGATCGTTTTTTCCGTGATGCCCTGAAACTGGACACACCCACCACGACTTGAGTGAACACCGCACCCTGTGGGAGCCGGGCTTGCCCGCGATGGCGGTGGATCAGTGGGTATAAATGCCGGCTGATCCTCCGCAATCGCAGGCAAGCCAGCTCCCACAGTTAATTCCAGGCATTGCTGAACGCTTGTACGGCACGCCCCTTGCTGTACAGCACTTGAGGAAAACGGACCTTGTGAAAACCTCAGCGAGAGAATGGCCGGTGGTCAGGAAACGCGAACTAATCCCGACACCGGTCGTCAATGACTGCATGTTCTTATCAGGCGGTAACGCACCATGGACAACCCTTTTCAGATCATCACCGACACCTTCGCCCCGAAATACCGGGTCAATTTAAGCATCCAGCGGCTGGACGGCAGCATCATGCTGACCCTGTCCGACGAAGACGGCGTAGTGGCCAAACGCATGATCAGCGCCGAACAACGCAACGACCCGCAGCGGCTGAAACGGCTGGTGCAGAGTGTGCAGTTCGGGATTGCGATTGAGCAGGGGCACAGCGCGATCGAGATATTGGCGGTGATGACCGATGGGGACAGCCACAAAGTGCTGCAGCGGCCGCCGGTCAGCCGGCCGCCGCTGAGTGCCGGGCTTTAAAGCTCGCCTTTTTCTGTTTCAAGGCTCGCTTCGCCCTTGCGGCGCGGGCCTTCGACCTTTACCGACGGAAATGCCGACGAGGCATACCGCACCACCAGAATCGCGAACGCCAACAGCAGAATCCCGCCGCACAGGTAGATGATGCCGAGGTCGGGCGGGTTGTGGTGGGAGACGTTGGAGATCAGCAGGCGGGTCAGCGCGGTGATCGCCACGTAGATCAGGAAGCGCACCGGCATGTGGTTGGTCTTGAAGTAAATCCCGACCATCGCCCCCAGTTCCAGGTAGATGAACAGCAGCAAGATGTCATCGATCTTGATGTGCCCCGTTTCCAGCATCCCCAGAAACTCCATCACCGCCGCATAGGCAGTCACCGCACCAATGGCGAACAGCGCCAGGTAGTGGAAGGTCTCGACGAACAGATTTCCCAAGGACTCGGCCAGTTGGTGCACGGTCTTGCGCAGGTTTTCAGCCCAGTTGATTTTCACGATGATGCTTCCTTAGGTCGGCTCGACCGGATAATGCGGGTTGGACGTGACGGTTTCTCTGCATGCAGAAAAAAGGCCAGGGAACAGGAAGTGAGATGGTGGCGGGGTGATATGAGGCACTTCATTGCCGTGATCGCTTCCACGACGTAGAAGCGATCACAGGATTTACCTCAAGTCGGGGCGACTTGATCCAACGCTTGATCGACCAATAAACCACTCATTTCCAGCAGTTGATGGATCGCCAGAAGCAAACTTCGCTGTGGGCCCTCAAGCTCAAAAGCCAAACTGCTGGTCATTTCACGGGCACTGTTCAAGGTTTCGCTGGCGTTGGCGAGTAACGTTTCGGTGTCAGTATTTGGGGTCACAGCGAAAAGCGCGGTAGACGGCTTTAGAGGCGATTCAGAAAAACAGGCAGTCATTTTTACCGTGGTGCAATTCCTTGGATTAACAAGAGGTTTGCTCCTTCATTTCGAGCCGCCAAACTCGTGTACCGCATAAGCGAAGCCCGGAAAAGGTAAGCCACTGAACGACGCCCCTGCAACCCCATCAACCTGTGAGAAGTTTCCGATAGGGCAAACCAGCATTTGCCAGCTACATTAAAAAGCCACTACCCAAAGCCCATGGATTGGCTTATGCTTTTAGCTGTATATAAATACAGTATTCGCACGAGCGCATGGCGACACCCGAACCAAGGGCTACCCCCTTCAATACTGCACCGATGACGAGGCCGAAAAATGGCTGTTGAAACCCTGTATCGCAGTACCCGTGACCTGGAGACTACATTCGTGGATCGCAAACTTGCCGACGCACACGACCAGATGCTTGAACTGGCAGAGTCCCTGATGGAAGTGCTGTTGAAAAACGTCGAAGGCTTGAGCGAGAAGCAGGCAGAAGATGCCGGTATTTTCATGGCCAAGAACCGCGCGGCGTTTGCGGCGGCGTTCAAGAACAATGCGAGTGCATTGGCGGAGATTGGGCAGCCAGAGGCTGAGTGATGCGTTGCCTGTAGTGGCGAAAGGGCTTGTAGTGGCCGAGGGAGCTTGCTGTGGCAGAGGGAGCTTGCTGTGGCGAGGGAGCTTGCTCCCGCTGGAGTGCGCAGCGCTCCCAAGCTTTTGGGTCTGCTGCGCAGCCCAGCGGGAGCAAGCTCCCTCGCCACAGCAAGCTCCCTCACCACAGGGTTATGTGTAGGCCGATAAAGCGTGTTTTACGCCTGCCACAACGTCTTGCCAAAGAACGTCAACGTCCGGTCCCACGCCAGTTGCGACCAGGCGGCATCGTATTGCGTGTCTGCAATCCGACCATCACCAATCGCCGTCTCGTTGGCAAACGCATGGCGCGCCAGGTAGCGATGGAAAGTCGCGTCCACACCCGCCGCGTGCAGTTTTGACTCCAGCTCAACCACGGTGTCGATATTGAAGAAGGCATCCTGCGTGCCCCAGTGCCCAATCAGCGGCGCCTTGATCTTCGACGCATCCAGATATTCCAGCGGCGGGAAGCCATACCACACCACGCCCGCAGCCAATTCCGGAATCGCATTCAGCGCCAACAACGTCAGCGCCCCGCCCATGCAGTAACCAGTCACGCCGACTTTTTTCGAGTCCGCCTGCAAGTACTGCACGGCACCTTTGATGTCCTGGGAAACCGCATCGCCAAAATCCAGACCATCCATCAGGTGATGAGCTTCTTCCTCTTCCACCGTCGACGCACCGCGATAAAGGTCCGGCACCAACACCCGGTAGCCGCATTCCGCCAAGCGGTTGGCCACGCCCTTGATCTGGTCGTTGACGCCCCACCACTCCTGAATCACCACAATCGCCGGCGCGCCTTCGAGTACCGCCGGGCTGGCCAGGTAGCCGTTGACTTCCGCGCCATCCGGGCGTTTGAAGGTGATCATGCGCCCGCTGGAGCGCCCTGCTGTTTGTTTGGACATGCAAACCTCTGTCTCGGGATTTGAGAAACCAAGCGTTCAACCACAATAGTAAAGTGCGCGGCCGCGCGGATGTAACCATCTCCCACGCAGGCGCATGACAGTTACACGCTGACGGTTAAGCGGCGATTATCTTCAGCGGTACAACAACCGCTCCGCCAGCTCATCCGCCACCCGGGCGGGTGAGCGTTTTTCAGCCTGGGCATGGGCGAAGATTTCGGTCAGGCGTGTGCCGATGTTCGACAAGTGTGCGGTGATGGTTTCCAGCTCTGCGCCGCCATGCTTGAGGGCGACGTAAATCAGGCCGCCGGAGTTGATCACGTAGTCCGGCGCGTAAAGAATCCCACGCCCTTCCAGTTGATCGGCCACTTGCAGGTTGGTCAGTTGCGCACTGGCAGAGCCGGCCACCGCTGCGCACCGCAACTGCGCGACCGTGTAGCGGTTGAACACCGCGCCCACGCCGCAGGGCGCAAGGATGTCGCACGGGGTGCTGAGCAAGGCTTCGTTGGCAATCGGGTGCGCGCCCAGTTGTTCCATCGCCAGTTGCACCTTGCCGTGGTCGATGTCGCTCACCAGCAACTCAGCCCCGGCGGCGTGCAGTTGCTCGGCCAGGGCATAACCGACGTTGCCCAGGCCCTGGATCGCCACGCGCAAACCTTCCAGGTTATCGCTGCCCAGGCGGGCCATGGCCGTGGTGCGGATGCCGGCGAATACGCCCATGGCCGCGTGGGGCGATGGATCACCGGCCGCCGTGGTGCTGGTGACATAGCGGGTCTGCTGGGCGATGCAATCCATATCGGCCACCGAGGTGCCGCTGTCGATGGCGGTAATGTAGCGGCCATCGAGCTGCTCAATGCAGCGGCCGAAGGCCTCGAACAATGCGGCGCGGCTTTCCACATGGGCTGGGCGGATGATCACCGCGCAACCACCGCCTACCGGCAAACCGGCCAGGGCGGCCTTGTAGCTCATGCCCTGGGCCAGGCGCGCGGCATCCGCCACGGCACTTTCTTCGTCGGGGTAAGAGAGGTAGCGGCAGCCTCCGAGGGCGGGACCCAGGCGGCTGTTGTGGATGGCAATAACCGCCTTCAACCCGGTGACCGGGTCGACGCTCAGGTGCAGCGATTCAAGGCGGGTGCTGTGCATGAGCGCAAACATCGTCGAGCTCCCGAATCACTTCTTGTAGGCGCCAAGTATAGGACTGCCAGCGGAAGACTGCTGAAGCGCGCAGGAATAAGGCCACCGGTTTTAAAGGGTTTGCGACATAAACAAGTAGGACCCGTCTTAAGGCACTGGACGAAAGTTCGCAGCAAGGCTAAAACGAGACATCCGCCGGAGAACCCAATGACGCCCCGCAAAGCCTTTTTTGCCTGCCTGGAACGGTCACCGCCCGCGCTGTTTGAAGCCGCGCTATGGATGGCGGCCGAGCACGACCCGGCAGTGGACCCCTTGGCCATCCTGCAGGACTTCAAGGTGTTGCAACAGTTGGTCAGCCTCAGCATGCCGATGCTGCCGCCGGATGAATTGGGGCAACCATTGCTGCGGCGCATGAACGACCTGGGTTTCGCCCAGGATGATCACACCCCGCTGCGCCCCGCCGCCGCCCTGCTGGACAAGGTATTGAAGCGCAAACGCGGGCAGCCGCTGGCATTGGGGCTGATTGCCCTGGAATTGGCCCGGCGCCTGGACATTCCCCTGGTGGGCGTCAACTTTCCGGGACACTTCCTTTTGCGGGTGCCGGGCGCCGATCACCTGCTCGACCCCTGTGGCGGCCGCCGGCTGTACCCCAACGATTGCCGCGACCTGCTGACTCGCCAGTACGGGCCCAATCTCAAATTGCAGGCCGACCACCTGCACACCGCCGAACCACGCTCGATCCTGCAACGGCTGTCGCGCAATCTGCGCCAGTTGCACCTGTCCAATGACGACCACCTGGCCGCCCTGGTGGATGCCGAGCGCGTGCTGGAGCTGGGCAATGCCAGCGCCGCCGATTACCTGGCCCGGGCCAGTTTGTATCAGCGCCTGGATTGCCCGAACGCCGAGCGTTTTGACCTTGAGCATGCATTGATGCTCAGTGAAGACCCGATCCAGCGCCTGCGCCTGACCGAGCGACTGGGGCATTTGCCGCCCAACTCTGTGGTGCATTGACCGGCTTGGCGTAACCTGTACCGCCCCATGGATGAGGTTGTCATGCCCCTGCGCTCCCCCGCCGAACGTTACCTCGAGGATTTCCACCAGCGCCAGCCCGGCACCACCAGCGCGGCGTTCGCCGAACTCGCGGCGGTGAAATACAGCTCTTCCTATGCCGCGTTGACGGCGCACGTGCCGGCAACACACAGCCCACTCACCGTCCTGGACCTGGCCTGCGGCGATGGTTATCTGCTCAAGCTGCTGGCCGACCGCCAGCAACCCGGCTTGCAACTGATCGGTGTCGACATGAGCCAGGCCGAACTCGACGCCGCCGGCGAGCGTCTTCCAGTTGAGGTCACCCTGCTCAAGGAACGCGCCCAATCATTGAGTGTGGCTACAGCCAGTGTCGACGTGCTGCTGTCGCACATGGCGATCATGCTGATGGATGACCTCGACCAGGTGCTGCAAGAGGTGCAGCGAGTCCTGCGCAGCAGCGGCACATTGGCAGTGCTGATTGGCAGAAGCTTTCTACTGGGCCCAGTCGGCGTGGCGTTTCTGGAAGCCTTTCGTCCGATCGCCGAGGAAGACCGCCTGCCCAACCTGCAGATGGGCGACCCGCGCACCCGCAATGAAGCCGGCTGGCACACCTTGCTGGAGGACCACTTCAGCGACCTCAGCTTCGAAGATATCGACGTCCATTGGCAGCCTCAGCCAGAGGAACTATGGACGTCATTAAAAGACACCTACGATATCGACCGGCTGACACCGCCCGCCAAGGCCCGCCTGAAAGAGCGTTTCCTGGCCACCATCACCCACCTTCGGCAGAGTGATGGCAGCGTGTCCACCGGGTGGGGGTTACGCGTGATCAGCGCCAGGCGCCGCTAACGCATCAGCGCCTTGTGACACCGGGCTCTTTGGCGAGCGCACCTGGATAATCAACAACGCCGCAATCACCGCCGGAATCGCGCAGAAGAAGAAAATCTGCTGCACTGGAATGTGCATTGCCAGCAGCAGGCTGCCGAACAACGGCCCCAGGATCGAACCGAACCGCCCTACTCCCAACGCCCAGCCAGTACCGGTCGCTCGCACATGAGCCGGGTAGAAGTTACTGGCGAACGCATTCAGGGTCAGTTGGCCGCCGATGATGCAAAAGCCCGCCGCAAACACGCAGGCCACCAGATAGCGCGGATTGTCGTGGTTCAGGCCCAGCAGAATGGTGCACACCGCAGCTGCAGCAAGCACGCCGGACAACAAGCGCACCTTGCTTTTGAGGCGGTCGGCAAACCAGGCCATGCCGATGGCACCCAGGGTCCCGGCGAACAGGAACATCGAGGTCACCAGGTTGGCTTCGTTCAGGCCCAGGCCGCTTTCCAGCAACAGCGAAGGCAGCCAGCTGATCATGAAATACAGCAGGATCAGGCTGACAAAAAAGGTCGCCCACAACAGCAAGGTCGGGCGCGCATAACCGTGGCGAAACAGCTCCACCACCGTCAGTTTGCTGCCTTGCTCCTGGCGGTTTTCTGCCTCGCTCGCCGCCGGCGGTTGCCAGCCGGGCAACATCCGCGCGGTGACTTTTTGCAGGCGCGCATACGGCGGTGCATCACGCAGCAGGCGCGGCAGGGACTCGGGCAACATCCAGGCGAGAAACGGGAACAGCAGCAACGGCGTCACGCCGCCGGCAAGGAACACCGCCTGCCAGCCAAAGCTGTCGATAAACCCGGCGGCCACGAAACCGCCCGCCGCGCCGCCGAAGGAAAAACCACACGCCGCCAGCGTCACCATCAACGTGCGCAAGCGGGGCGGTGAATATTCCGACATCAAGGCCATGGCGCTGGGCATCGCGCCGCCCATGCCGATGCCGCAGATAAAGCGGGCGGCCATCAAGGTATTCAGGGAATTGGCGAACACCATCAGCACCGTGAGGCTGGCGTAGATCAGCACGCAACACAGCAGGATGCGCCTTACACCGAAGCGGTCCGCCAGCGGCGTGACGGCGAGGGAGCCGAGGGTCAGCCCCAGCAGGTTGGCGCTGAACACCGGGCCGAACGCAGCTTTTTCCAGGCCCCAGTCCTTGGCCAGCGCCGGGACCACGTAGCCCAGGACCTGGGCGTCGTAGCCGTCGGTGACCAGCAACAGAGCCAGCAACAGGAGTATCAACCACTGATAGCGCGACACCGGACGGGCGTCGAGTGCCGCACGAAAGCTGGCAATCTGATTGTGCATCGCAAGAGACCTGTGTTGTTTTTATAGTTTGGACACGCTGGAGCTCACATGTGGGAGCTGGGCTTTTGTGGGAGCTGGCTTGCCTGCGATAGCATCACTTCGCTGTAACTGACACACCGAGGTGCCTGTATCGCGGGCAAGCCCGGCTCCCACAAAAAGCCAGCTCCCACATTGATTTAGGGTATGTCAGGGGTATCGGGCTGGTTGGCAGGATGAGCCGCCATGAACGCCGGATGCTGCGCCGCCAACGCCGCCACCCGCTGAATGCGCGGATACGCCGCCAGCGACACCTTGAACCGCTCGGCCGCATAAACCTGCGGAATCAAAAACGTATCCGCCATCCCCGGCTGCTGGCCAAAGCAATAACCCTGATCACCGATCAACTGCTCCACCGCCGCCAAACCCTGGCTGATCCAGTGCCCGATCCACTCCAGCACCTGCGCTTCATCGTGCCCCCACTGCTTGAGCAAGTTCTGGGTGCTGGAGTTGTGCAGCGGATGGATGTCGCACCCGATGATCGACGCCACCGCGCGCTCATGGGCGCGGGTCGCCAGATCCTTGGCGAGCAACGGCACCTGTGGATAACGTTCCTCCAGGTACTCGATGATCGCCGGCGACTGAATCAACACATCGCCGTCATTGGTGCGCAAGGCCGGCACGCGACCTTGGGGGTTGATCGCCAGGTACTCCGGCTGGTGGTTGGCGCCGCCCTTGGGCACCAGCAGGTTGACCGGCACCGCAGTGAAATCCAGGCCCTTGAGGGCCAGCGCGATGCGCACCCGGTACGACGAAGTGGAGCGGTAGTAGGTATAGAGTTCCATGGCCCTGCCCTCTCAGCGCGCCGCGACCACGGTACCCCGGCACTCGCCGAAGCCGATGGAGGCAAACCCGTCGCGACTGGCGCGGGCACGCAGGATGATTTCGTCGCCGTCTTCAAGGAATTTACGTACCTCTCCAGACGCCAATTCGATCGGCTTTTTACCGCCTTCGGTGATTTCCAGCAGGCTGCCGAACTGGCCCGCTTGCGGCCCCGACAAAGTGCCCGAACCGAACAGGTCGCCGGCCTGCAGCTGGCAGCCGTTGACGCTGTGGTGCGCAACCATTTGCGCCACGGTCCAGTACATGTGCTGGGTGTTGCTCAGGGTCAGGCGATGGGCCGGCAAGTTCTGCTCGCGCATCGAGGCGGTGGTCAGCAGCACTTCCAGTTCGATATCAAAACCACCGGCGGCCTGGTCGCGCTTGTCCAGCAGGTAGGGCAGCGGTTGCGGGTCGCCTTCAGGGCGCGCCGGTTGGGCCTTGCGGAACGGCTCCAGGGCTTCAGCCGTCACCACCCAGGGCGAAATGCTGGTGATAAAACTCTTGGACAGGAACGGGCCCAGCGGCTGGTATTCCCAGGCCTGGATATCGCGCGCCGACCAGTCGTTGAGCAGGCAGAAGCCGGCGATGTGGTCAGCGGCGTCGCCGATGGCAATCGAGTCGCCCATGGCATTGCCCTGGCCGATCCAGATGCCCAGTTCCAGCTCGTAGTCCAGACGGGCGCAGGGGCCAAAGGTCGGCTCGGTCTGGCCGGCCGGCAGGGTCTGGCCTTTAGGGCGGCGGACGTCGGTACCCGACGGGCGGATCGTCGAAGCGCGCCCGTGATAACCGATCGGCACGTACTTGTAGTTGGGCAGCAGCGGGTTGTCCGGACGGAACAGTTTGCCGACGTTTTGCGCGTGCTCGATACCCACGTAGAAATCGGTGTAGTCGTTGATTTTGGCTGGCAGGTGCATCTCGCAATCGGCCGCCAAGTGCAGCGCGCTTTGCAGTTTGCCTTGCAGGCTGCTGCCTTCCGCCAGCAGTTCCAGCAGGCGCTCACGCAGGGCCACGCGTGGGCCACGGCCGAGCTCGAAAAACGCATTCAGTTGACCGCCAGCAGTGGCTTCAACGGCACGGCGGGCGTCGCCCTCAAAGCATTCCACAGCGGCCTGCAGGTCAAGAACCTGCTCGCCAATCGCCACGCCACTGCGCGGTGCCGAACCGTTGAGACTGAACACACCCAACGGCAGGTTTTGCAGCGGGAAATCCCGGTGACCGTTGGCGCAAGCGACCCAACTGCGGGTGAGATTAGGCTGAGTCATGGGTTATCTCCGATTCGGGTTGAAGGTTGCAGGCAGCGAGGCCCAGCAAGCGTCGTAGGAAGGTTGCAGTTGCGGGCATTCCAGCGCGAACTGAGTAGGACGCAGCACCTGGCTGGTCTCGAACATGAACGCCATGGTGTTATCAATCTTGTGGGGCTCAAGCGTCGCGTTGATGGCCTTGGTGCAGGTCTCGCCATCCGGGCCATGGGCGCTCATGCAGCTGTGCAAGGACGCGCCGCCGGGCACGAAGCCTTCGGCCTTGGCATCGTAGGCACCCTGGATCAGGCCCATGTATTCGTTCATCAGGTTGCGGTGGAACCACGGCGGCCGGAAGGTGTTTTCGGCGACCATCCAGCGAGGCGGGAAGATCACGAAGTCGAGGTTGGCCAGGCCGTGCACGCTGGTGGGCGAGGTCAATACGGTGAAAATCGACGGGTCCGGGTGATCGAAACTCACGGTGCCGATGGTGTTGAAGCGGCGCAGGTCGTATTTGTACGGCACGTTGTTGCCGTGCCACGCCACCACGTTCAGCGGTGAATGATCCAGCTCGCAGCCCCACAGTTCACCGAGGAATTTCTGCACCAGGGTGGTCGGTTGCTTGAGGTCTTCGTAATGGGCGACAGGCGTGAGGAAATCCCGTGGATTGGCCAGGCCATTGCTGCCGATCGGGCCGAGGTCGGGCAGGCGCAGTGGCGCGCCGTGGTTTTCGGCGACGTAGCCGCGGGCCTGAGCGTCCAGCAGTTCAACGCGGAATTTCAGGCCGCGTGGCAGCACGACAATTTCCAGCGGCTCCACGTCCAGCACGCCCAACTCGGTGGCGATGCGCAGGCGGCCCTGCTCGGGAACAATCAACAACTCGCCGTCGGCGTTGAAGAACACGCGGTCCATGGAGCGGTTGGCGCGGTAGTTATAGATGCTGATGCCTGAGGGTTTTTCCGATCCCGAATTGGCGACCATGCCGACAAGCCCGTCGATGAAATCTGTCGGCTCGCCGGGAATATCCAACGGGTTCCAGCGCAGGCGATTGGGCGTCACGGCGCCCAGCGGGCCACCGGCCAGTTGCCGTTCCAGCTTGACGAACGCCGGGTGATTGGCCGACGGCTGGATGCGATACAGCCAGGTGCGCCGGGCTTCGCTGCGGGCCATGGTGAAGGCGGTACCGGAGAAGAGTTCGGTGTACAGCCCGTAGGGCGCTTTTTGTGGGGCGTTCTGGCCGACGGGCAAGGCGCCAGGCAAGGCTTCACTGGCAAATTCATTGCCGAAGCCCGACTGGTAGACCGGCTCTGAAATAGTTGATTCGAGGGTCATGGATCATCCTCTGAGCGGAAGTTGTTTTTATCGTAATCCAGTTACGCATAACGTAATTTGATACCTGTTGACCGTCAAGCTATAAAGACGCCCATTCGTCCTTCGGATTCATGCCCTCCATGGAAAAGCCGTCCGCTCCCCGCGACACCGGTAAACAGAAAGTCCGCTCGGCTGAAGTGGGCACCGACATCCTCAAGGCCCTGGCGGAACTGTCGCCGGCCACCTCGTTGTCGCGCCTGGCCGAACACGTGCAAATGCCGGCGAGCAAGGTCCACCGCTACTTGCAGGCGCTGATTGCCTCAGGTTTTGCCGAACAGAACACCGCCACCAACCACTATGGCCTGGGCCGCGAAGCCCTGCGCGTGGGGCTCGCCGCGCTGGGCAGCATGGACGTGCTGAAAGTCGCCGCCCTGCCGCTGGCGGAACTGCGGGACGAGTTGAATGAAACCTGCTTCCTGGCCGTGTGGGGCAACCAGGGCGCGACCGTGGTGCATATCGAACCGGCGGTGCGCGCGGTGACGGTGGTCACGCAATTGGGGTCGGTGTTGCCGTTGCTCAGTTCGTCCACCGGGCTGGTGTTCAGCGCGTTTCTGCCGACGCGGGAAACCGTGGAGTTGCGTGAGCGGGAGATTCAGGCGGGCATCGCCCATGCGCTGGCGGATGACCAGGCGTACGCCAGCACCTGTGAGCAGATCCGCCAACGCGGCCTGCACTTTGTGCACGGTTTGCTGATGCCCGGCGTGGACGCGCTGTCGGCGCCGGTGTTCAACGCAGTCGGGCAGGTGGCGGCGGTGTTGACCGTGGTGGGGCCGACGTCGCTGTTCCATGCCGATGAAGACGGCCCGGCGGCGAAGCGTTTGTTGGCGGCGACCCAGGCGGTGAGTTGGCGCATGGGTTATCAGCTTCCCTGACACAAGGCCGTTCAACTGTGGGAGCTGGCTTGCCTGCGATAGCGGTGCATCAGGTTAGCTATCTGTCACTGACACACCGCTATCGCGGGCAAGCCCGGCTCCCACACTGGCCTGCGTAGCTTTCCGGATTGGAGTTCAAGCCATCAAGCCCAAGGTCTTGGCCTTGGCCACCGCCTGGGTGCGCCGCTCCACCCCCAGCTTGCTGTGAATCCGCCGCGCGTGGGTCTTCACCGTGTGCAGCGAGATAAACAACTGGCCGGCAATTTCCAGATTGGAATTGCCCTGAGCAATCAACTGCAGCACCTCCAGCTCACGCTGGCTCAGAGGATTTTCCCCTGCCGCCGCTGGGCATTCCTGCGGCTCCAGCCCCAACGCGCTCAACAACCCCGGCTGCCTGAGGCGCAATTCGCGAATCGCCTGTTGCACCTGGCAACGCCCCGCCAGTTCCAACCCGGCTTCCAGCGAGCGCACGGCCAATGGTCGATCGCCGACTTGCCAGGCCACTTCCCCCAGCACCAACTGCAACTCCGCTTCCAGGCACAGCATGCCCCGCTGCCGCGCGGTCTCCAGTAACGCGCTCAGGCGGGCGACGGGCTCTTCGGCGCGACGCAATTTCACTTCGGCCAACACCTGCAAATACTCAAGGCGCGGGATCAACTCCAGGGTGGCCGGCGGTGCCTGTTTGGCTTTTGGTCCACGGTAGTGACGCAGCACGCGGGTTACCGCTTCCAGGGTCAGTTCAGCGCGGCCCTGTTGCAGCCAGAAATGCCCGCTGAGCAATAGCAGCACAGCGCGATACACCGTGTCGGGTACCTGGCGTTGCTGCATCAGGCGCTCGGCGTCCCGCAACTGGATAAACGCCTGTGCGTAATCGCCTTTGTTGGCGGCCAAGAGCGCCAGGCCGAGATAGCCGTAGAGCACGCGCTTGTCCTGGCTGTGCAGGCACATGCCCAGGCCGGATTCGAAGCATTCGGCGGCCACCGCATCGTGCCCCTGGCGCAGGGCCAGATGCCCCCGTCGCAACGAAATCCGCCCCATCAACGGCCCGGCCTTGAGTCGCTGTTGCACCAGCATGCGTTGCACGTTTTCCAGCAGGCTCTGGGCCCGATACGGCGCGCCGCGTTGCTCCAGCAACTGCGCGTGATCCAACTCCAGCAACGCCTCCAGCAGCAAGGAGCCGTGGGACCGCGCCAGGCACAACGCCTCGCGGTTCAGCGCCTGGGCCACGTCCAGTTCGCCACGCAGCAGGGCCTGTTGAGTCAGGCCCGACAGGCACATCAACCGCGAGGTCCAGGCGCTTTCAGGCAAATCTTGCAGCGCTTCCAGAAAATGCTCGCGGGCCCGTGCGGCCTCGCCGCCAAGGTGCAGCAGCCAACCCCATTGCGCTTGCCAGCGAGCCAGCAGATACCGCTGCAAGTGCGCGGTCGGTTGCGGGGTAAAGCGCGCCAATTGGTCGATACACAACGCCGCCTGATCGAAGCGCCCGGCAAACAGCAACGCCGCCGTCACCAGCCCCACCAGTTGCGCGGAACCCAGCATCAACTCATCACCATGCTGCTCATGCAGGCGCAACAGCAGCACGGCGTTTTGCTGGCGGAACAGGTCTTCAAAACTGAAATGCTGCAGCAGGCTCACGGCCACTTCGTATTCTTCGGCCAGCAGAGCCTGTTCAAACGCCGCTTGCCAGTCCTCGGCGGCGGTGAACCATTGGCAGGCGCGCCGGTGCCAGGAGCGTTTGGCCGGCCAGGGTTCGTCGCGCATAAGCTGCGCCAGCGGCGGGAAGATTTGCAGCCAGTCGGTGGCGTCGTCCCAGGGTTCGATAAAGGCGCCCAGCGTCTGCAAGTCACGCAGGTAGGCGCCACCGTCGCCAAAGCCGAACAGATGGTCGCACAGGCTCGGGTTGAAGCGCGGCAGGTGCGCAAGCACGCGCCAGGCTTCGGCCAGTTCCGGGGCCAGGCCGCTGAACAGTTCGTGTTGCAGGTAGTCGAGCAAGGTTTTGTCAGGGTGCCCGTCGCCTTCAAGCAGTGCGATGCGTACACCGGCGCACCAGCCGGCGCTGAACGTCAGCACCTTGTCGACAGCGGTCCCGGCCAATACGTGGATTTCGTCGTGATCAAACGCCAATTCCGCCGCGCTGCATTCCCACAGTTCATCGTCCAGCAACAGCCGCGGCCAGTTACACGCCGGGCGCCGCCGGGCGCCGATCCACCAGGTCAAGGCCGGGCTGCTGGCGGCCAGAATACGATCGAGCAAGCCATCCAGCTCAGGCGCCGGCACACGGCAGAAGTCATCCAGAAACAGCCACGCAGGCGCTTGCCAGCGGTTGAGGGCCAGCAGCAGCGTAGGTTCATCGACAAAATCGAGGCCAAGGCTTTGGGCCAGGCGCTGGCACAAATCCAAAGCCGCGCCGTTCAGCGGCAACCAGTACACCTGGCAATCCGCCGGCGCCTGCAAGGCGCACTCGGCGAGCAGCGCACTCTTGCCGCTGCCGGCCGGGGCGCAGAGCAACTTCACCCGCGCCGAGGCGTTGAGCAACGGCACGGCCAGGCGTGGGCGCAACAGATGATGGGGAGACAAGCGTGGCATGAATCCAGGACGATCCAGACAACGGGTCATGGCGGTCATTACTGCGTCCCTGTTTTTATTATTGGGCGGCGTGCGCCCTACCCTAGTCCTGTGGCTGGCGGTTGTTGAGGAGTATTCAGCAGGCTGATTGTCGGACATAAAAAAGCCGGGAGCCCAAAAGGCTACCGGCCTGAAACTGTAGGAGCTGGCTTGCCTGCGATAGCGGTGTGTCAGGTTAGGTATCTGTTACTGATACACCGCTATCGCAGGCAAGCCAGCTCCTACAGGTTGAGCGCATTTCAATCAGGTTTTAGCGCACGCCCTCCGAGCGCAATGCTGCCGGCGTGTAGTCGGCCGCCTTGGCCGCAAAGCCGAACACGAAGCTGCTCTTCTCTTCGTTCTTCATGCCCAGGGCGATGTAGCGCCCGGCGATGATGTCGTACAGGGTTTCAACGGTGTAGGCCGGCACCTGGTGGTCGTAGTAGAACTGCGCATGCCCCTCGGCCACACGCCACAGTTGGCCACGGCCGTCGTAGTGGTCCACCAGCGCCACTTGCCAGCTGTCTTCGTCGATGTACATGTGGCGCTTGGCGTAGATGTGCCGCTCGCTCGGCTTGACGGTGCCGATCACTTCCCAGACCCGGTGCAGCTCGTAGCGGGTCAGGTCCTGGTTGATGTGGCCGGCCTTGATGATGTCGTCGTACTTGAGGGTCGGCGAGTCGAGCTTGTAGCTGTTATAGGGAATGTACATCTCTTTCTTGCCCACCAGCTTCCAGTCGTAGCGGTCGGGGGCGCCGGAGAACATGTCGAAGTTATCCGAGGTGCGCAGGCCGTCGGCCGCAGTGCCCGGCCCGTCGTAGGCCACTTGCGGCGCACGGCGCACCCGGCGCTGGCCGGCGTTGTAGACCCAGGCCAGGCGCGGTTCCTTCACTTGGTCGAGCGTCTCATGCACCAGCAGTACGTTGCCTGCCAGGCGCGCCGGAGCAGTCACCGATTGTTTGAAGAAGGTCAGCACGTTGGCGCCCTTGACCGGGTCCATGTCCGGGATCAGTTGCGGCACGGCCACTTCTTCTTCGAAGCGGATCGGCGTGTAGCTGCCGTTGGTCTGTGGCGTGGCCTGGGTGATGATGCGGCGCAGGTTGCCGCCGTGGTAGCGGGTGATGTGGTTCCACAACACTTCCACGCCGTTCTTGGGAATCGGGAACGCGTAGTAGCGGTTACCGGTGAAGTTCTCCAGGCCGTTGCCGTCGTTGATCGCATGCACGTTGAGCGCGCTGCGCTTGATCGACTCGTAGATCTCCGGCGGCAGGTTGACCGTGCGGTGAGTGGGGTAGACCGGGATCTTGTAGGTTTGCGGGTAGCGCTTGAACATCGCCACCTGGCCTTCGGAGAGCTTGTCCTTGTACTTGTCGACCGTGGCGGCGGTGATCACGAACAGCGGTTTTTCACTGGCAAACGGGTCGGCGAGGAAGCCTTTGCTGTCGACCGCGCCGGCGTTTTTCGGGATGCCGCCGGTCCATGCCGGGATCGAACCGTCGGCGTTGCCGGCCTTCTCGGCGCCCACCGGGGTGAGGGTGGTGCCGAGCTTGGCCGCTTCTTCCGGCGAAACAGCCGCCATCACGTTGGCAGCCAGCAGGCTCAGGGCCAACACGCCGCATTGCAGAATCATCTTGCGCATAGTCTCTTGTCCTTCCTTAAACCCAATCAGAAGTTCACGCCAAAGCTTAAGGCGATGAAGTCGCGGTCGGTGAGGGTGTTGTAGTCACCGCCAAAAAAGTCGGTGTAGCTCAGGCTTGCGGTGTAGGTGTTGCGGTAGTCCGCGTCCACGCCAACGCTGATGGCCTTGGCGCCTTCGTTGAACAGGCCGTTGGGGCCGTAGCCGCTGACGTCCTGGGACCACGACACGTTGGGCTTGAGGTTGACCCCGGCGAATACGTTGTTGTAATCGAGGATGGCCCGGGCGCGATAACCCCAGGAGTTGGCCGTGACGAAACCGTCGGTGTCGCCGCCGAAACCGTATTGGCCGTAGACCGAATCGCGGCCGTAACGCAGCTTGGATTTCGCCTCCAGGCCGCCGACGTGCACGAAGGCCGCTTCGCCCACCAGGGTCAGGCGCTCGGCGCCCAGCACCTGGTCGAAGAACTGGGTCATGGTGCTCTGGATCTGGGTGATTTCCTTGCGGCGGTAGCCGGCGTTGTCGGCACCGAAGGAACTGCTGATGGGTGAGGCGGCGTTACCGGCAATCGGGTTGACCAGGGCCAGCGTCAGGTCGGTGGTGTTGAGCTGTACGGGCGCATTCGGGCGGTAGCTGATTTCGCCGGTCCAGGCGGTGCCGGTGGGCAAGGTGGTTGAGAAACTGGCGCCGAACAGGCGGATGTTTTCCGGGTAGTCGAGGTAATACTGGCCACGGCCAAGCATCGTGCTTTGCGCCAGTCCGGAGCCTGATCCGGGGGCGATACTGTTGGCGGTATTGATGATGCGGCCAATGGTGGCCAGGTTGGTATTGGCGGTGATGGTACCGACGGTGGGCGTGCGACTGTGGTAGTTCATGAAGTACAGGCCGTACTCCGTGTCATCGCCCAGCCAGCGCAAGGCCATCCCGAATTGGCCGCCATCGCGTGCCTCGCGGTCTTTTGCACGCTGCACCACCACGCCTTCGTTCGTCACCTGGAAGCCCTGGCCAAACGCCGCCGCCACCGGCTGCAACGGCGCAATCGCCGGGCTGCCAACCGTGTAGTTGCCATTACAGCCGTGGGCTACCACGTCGTTACCGAAGAAGGTCCCGCAGTTATCCACCACGGTGTTTTCCCAGTTCAACTGGTAGAAGCCTTCCACGCTCAGTTGGTTGGTGAGGCTTTGGGATGCAAACAGCATGTTGACCGGAATCAGGCCTTCCTTGATCTCGGCACCGGGCCGGCGAAAGGCTGAGACGTCAATCGGGTTGATGCTGTTGATGGAGTTGCCGATGAAGGTACTTTCGCCCCAACTGACCACCTGTTTACCGACGCGCACGTTGCCCGGCAAATCACCGATGGAATAGTTGTGGTAGACGAACGCATCCAGCAATTCGTAGCCGGAGGAACGCGCACCTTCGTCGCGGTGGTTATTGCTGATCTGCTTGAATTCGCGGTCTTCGTCCTGCAGCTCGAAGTCGTACCAGTACTTGCCGCGCACGAACACGCCGCTGTCGCCGTACTTGAGCTCCAGGTCGTGGATGCCCTTGAAGATCTTGGAGAAGGTCTCGCCCTTCTTGAAGTTCAGGCGGCCGTCATCGCCGGTGGACGCCTGGCCCGTGCCGCCGTTGGGAATGCCCACCAACTTTTTATCGGCGTCGCGCATGCCCCAGCTGGCACCCACCGACAGCGAGGAATCGAATTGCCCTTCGATCTCGCCAATGTTGAACGAAACAGCCTGCGCCTGGGCACAGCAACCCAAAGCAACCGCAGCGGCCAGCGCCTGTGGCCTGAAGATGGCGCGCATTGTTGTTCTTGTCATGCGTCTTCCCCGGTGGTGTGACAGAAGGCCCCACCCTACTGCCCGCAATCAGGAGCGATAAGCGCACCAAGGAGGTATTCGTGTTGTCGCCCGAAAGGATGAAGGGGCGCTCTGGCCGGGGTATTGGCGGGGGCATGGACGAGATGGATGAAGGGTTATCAGGGGGATGTATGAGGCGTCGGCATCACTGTTGCCGGTTTGGTAACAGTCCTTGTCCCGAATCGCTATTTTTCATTCTGTAACAAAAGCCTATTCTTGCTTGGCTTTCAGGGTGAACCGCCCGCTTCCCTCACTGGGAGGAACAGCAAGTTTTGACGGATTGATCATTATTTTCAATCTGTTACCGGTGTTCACTGACGTTGATTTATTGCTCCTTGATCAAACGTCTTACTTCAGCCGCTGCCTTTGCAGCGGCTTTTTTTTGCCGGAAATAAAACGGGGCGCCATGGCGCCCCGGGTTGATTAAAACTTTTTCATGCAACGATCAGAGGCTGTATTTCTGCAGATTGGCCATCATCTCCTTCAAGGCCTCGATGTTGTCCTTGGGGTGAGCGGCGCCTTCGAAGTCGCAGATCTGCTGCCAGTGGGCGGCGACGTCATCCGGCGAAAACCCCGCCTCAGGGTCGAAGCCAACGCCCAGGCTGCGCTCCCAGCGGGTCTTGCCGATCCAGCCACCGCCCACCTCAAACAGCCCCGACGTTTCCTGGCACGCTTCGCTGCCCAGGTACACCACCAACGGGCTGATCAATTCCGGCTTTAAGCGCTCGAAGACTTGCGGCGGGATCAGGCCTTCGGTCATGCGTGTGCCACCGGTAGGAGCGATGGCGTTGACCAGGATGTTGTTTTTGCGGCCTTCCAGCGCCAGGGTGCGGGTCAGGCCATACAGGCCGAGCTTGGCCATGCCGTAGTTGGACTGGCCGAAGTTGCCGTAGATGCCCGAGGTGGAGGCGGTGAAGATCACCCGGCCGTAGGCTTGTTCGCGCAGATGCGGCCAGGCGGCGCGGGTGACTTTGTAGGCGCCTTCGACGTGCACGCGGTAGACCAGGTCCCAGTCGCTGTCTTCCATTTTGTGGAAGGTCTTGTCCCGCAGGATCCCGGCGTTGTTGACCACCACGTCGATGCGGCCGAAGGCGTCGAGGGCGTTCTGGACGATTTTGTCACCGTCGGTGACGGAGTCGTGGTTGGCCTCGGCGATGCCGCCGGCCTCGCGGATTTCGGCCACGACGCGATCGGCCGCCGAAGCGTTGGCGCCTTCGCCCTGGGTTGAGCCGCCAAGATCATTCACCAGCACTTTGGCGCCGTGTCTGGCGAACAGGAGTGCGTGGGCGCGACCCAATCCACCGCCGGCACCGGTGACGATCACGACCTTGTCTTGGAACTGCACAGGCTCACTCATTGGGAACTCCAGGGGCGGTTAGGGATAGATGAATGGAGTGTCAGGCACAGGGCTTTTGGTCACAATAAATACGGTTGGGGGTGAATGGTGCGCGATAAGGCTGGGGGATGATTGGTGTGGCCTGGGTGTGGGTACATATCCGTTATTTGGGTGATGGCCGGCTATGGTTCCGCTCTTACAGCGGCTCACTTTTGAACAGCGCAAAAGTAAGCAAAACGCTCTTGCCCCACCACTCGGCACCTCGCTTAGGCTCGGTGTGCCCTCAGCTCCGGTAGCACGAAGCGGGCCGCCGCGACGGGGCGTCCCTGCCCCGTCGCGGCTAAACCGGCGTCCTGCCGGTTTACCCGCTCCGTACTACCTGCGTTCGGCCAGCGTGGTTTAACGGGGCGCCTAAGATCAAAATCAAGATCAAAAGCCAGAGCACAGCGGCCTACAGGCCGGCTTGAGTGTGGTGAAGCAAAGGCAACATCAAAATCTACAGCGAGCACGTTCTACTGTAGGAGCTGGCTTGCCGGCGATGGTCGTTAACGATGACGTTGGCGTCCTGAATGAACGCGGCGCTCTCAGGTTCTTCGCCGGCAAGCCAGCTCCTACAGAAAAGCAGCTTTTGCCTTTGCTTCACCACACTCAGGTCGGCTTTCAGGCCGCCGTGCTGTTGATCTTGATCTTGATCTGACTGCCCCATTCAGCCCGAGGCCGAACGCAGGGATTGAGGAGCGGGTAAACCGGCAGGACGCCGGTTTAGCCGCGACGGGGCAGGGACGCCCCGTCGCGGCGGCCCGCGGAGCAATACCGAAGTGAGGGTACGCCGAGCCACAGCGAGGCGCCGACAGGCGGGGCAGAGCGTTTTGGTTACTTTTGCGCTTTTCAAAAGTGACCCGCTGTAAGAGCGGAACCCTAAGTAGCCGTTACCGCACCAACGGATATGCCCCCCATCAAAACCTCAAGAATAAGCCACCCGAGAAACCCCAACCCCAAGCCCCTCCCGAAACGCCAAGTAATGCTTCAACACCTGCACGGGCGCCTCAATCTGCGGGTAGTGCCCGATATTGGCCAGCAACACCGTATCCGCATGCGGCACCAGCTCACGATAGCGCTCAACCATGTGCCCCCCGGAAATCGGATCAACTTCGCCATCAATCACTCGCAAAGGCACCTCGCCACGCTGCATCGCCGCCACCCAACGCTCCCGCTGCTGGCGACGCTGGGGAATATAGCCAATCAACTTGTGCAAAATCCGCGGCCCATCCTGGCTCTCAATCAAGCTCCAGAAATCATCCAGCGCACTTTCACTGGGCCGAGTCGCCGGCCCGAAAATCTGCCCAAAACTGTTGGCCAACGCATTACGCCCAAACGCCCGCCCGATCATCCACCCCAACGGGCTCAGCAACAGCTTCTGCACCAACGCCGGACGATGCGTCTCCGGAAACAACCCACCGTTGAGAAACACCCCGCTGGCCATCTGAAACCGACCTTCGTAATGCCGCGCCAGCAACTCCTGCGCAACGCTGTCACCGTAATCATGGGCCAGCACATGCACCGGCTGCTGCACCCAAAGATGCTCCAGCAACGCCTGCTGCAAATCCGCCTGTTCCAGCAGGCAATAAGTGTGATCCAGCGGCTTGGCCGAATCGCCGAACCCCAGCATGTCGCAGGCAATCACCTGGTAACGCTGGGCCAGCGGCTGCCAGAGGTAATGCCAATCCCAACTGGCGGTCGGAAAACCATGGATCAGCAGCAACGGCTCGCCCTGCCCCGCCACCCAGTAACGAATGGTACGGCCGCGAAACTCGAAGCTCTGGGCGCGCTTGCGCCAGATGCGCAGCGGGATCTCGGCGAGTGGCATCAGCTTTTATACCCGGGGTCGAGTGCATCGAGTTTGCGCAGCAACGCCGGCCACGCCAGCGCGCCGCCCATGCCCTGGGCACTTTTGGTGACCCCGGCGATCATCGCCCGGGCACCGGCCAATATCTGCGGCGCAATCGTGATCAATTCAGCGCCACCGTTCTGCGCCATCACCTGGATATCGCAGGTGCGCTGAAAGATGAACATCATCAGGAAGGTGTCGGCGATGCTGCCACCACAGGTCAGCAGGCCGTGGTTGTGCAGCATCAGGAAATTGTTTTCGCCAAGGTCGGCCTGCAAGCGGGCCTTTTCCTCGTGATTCAGCGCCACGCCTTCGTAGGCGTGATAAGCCAGGCTGGACAGCACAAACAAGGATTGCTGGCTGATGGGCAACACGCCCTGCTTCTGTGCGGAAACGGCGATGCCGGAAGCGGTGTGGGTGTGCAGCACGCAAACCACGTCGTGGCGAACTTCGTGTACCGCGCTGTGGATGGTGTAGCCCGCCGGGTTGACGTCGTAGGGGCTGTCCATCAGTTTGTTGCCGGCCTGGTCGACCTTCACCAGGCTCGACGCGGTGATCTCGTGGAACATCAGCCCGTAGGGGTTGATCAGGAAGTCTTCGGTGCCCGGCACCTTGGCCGAGATGTGGGTGAAAATCAGGTCGCCCCACCCATGCATCGCCACCAGGCGATAGCACGCGGCGAGGTCGACGCGGGCCTGCCATTCGGCCGCGCTGACCTGGTCTTTTACGCTGTGTGTCGATTGAACAGTGGCTAGGCTCACGGCAATGACCTCCTTGGCGCATTTTTTTATTTTTTTGAGTAAAAGGGCAATCCAGGCAGAAGAGGCAGTCTAGTCAGACCTCGAGCCCACCGTAGTTGCATTGGCAGCCAGCTTGATGACCGAGCGGGTCAGTCCTGAGGATAGTTCGATTTTGTTCTGTGCGTGTCAGAGAAGCGACGCCAATAAAGGCGCAGCGAACAGGTTGAGCAGCCCGGTGAGCACCATCACCAGCCCCGCCACCGAGCCTTCCTCGCCGCCCACTTCATGGGCCCGGCTGACACCCGCGCCATGGGCGCCCACGCCAAACAATGCACCGCGCGCCAACGGCGTGCGCAACGGCAGCCACTTGAGCAGTACGCCGCCGAGCATGGCGCCGAACACCCCGGTGAACATCACAAACACGGCCGTCAGTTCCGGTACGCCACCCAGGTCGGAGGAGACCGGCATGGCGAACGGCGTGGTGATGGAACGCGGCACCAGCGACATCGTCACCGAGCTGTCCAGCGCCAGGGCCTTGGCCAGGCCATAGGAGGTGGCGATGGACGCCACGCTGCCCGCTACCATCCCCAGCAACAGGGCCGACCAATGGCGCATCAGCAATTGGCGCTGCTGCCAGATGGGAATGGCAAACGCCACGGTCACCGGGCCCAATACCAGCATCAGCCAGTGGGTGTCGGTGGAGTATTCGGCGTAGGCGGTTTTCATCGGCACGGCCACCGCCAGCAAGAGTGCAGGAACCAGGATCAGCGGCGACAGCAGGTAGCGCCCGGTGCGCCGGTAGATCCAGCGGCTGAAACCGTAGGCGCCCAGGGTCAACGCGAGCCAGAACATCGGCATCAGCTCAAGCCTCATGGCGCAGCTTCCAGCGGCAGACAAATTCCACGGTAAACGCGGTCACCAGCATCACCGACAAGGTACTGAAACCGATCACCAGCATGATCCGCCAGCCGTCGTGCTTGACCAGGCCGCCGTAGTCCAGAAGGCTCATCAACGCCGGAATAAAGAACAGCAGCATCTCCGCCATCAGCACACCGGCGCCCAATTGCAGGGCTGCCGGTTTCACCAGGCCGGTGGCGAAGGTCAGCAACAGCAGGCCGAGGCCCACCACACCGCCGGGAATAGGCCAGCTCAGCCAGGCGGCCAGTTGGCAGCCCAGAAAGTAAATGGCCAGCAGGACGATCAGTTCAGCCAGCAACCGACCGACGAGTTTGAAGGTGAAACGTTTCATGAGCTTTGGGTCCTCGCAGGGCTCCCATTTTAAAGAGGGCCCTGGCATCCCCACAGCGAATTGTTAGACTGCAAGCTATTCCAAATTGGAATCAGGCTAATGGAATTCAAACAGCTGCGCAGCTTTGTCGAAGTGATCCACCGGGGAGGTTTTACCCAGGCGGGCAAAACCCTGCACATCAGCCAGTCCGCCGTCAGCAAGCAGGTGGCCCAACTGGAGCAAAGCCTGGGCACACCGCTGCTGGATCGCCTGGGTTCGCAGATTCGTCTGACAGCCGCCGGCCAGGTGGTGCTGCAGCGGGCAGAGGCCATGTTGCGCCAGCAAGCCGAGTTGCTCAGTGAGCTGGATGACTTGAATCAGTTGACCCGTGGCGAGCTGCGCATGGGCCTGCCACAGTTGGGCGGCGACACGCTGTTTGCCGGGCTGTTTGCCGAATACCGGCGGCGCTACCCGAACGTGACCATTCAGTTGCTGGAAGGCGGCAGCCGCAATATCGAGCAGGCGATCTTGAGTGGAGAGCTGGAAGTGGGCGGCAGCCTGATGCCCAGCGACCCGGCATTCGCCTGGCAGGCATTTTGCGATGAGCCGCTGGACGCCCTGCTGCCGATGGACCATCCGCTGGCTGATAACGCGCAGATTCGCCTGGAGGAGTTGGCTGACACACCGTTCCTGATGTACCAGCGCAGCTTTGTATTAAACGACCGCCTGCTACAGGCCTGTCAGCAACTGGGCTTTACCCCGAAGGAAAGCGGGCGCAGCGGCCAGGCGGATTTCCTCGCGGCCCTGGTGGCCGCCGGCCAAGGCGTGGTGCTGCTGCCCAGCGTGGTGGCTCGAGGCCTGGTGCGGCCCGGGGTGGTGCGCCTCACGCTCAAGGCCCCCGACTACCTGCGCTGGGACATTGCCTTTATCTGGCGTGAGGGCGCCTATCTGTCGAAAGCCGCCCAGGCCTGGCTGGCGTTGTTGCGGGAGTTTCCGGTCAACCGCGCAGTGCAGTAACCAGGTCCGCCAGCCAAGGCTCGGCGTCGGCTTCCGGGGTCACGCTTTCGCTGGCATCCAGGCGCAGCATCGGCAGCACTTCGTGCACGCCCAACTCGGCAAACAGCTCGCGCATTTGCTCACCGCCACCGCAGAAGGTGTCGCCATAGCTGGCATCGCCCAGGCCGATCACCGCGCCCGGCAGCCCGCGCCAGGCGGCCGGCAGTTGGTCGCGAATGGTCGAATACAGCGGCTGCAGGTTGTCGGGCAATTCGCCCATGCCGGTGGTAGAGGTCACGGCCAGAAAGGCTTCAGGGGCGAAGCCCTGTACGTCGGCCAGGGTGGCCCGCGGGTTGTGCCAGGCGTCGAAGCCGGCCGCGTTGAGAATACTGGCAGCGTGGCGGGCAACTTCTTCAGCCGTGCCGTACACCGAGCCGGAAAGGATGGCGACTTTCATCAATCTGATCCTGTAGCTGACTAAAAGCCTGGGATATTAACAGCTGGGGCCAGTGGACAGACTACCGGCATGTCTTAAACTGCACATTCCAAGACAAGCCATGGACCGCTCAATGATTAACGCCAAGCTGATGCAACTGGTGATCAACGCTTCCAACGACGGCATCGTGGTTGCCGAGCGGGAAGGCAAGGACAAGCCACTGATCTACGTAAACCCGGCGTTCGAACGCATGACCGGCTACACCCTCGACGAAATCCTCTATCAGGATTGCCGCTTCCTGCAATCGGGCGACCGTGACCAGCCGGGGCTGATGGCGATTCGGGAAGCCCTGGACAGCGGTGGCTCCTGCCGCGAAATCCTGCGCAATTACCGCAAGGACGGCACGCATTTCTGGAATGAGCTGTCGTTATCAACGGTTTACAACCAAGCCGACAAGCAGACCTATTTCGTCGGCGTGCAAAAAGACGTGACGGTACAGGTCAAGGCCCAGCAGCGTGTGGCGCAATTGGAAGCCCAACTGGCAGAACTCAGGGCGGAGCTTGAAGCACTCAAGGCGACGAGCGGATCTAACAAAAACTAGAAAACGCGGTCTTTAGAGAGATAATGGCGTTTTAATACCTCTCCCTTGAGCAAGATCAATGCAACGCGACGCGCTTTTGACGCAGGACGAGCTGGATTTTATTCAGACCATGCACCATAACCCGCAACTCAACGTGCGGGATGCGTCGTCGAGCCTGACGGTCAACGGCGGTGCGCAGATTCGTGATCTGCTCACCCGCCTGGCCGCCCATGACCATGTCACCCTCCAGGCACAATTCGACAACCAGCAAATGACCTTTCCGCTGCAATTGGTGGAAGACGAGTTTCATGCCGTGCATTTGCGCCTGGGTGTGCCGAGTATTTTCGAAGACGGGCCGATGATCCGCCCGTGGCGCCTGGCGCTTGAAGAGCCGGTAGCGCTGGAAAATATCAAGGGGCAGCCCGGTGCACTGTGGGTACACGAGGTGTCGTTCAAGGGATTGCTGGTGGAAATTCGCGGGCGGCTCAAGGCGCCCAAGACCTTTTCGCTGTGGTTCAGCCCGTCCGGCTACGAGCGCATCTCGGTGCGTGGCACCCTGGAGCGGGAAAATGCCCGGGGCCTGTTCGCCTACCGTCTAAGCCAGAATGACGTGGATGAAACCGAGCGCCTGCGCCAGTTCATCCTGCAGCAACACCGCCTGTTTCACCCCGAAGTCCACGCCTGACGTCAGCTATCCAGGTTGCCGCGCAGAAACTGCCGCAGGCGGCGCTGCATCAGTCGCCCTTCATTCCCCAGGCAACCGACGGGCGTACCCTCCAACTGCTCCTGCGCCAGTTCCGACGCATCGCCGGCCAGCAGCAGCGGGCAATCCAGGGTCAAGGCCAGCCGCTCAAGGCGCCGGGGCAATTCGTTGGTAGGCGAGTGATTAGAGAACACCACAAGAGCCTGTGGTTTGGTTTTTTCACAGACAAGGGTCAATTCATCCATCGGCTGCCCCACGGCCAGGACCTTGACCGCCAGCTCGTCACCGCTCATCAGCAGGCCTGCCACCAACAGTTCAAGCTCCCGGCATTCCCCGGCAATGGCCGCCAGCAACACCCGAGGCGCCGCAGTGGCACAGCCTGTCTGCAGGCGTTTCCAGGTGCGGCTACGCAGGAAACCATCAAAGAACAGCCACTCACTGGTTTGGCCAAAAAGCCCCTGGTGCCGCAATAGCTGCTGCCAGAGCGGCATCAGAATGTCCTGGAACACCACCGCGACCGGGTAGGCCGCGTAAATCTGGCCATACAACCGGTCCAGTTGCCGGTCGTCGAAGGCACCGACGGCCGTTCGCAGTTGCTGCTGCCATTGGCTCCATTCCTGCTCGGCGCCGGCTGGTGCGACGGAAGCTGCGTCGACTGGCTGCTCATCGCGGGCAAGGATTTTCCCAACCTTGCTCACCGACACGCCGCGCTCAATCCAGTCCAGGATGCGATGAACGGTCTCGACATCGGTGCGCGAATACAGGCGGTGCCCGCTTTCGGTGCGAATCGGCTGGATCAGCCCGTAACGACGTTCCCAGGCACGCAGCGTGACCGGATTAACGCCTGTCAATCTTGCCACTTCGCGAATAGGGAACAGCTCGCCGGAATCAGCGGGGCCGCCAAACGCAATTTCAGGGAGGGGAGCAGTCATTACGGACATCTGGGCACTGAATCATCGGGGAATGTTGGATCCCATTTAACGCCCATACAACTGTCCGATTCAAGGTCTTCAGTTAACCGACCAGTGCCGCTGGCGTATTTTTTCAAAACAGGAATAATCCTTGCCTGTTTTTTCAACGTGGCTGCTTACCCCGCAGCTTCGTTCGTGCGCCACCTACCCGGCCCAGCGCACCTGATCCTTATGGAGATACACGATGTCTACCTCCCCCGTTACCCTGATGGTTGCGCGCCGCGTGGCCAAGGGTCGTTATGAAGAGTTGATGGCGTGGCTGCGCGAAGGCGAGCAATTGGCCACGGACTTTCCCGGTTACCTGGGCTCCGGCGTGCTTGCACCGCCGCCCAACGATGATGAATTCCAGATTATTTTCCGCTTTGCCGATGAAAAGACCCTGCACGCGTGGGAGTTTTCCGCGTCCCGCAGTGCATGGCTCGGTCGTGGCAGCGAGCTGTTTGCTGCACCGTCTGAGCACCGCGTACGCGGTATAGACGGCTGGTTTGGTGCCGCCGCCGCGCGACCGCCGCGCTGGAAGCAGGCCGTGGCGATCTGGCTGGCATTTTTCCCGGTGTCGCTGCTGTTCAACTTTGGCCTTGAGCCGCTGCTCGGCGAGCTGGGTTTGTTGAGCCGCGTGCTGGTCAGCACCCTCGCGCTCACGCCATTGATGGTTTACTTCTTTATCCCGTTGTCGACCCACCTGCTGGCCGGCTGGCTGCATCCGACCCCGGCCCGGCCAAAGGCCAGCGAAGCCACCGCTTGAGTACAAGGGAGGCCGCTCGCTGGTATAGTTTTAGCCTGCCAGCGACCCGAGCCTCCCATGTCTTCCACTCCCGCCCCGATCCTGATCACCGGTGCCGGCCAACGTGTCGGCCTGCATTGCGCCCAGCGCCTGCTGGACGAAGGGCAGCCGGTGATTTTCAGCTACCGCAGCGAACGCCCCGGCGTGCAGACCTTGCGCGAGCGCGGTGCGATTGGCGTGTTTGCCGATTTCTCCAACGAAGCCGGTATTCTCGCTTTCATCGACGAACTGAAGACCCACACCCAAAGCCTGCGGGCGATCATTCATAATGCCTCGGCCTGGGACGCGGAAACACCCGGCAATGAGAGCAGCGCGTTCATCGACATGTTCAGCGTGCACATGCTTGCGCCGTACCTGATCAACCTGCATTGTGCCCACTTGCTGCAACGCTCCACACCTGCGGATATCGTGCACATCAGCGACGACGTGACCCGCAAGGGCAGCCGCCAGCACATTGCCTACTGCGCCACCAAGGCCGGGCTCGACAGCCTGACCTTGTCGTTTGCTGCGCAGCTTGCACCGGATATCAAGGTGAACGGCATTGCCCCGGCGATGGTGATGTTCAACGAGGGCGACGACGCGGCCTACCGCGCCAAGGTCCTGGCCAAGGCGGCACTGGGCATCGAGCCCGGCCCCGAGGTGATTTACCAGAGTGTGCGTTACCTGCTGGATAACCCGTATGTCACCGGTACCACCCTGACCGTCAACGGCGGGCGGCATATCAAGTAAGCCGTTTGCGAGGATGTTGTATGACTTTATCCCTGCCCCACCACTACCGCGAGATCCTCAAGGGCCTGGGTGAGGACCCGGAGCGCGAAGGCTTGCTCGACACGCCAAAGCGCGCCGCCAAGGCTATGCAATACCTGTGTCATGGTTACGAGCAGAACCTGGAGGAAATCGTCAACGGGGCGCTGTTCGCTTCCGACAACGACGAGATGGTGATCCTCAAGGACATCGAGCTGTATTCGCTGTGCGAGCATCACCTGCTGCCCTTTATCGGCAAGGCGCATGTGGCCTATATTCCGACCGGCAAGGTCCTCGGCCTGTCGAAGCTGGCGCGTATCGTCGACATGTTCGCCCGGCGCCTGCAGATCCAGGAGAACCTGACGCGGGAAATCGCCGACGCCATCCAGCAAGTCACCCAGGCATCCGGCGTGGCGGTGGTGATCGAAGCCAAGCACATGTGCATGATGATGCGCGGTGTCGAAAAACAGAATTCAACCATGAACACCTCGGTGATGCTCGGCGCCTTCCGTGAGTCGAACACCACGCGCATGGAGTTCCTGCAACTGATTGGACGGAGCAAGTAGCAATGCCACAACTTCAGCCAGGCATGGCGCGCATCCGGGTCAAAGACCTGTGCCTGCGCACGTTTATCGGGATCAACGAGGATGAAATCCTCAACAAGCAGGATGTGTTGATCAACCTGACCATCCTGTATGCCGCCCAGGAAGCCGTACGCGACAACGACATCGACCACGCGCTGAACTACCGCACCATCACCAAGGCCATCATCGCCCACGTGGAAGGCAATCGTTTTGCCCTGCTGGAGCGCCTGACCCAGGAAATCCTCGACCTGGTGATGAGCAATGTGTCGGTGCTGTATGCCGAAGTCGAAGTCGACAAACCCCATGCGTTGCGTTTTGCCGAATCGGTGTCGATCACCCTGGCGGCCAGTCGCTAACCCTTACCTTTGCAGTGAGCATCATGAACGATCAACAACGCCTTGAACTCGAAGCCGCCGCCTTCCGCCGGCTGGTGGCCCACCTGGACAGCCGCAAGGATGTGCAGAACATCGACCTGATGAACCTCTCAGGCTTCTGCCGCAACTGCTTGTCCAAGTGGTACAAGGCCGAGGCCGACGAGCGCCACATCGAGCTGAGCCTGGATGACGCCCGTGAAGTGGTGTACGGCATGCCGTACGCCGAGTGGAAAGCCCAATACCAGCAAGAAGCCAGTGCCGAACAGCAAGCGGCATTCGCCAAAGGAAAAACCCATGACTGACCTGAACACCCTGCGCGCCAGCCTCAACAGCGGCGAACACGCCTTCGCCGACACCCTGGCCTTCGTGGCCGCCGGTTACGATTACCAGCCACAGGCCTTCACCAATGGCGGCGTGGAGAATGCCGCCGGGCAGAACGAAGGCTCGTGCAAGACCCTGGGCCTGGCGTTGCTGGAAGGCTTGAGCGACCAGCAAGCGCTGTTGGCGTTTGGCGAGCATTACCGCTCGGTACTGGCCACGCCTGAGGGCAGTGACCATGGCAACATTCGTGCGCTGATCGAGCATGGGTTGGCGGGTGTGAAGTTCACTCAGCAGCCACTGACCCGACGCTGATTCAATTGGATAACCCGGTTTAATGTGGGAGCTGGCTTGCCTGCGATAGCGGTGTGTCAGCCAACGCCGCTATCGCAGGCAAGCCAGCTCCCACAGTGATTGGGTTATCACTTCTGGAATGCGGTGCGGCATAAATCGCGGACATAAAAAAACCGGCCTCGCAGCCGGTTTTTTTGTTTCAGCGGTTTAGAACGAAGCGTCCTTCAAACCGTCGAGGTAACGCTCGGCATCCAGTGCCGCCATGCAGCCCGCGCCGGCGGAGGTGATCGCCTGGCGGTAAACGTGGTCGGCCACGTCACCGGCCGCGAAGATGCCTTCGATGTTGGTGGCAGTCGCGTTGCCTTCACGGCCGCCCTGCACGATCAGGTAACCGTCTTTGGCATCCAGCACGCCTTCGAACAGCGAGGTGTTCGGGGTGTGGCCGATGGCGATGAACACACCGTCAACTTTCAGCTCGTCGAAGCTGCCGTCGTTGTTCTTCAGGCGAGCACCGGTCACGCCCATGTTGTCGCCCAGGACTTCATCCAGGGTGGCGTTGAGCTTGAGGATGATCTTGCCTTCGGCAACGCGGGCATGCAGCTTGTCGATCAGGATCTTCTCGGCGCGGAAAGTCTCGCGGCGGTGAACCAGGGTCACGGTGCTGGCGATGTTGGCCAGGTACAGCGCCTCTTCCACCGCGGTGTTGCCACCACCGACCACAGCCACGGGCTTGTTGCGGTAGAAGAAACCGTCGCAGGTCGCGCAGGCCGAAACGCCCTTGCCCATGAACGCTTCTTCCGACGGCAGGCCCAGGTAACGCGCGCTGGCGCCGGTGGCGATGATCAGCGCGTCACAGGTGTACACGCCGCTGTCGCCGGTCAGGCTGTAAGGCTTTTTCGAGAAGTCGACTGCGTTGATGTGATCAAACACGATTTCGGTTTCGAAACGCTCGGCGTGTTCTTTCATGCGTTCCATCAGCACCGGGCCGGTCAGGCCGTGGACGTCGCCGGGCCAGTTGTCGACTTCGGTGGTGGTGGTCAACTGACCGCCCGCTTGCATGCCGGTGATCAGCAGCGGCTTGAGGTTGGCCCGGGCAGCGTAGACGGCAGCGCTGTAACCGGCAGGGCCGGAACCGAGAATAATCACTCGCGAATGACGGGTATCAGACATGACTCACTCCTATCGACCGCCCGGACTACAGAACGGCTGGAATAAAAAAGGACCGCGAAGCACTTGGGGAAGGCTTGAACTCGCAGATCCTGAAAATAATGGGTGCAGCGTATAGAGGGTGGCAAGATTAAGGAAATACGGAATAACAATCCAGCTCATAGGTGGTCTCTATCCCGTGCCCTCTATTAATCGACACCTTTGTTACCGTTAATGTCGTGATGCGGGCCGTGCTTTCCCGGTCCTCGCAAAGCCGGTAAGGTCGGCGCGTTCGCCCCCATTGCCCGGAGTTACCCATGCCCGCCCCCGTTCTTTCAGGCCCCCAATACCTGCGCGAAGGCCTCAAACTGGTGCTCAGCCCCGGCCTGCGCCTGTTCGTGCTGCTGCCGCTGGCAATCAACCTGATACTGTTCGTCGGGTTGATCTACTTCGCCGGCCATCAGTTCAGCCTGTGGGTCGATACGCTGATGCCGACGCTGCCGAGTTGGCTGAGCTTCCTCAACTATCTGTTGTGGCCTTTGTTCGTGGTGCTGGTGGTGCTGATGGTGTTTTTCACCTTCACCATGCTTGCCAATATCATCGCTGCGCCGTTCAACGGCTTTCTGTCGGAAAAGGTCGAAGTGGTGGTGCGCGGCACCGATGATTTTCCGGCGTTCAGCTGGGGCGAACTGGCGGCCATGGTCCCGCGCACCCTGGCCCGGGAAATGCGCAAACTGGGCTACTTCCTGCCCCGGGCCATCGGCCTGTTTATCCTGTCGTTCATCCCGGTGGTCAACCTGGTGGCCGCGCCATTGTGGCTGCTGTTTGGCGTGTGGATGATGGCGATCCAGTACATCGACTACCCGGCGGATAACCACAAGCTGGGCTGGAACGAAATGCTCGCCTGGCTGCGTCAGAAGCGCTGGCAGAGCATGAGTTTTGGCGGCATCGTTTACCTGGTGCTGCTGGTGCCGGTGGTCAACCTGCTGATGATGCCGGCGGCGGTGGCCGGGGCCACGCTGTTCTGGGTGCGTGAACAAGGCGCCGAGGCTCAGGCCCTTAAAAAGGCCTGAGTCGTCATAAATCCATCATCCAAAAGACACAATGACGACATGGCCCACGCCGACACTGTGGGTCATGACGACAGCTTCGCTCCACATCACCCTGATCACCGAAACCTTCCCGCCAGAGATCAACGGGGTGGCCAATACCCTTGGCCGCCTGTGTGAAGGTTTGCGCGCGCGCGGGCATCAAGTCGAACTGGTTCGCCCGCGCCAGGGCAGCGACCAGAGCCGGCCCAGCGACGACGGCCTGATGCTGTGCCGCGGCTGGCCACTGCCGGGCTACCCGGGCCTGCAATGGGGCCAGTCGTCGATGCACAAGTTGCTGCGGCGCTGGACTCGCCAGCGCCCGGATGTGCTGTATATCGCCACGGAAGGGCCGCTGGGTCTGTCTGCGTTGCGGGCCGCGCGGCGCCTGGGCATCAGCGTGGTGAGTGGCTTCCATACCAACTTCCAGCAGTACTCCAACCAGTACGGCCTGGGCATGCTCAGCCGGATGCTGACCCACTACCTGCGCTGGTTCCATAACCGCTCGACCTTGACCCTGGTACCCAGCGCCAGTCAGCGCCTGGAGCTGGAACGCCGCCATTTCGAGCGCCTGGGCATGCTCGCCCGCGGTGTCGACAGCCAGCTGTTTCACCCGGCCAAACGCGACAATGCGTTGCGGGAAAGTTGGGGGTTGAACAGTGAGCAAACCGCGGTGCTGCACGTGGGCCGCCTGGCACAGGAGAAAAACCTCGGGTTGCTCAAGCGTTGCTTCGAGACATTGCAGGACACTTATCCACTGCGCCAGATGAAACTGATCATTGTCGGTGATGGCCCGCAACGGGCAACGCTGGAAAAGGAACTGCCGGAAGCGATTTTCTGCGGCACCCTGCGCGGTGAAGAGCTGGCCCGGCACTATGCGTCCGGGGATCTGTTCCTGTTCCCCAGCCTCACCGAAACCTTCGGCAACGTAGTGCTGGAAGCCATGGCTTCAGGGTTGGGTGTGGTGGCGTACGACCAGGCGGCCGCGACCCAGCACATTCGCCATGGCTACAGCGGCGTGCTGGCGATGCCGGGAGATGAAGAAGCGTTTTGCGATGCCGCCAATTGGCTGCTGGAAGAGCGCGAGAGCCTGCGGCGGGTGCGGCTCAATGCCCGGCAACACGCCAGCCGTCAGGGTTGGCCGGCGATTGTCGAGCAGTTTGAGCGGCAGTTGCGCGGGGTATGTGGCGAGCAGCCGGTGATTGCAGGGGAATCACGCTTGATCTGACGCAGGTATCCGCGGGCAAGCCCGGCTCCCACATTGGAATGCGATTAGCTGTGGGAGCCGGGCTTGCCCGCGATAGCGTCATACCAGACGCCGCTTACACCAACGTCGTCAACGCCTCACGACTGAACGGCAGGATGTCGCCCTCACGGCCTTCGCGAACCTTCAGCGCCCAATCCGGATCCACCAGCAGCGCACGGCCCACGGCGACCAGATCAAACTCGTCGTTGTTCAGGCGCTCCAGCAGGTTTTCCAGGCTGGCCGGTTGCGCAACCTTGTCGGTGTTGACCATGAACTGCAGGAACTCGCCATCCAGGCCGACGCTGCCCACGGTGATGGTCGGCTTGCCGGTGAGCTTGCGGGTCCAGCCGGCCAGGTTGAGCTCGGAGCCGTCGAATTCCGGCTCCCAGAAACGGCGCGTGGAGCAATGGAAAATATCCACGCCGGCGTCAGACAGCGGCTTGAGGAATTCACCCAGCGCTTCTGGGGTTTGCACCAGGCGCGCGGTGTAGTCCTGCTGCTTCCACTGGGAGAAACGCAGGATGATCGGGAAGTCCGGCCCAACGGCGGCGCGGATGGCCTGGATCAATTCGATGGCGAAACGCGAACGGTTGGCCAGGTCGCCACCGTATTCGTCGGTGCGCTGGTTGGTGCCTTCCCAGAAGAACTGGTCCACCAGGTAGCCGTGGGCGCCGTGGATTTCCACGCCGTCCATGCCGATGCCCTGGGCATCCTTGGCGGCTTGGGCGAAGGCGGCGATCACGTCCTTGATGTCTTGCACGGTCATGCCGTGGACGACGACGTTGCCGTCCTTGAGTTTTTCGGTAGGGCCGTAGGCTGGCACGCTGGCATCCGGCTCGGTGCCGATGCGCCGTACGCTGCCCACGTGCCACAGTTGCGGAACGATCTTGCCGCCTTCGGCGTGCACCGCGTCGACCACTTTCTTCCAGCCGGCCAGGGCGGCTTCGCCATAGAAGTGCGGGACGTTCGGGTAACCGTTGGAAGCCGGGTGACCGACCACGGTGCCTTCGGTGATGATCAGGCCTACGCCGGCAGCGGCGCGGCGGCGGTAGTACTCGATCACTTTGGAATTGGGCACGCCGCCCGGGGAGAATGAACGGGTCATCGGCGCCATGACCACGCGGCTCGGCAGTTGCAGTGCACCGAGCTGGAACGGTTTGAACAAAGCTTGGACAGGCATGGGAGCACTCCATAAGAAAAGGAATTTATGATGTGGATAATATGGAGTGTGCAGCGTGCTGGATAGCACTATTGATCGGGGTGATTAAGGGGTAAAAGCGGGAGGGCATGGGGGGGCTGCTTCGCAGCCCAGCGGGAGCAAGCTCCCTCGCCACAGCAAGCTTCCTTGCCACAGCAAGCGCCCTCACCACAGCAAGCTTCCTTGCCACAGAAGCTCACTCGACAGTGCTGAACGTATCAGTTCAAGGCTTTTTCAATCGCCTGCACGATGGCAGGGTCATCAGGTGGTGTACGCGGGGAGAAACGCGCCAGCACCCGGCCGTCTTTGCCCAGCAGGAATTTTTCAAAGTTCCAGGTGATGTCCCCGGGAAACTCGGCGCCCTCGCCCGCCAGCAAGCGATACAGCTGATGGCGATCGTGGCCATTGACCTCAAGCTTGCTGCCCAAGGGAAAGGTCACGCCGTAATTGAGGCTGCAGAATTCCTGGATTTCTTCTTCGGTACCCGGTTCCTGCCCGGCAAATTGATTGCACGGCAGCCCGAGGACGGTGAAACCCTGGGCTTTGTATTGCTGATAGAGGTTTTCCAGCGCTGCGTACTGTGGGGTCAAACCACATTTGGAGGCGACGTTGACCACCAGCACGACTTGCCCCTTGAAGGGCGCCAGAGGCAGCTCCTGACCATCCAGGGCTTTGAGTTTAAGGTCGTGGAAAGCACTCATGACGAACTCCAGATATCCCATGTTCTTCGTAACGGCCATTCGAGATTACAGCCGCCAAGTCGGCAAGAATAGCCGCCAAATGAAAAAGGCGCCCGAAGGCGCCTTTTTCCAACTGACAGAGCGTCGCTCAGTCAATTAATGGTGGTGACCACCTTCGCCGTGCACGTGGCCGTGGGCCACTTCTTCCTGGGAAGCGTCACGGATAGCGACGATCTTCACCTGGAAGTTCAGGCGCTGGCCAGCCAGCGGGTGGTTGCCGTCGACGGTCACGTCGTCGCCGTCCAGGTCGCGGATGGTGACGATTTGCATCTGGCCGTCCGGAGCGGAAGCATGGAACTGCATGCCCACTTCCAGCTCGTCGACACCTTCGAACATGCTGCGGCTCAGGGTGCTGACCAGTTCGGCAGCGTATTCGCCGTAGGCATCTTCAGGTTCTACGGCAACGGTCAGTTCGTCACCGACCTCTTTGCCTTCCAGGGCCTTTTCCAGGCCCGGGATGATGTTACCTGCACCTTGCAGGTAGACCAGCGGCGCGCCGCCGGCAGAACTGTCGATGACCTCACCAGCGTCGTTGGTCAGGGTATAGTCAATGGAGACAGCCTTATTGGCGGCGATCGGCATGGGGCGAGACCTTTTGCAGAAGAATGAAGAACGGACAAGTCTAAACAAGGATTTGCCCGAAAGCGAACACAACCCGGACGGACGGGGTCGAACAACTGACCCGACGGTCGTCAGATTTCACCAGGACGAAGACCAGCACTGGGTCGTCGAGCTTTCCTGCGGCCACACCCAGCACCTGCGCCACCAGCCGCCCTGGCAATCCCGCGCCTGGGTCACGGACCCGGCGCAACGCCTTGAAAAAATAGGCGAGCCCTTTGCCTGTGGCTGGTGTGCTCAAGGCCCGGTTAGCGATAACCTTAGGGATTGAAATTCGGTTACAGGCCAGACATAGGCCCGGACCCATGCCATGCACCTTTAGAGAATCCGCATGCAGACTTTTTTTATCGCGCCCACCGATTTTGGTGTGGGTCTGACCTCCATCAGCCTTGGGCTGGTGCGCACCCTTGAACGGGCCGGGCTGAAAGTCGGCTTCTTCAAACCGATTGCCCAGCCGCACCCCGGCGACACCGGCCCCGAGCGCTCCACCGAGCTGGTAGCCCGTACCCACGGCCTCAAACCGCCGCAGCCCCTGGGCCTGGCCCACGTAGAGCGGATGCTCGGCGACGGCCAGCTGGATGAGCTGCTGGAAGAAATCATCACCCTTTACCAGCAAGCCGCCGTGGGCAAGGACGTGTTGATCGTCGAAGGCATGGTGCCGACCCGCAGCGCCAGCTACGCCGCCCGGGTCAACCTGCACCTGGCCAAGAGCCTGGACGCCGAGGTGATCCTGGTCTCGGCCCCGGAAAACGAAGTGCTCACCGAACTCTCCGGCCGCGTGGAACTGCAGGCCCAGCTGTTCGGCGGCCCGAAAGATCCAAAAGTGCTGGGGGTGATCCTCAACAAAGTGCGCACCGACGAAAGCATGGAAGCGTTCTCGGCGCGCCTCAAGGAGCATTCGCCGTTGCTGCGCAGCGGCGATTTCCGCCTGCTGGGCTGCATTCCGTACCAACCGGAACTCAACGCCCCGCGCACCCGCGACGTGGCCGACCTGATGGGCGCGCAGATCCTCAACGCCGGTGATTACGAAACCCGGCGCATGACCAAGATCATCATCTGCGCCCGCACCATGCGCAACACCGTGGAACTGCTCAAGCCCGGCGTGCTGGTAGTGACGCCCGGCGACCGCGACGACATCATCCTCGCCGTCAGCCTGGCCGCCATCAACGGCGTGCCGCTGGCCGGCCTGCTGCTGACCAGCGACACCCTGCCCGACCCACGGATCATGGACCTGTGCCGTGGCGCGTTCCAGGCCGGGCTGCCGGTGTTGTCGGTGAGCACCGGCTCCTACGACACTGCCAACCAGCTCAACAGCCTGAACAAGGAAATCCCGATTGATGACCGCGAACGTGCGGAGATCATCACCGATTTCGTCGCCAGCCACCTCGACGCCCGCTGGCTGCACCAACGCTGCGGCACGCCGCGGGAAATGCGCCTGTCGCCGGCGGTGTTCCGCTATCAACTGATCCAGCGCGCCCAGGCCGCCAACAAGCGCATCGTGCTGCCCGAAGGCAGCGAGCCGCTGACCGTGCAGGCCGCCGCCATCTGCCAGGCACGGGGCATTGCCCGTTGCGTGCTGCTGGCCAAGCCGGCAGACGTGGAAGCGGTAGCCCGCGCCCATGGCATCGAGCTGCCCGAAGGCCTGGAGATTCTCGACCCCGACCTGATTCGCCAACGCTACGTCGAGCCCATGGTGGCCCTGCGCAAAACCAAAAGCCTCAACGCGCCGATGGCCGAGCAGCAACTGGAAGACACCGTGGTGATCGCCACCATGATGCTCGCGCTGGATGAAGTCGACGGCCTGGTCTCCGGCGTCATCCACTCCACCGCCAACACCATTCGCCCGGCCTTGCAGTTGATCAAGACCGCGCCGGGCTGCACGTTGGTCTCGTCGGTATTCTTCATGCTGTTCCCGGAGCAAGTGCTGGTGTACGGCGACTGCGTGATGAACCCGCACCCAAGTGCGGCGGAACTGGCGGAAATCGCCCTGCAAAGCGCCGACTCGGCTGCCGCGTTCGGCATCACGCCACGGGTGGCGATGATCAGTTACTCCAGCGGTGACTCCGCCACAGGCGAAGAAGTCGAGAAAGTCCGCGAAGCCACCCTGCTCGCCCACGAAGCCCAAAGCTCGCTGTTGATCGACGGCCCGTTGCAATACGACGCCGCCGCCAACGAAACCGTGGCCCGGCAACTGGCGCCCAACAGCCTGGTGGCGGGCAAGGCCACGGTGTTTGTGTTTCCCGACCTGAACACCGGCAACACCACCCACAAGGCGGTGCAGCGCAGCGCCGATTGCGTGAGCCTGGGGCCAATGCTCCAAGGCCTGCGCAAGCCGGTAAACGACCTGCCCCGCGGGGCGCAGGTGGACGACATTGTGTACACGATCGCATTGACCGCGATTCAAGCCGCCAACCGACCTATGGATGTCTAAATGCTGGATTTTCTACCTGCCGCCGTGCGCGGGGTGATCGCCTCGCTGTTGTTGGCGTTGAACACGATCCTGCTGTGCTCGTTCCTGTTTATCGTGGCGCTGTTCAAGGCGTTGCCGTTTGCCAAGCGCTTCAGCGAATGGCTGATGAACCAGACCCACGAGGCCTGGATCAGCAACAACAAGGCCTGGATGAACCTGGTACGCCGCACCCGCTGGCACTTGAAGGGCCTGGAAGGCCTCGACTATCAGCACTCGTACCTGGTGACCAGCAACCACCAGAGCTGGGTCGATATCATGGTGCTGCAATACGTGCTCAACCGGCGTATTCGCCCGCTGAAGTTCTTCCTCAAGCAAGAGCTTATCTGGGTCCCGGTGATCGGCCTGGCGTGGTGGACACTGGGCTTCCCGTTCATGAAGCGCTACACCAAGGCGTACCTGGAAAAGCACCCGGAGAAGAAAGGCAAGGATCTGGAAACCACCCGCAAGACCTGCGCGAAATTTCGCCACAACCCGGTGGGCATTTTCAACTTTGCCGAGGGCACGCGGTTTACTCCCGGTAAACATGCGCAGCAGAAGTCACCGTTTCGCTACTTGCTCAAGCCCAAGGCGGGCGGCATTGCGTTTGTGCTGGATGCCATGGGCGAGCAGTTGAAGTCGCTGGTGAACGTGACCATTCACTACCCTGGCGGGCGTCCTGGTTATTGGGATTTGCTGTGCGGCAATGTGAAGGACGTGGTCGTGCAGTTTGAGGAAGTGCAGATTCCGGCCGAGTTCATCGGCAAGAATTATGAGCAGGATGGGGAGTATCGGTTGGCGTTCCAGGGTTGGATCAACCGGTTGTGGGAAGAGAAGGATGTGCTTCTCGAACAGCTTCACAAAGACTTCCCAGCCCGCCGCTGATCAACATGTGGATGCAAATTTAATGTGGGAGCTGGCTTACCTGCGATAGCGGTGGGTCAGCTAAAACTGCATGCACTGACAGACCGCTATCGCAGGCAAGCCAGCTCCCCCAGTTGACCGAGTTGGCCTTGATGATTTGAAAAAGCCCGCCACCGAGTGATCGGTGGCGGGCTTTTTTGTGCGCGTAAAGCTTAGATCGCGCCGCGCTGACGCAGCAGCTCCAGCACTTGCTTGACGCTGTCTTCCAGCGACAGTGCCTGGGTGTCGATCACCAGGTCGGCATTCAACGGCACGTCATACGGGAAGGACTCACCCGGGATGTTATCCCCGCCCGCCGCGTACAAGCCTTGCGGGTCACGCTCGGCGCACACCAGCGGCGAAGCCTGCACATAAACGGTCAGCAAACGATCACCGCCGATCAGTGCCTTGGCCTGCTCACGCCCTTCAGCATCCGGGGCCACGAACGCAGCCAGGGTCAACAAGCCCGCTTCGTTGAACTGACGCGCCACATGCGCGGCACGACGCCAGTTCTCGGTACGCCCGGCACGGTCCTGCGGCAAGCCCTTGTTCAGGTCGTGGCGCAGGTTCTGGCCATCCAGCACAAACACCGCACGGCCCATGTCGAACAGCTTGCGTTCAACAGCGTAGGCCAGGGTGCTTTTGCCGGCGCCCGACAAACCGCTGAACAACACGGTCGCCGGTTGCTGGCCGAAGCGCTGGGCGCGTTCTTCGGTGGCCACGTGCGCCAACTTGCCATGCTGCGCCGCGCTGCCATGGGTCACCGGCGGTGCGATGATCATGCCGGCGGCCACGGTGCCGTTGGTCAACCGGTCGATGACGATGAACGAACCGGTGGTGCGGTTGCTCGCGTAACCGTCCAGGGCGATCACTGTGTCGAGGCTGACCTTGACCCGGCCGATCTCGTTCAACTGCAAGGCGCTCGCCGGGCCTTCTTCCAGGGTGTTCACATCCACGCGATGCACGATGCTGGTGATGGAACCCGGCACGTAGCTGGTGGCGCGCTTGATGTCGTATTTCTTGCCCGGCAGCATCGGCTCTTCGGCCATCCACACCAGCATGGCGTCGAAGGCGTCGGTCACTTGCGGCACGTTGTCGGCGTGTACCAACAGGTCACCACGGGAGATGTCGATCTCGTCTTCCATGGTCAGGGTCACGGCCTGGCCGGGACCTGCGTTTTCCAGTTCACCTTCAAAGGTGACGATGGATTTGACGCGGCTGCTCTTGCCCGACGGCAGCACCACCACTTCGTCGCCCTTGTGCACGATGCCGCTGGCCAGGGTGCCGGCAAAACCACGGAAGTTCAGGTTCGGACGGTTGACGTACTGCACCGGGAAACGCAGGTCGGTGTAGTTGCGGTCGTTGGCGATCTCGACGGTCTCGAGGATTTCCATCAGCGACTGGCCGGTGTACCAGGGCGAACGCTCGCTCTTGTTCACCACGTTGTCGCCCTTGAGCGCCGACATCGGCACGAAGGCAAGGGTGCTCGGCTTGAACGCGATACCGTCGGCGAACTTCAGGTAATCGGCCTTGATCGACTCGAATACGCTTTGGTCAAAACCGTTGATGTCCATCTTGTTGACGGCCACCACGATGTGCTTGATGCCCAGCAACGAGGCGATAAAGCTGTGGCGGCGGGTCTGGGTCTGCACGCCGTAGCGGGCGTCGATCAGGATGATCGCCAGGTCACAGGTGGACGCACCGGTGGCCATGTTGCGGGTGTACTGCTCATGGCCGGGGGTGTCGGCGATGATGAATTTGCGCTTGGCGGTGGAGAAGTAGCGGTAGGCAACATCGATGGTGATGCCCTGCTCACGCTCGGCCTGCAGGCCGTCGACCAGCAACGCCAGGTCGATGTCATCGCCGGTGGTGCCGGATTTTTTCGAATCGCGGGTGATGGCTTCCAGATGGTCTTCATAGATCATCTTGGAGTCGTGCAGCAGGCGCCCGATCAGGGTGCTCTTGCCGTCGTCGACGTTGCCACAGGTCAGGAAGCGCAACATTTCCTTGCGCTCGTGCTGGCCCAGGTAGGCGAGGATGTCCTCGCTGATCAAATCAGATTGATGCGACATGACAGCCCCTTAGAAATAGCCTTGACGTTTTTTATCTTCCATCGAGCCTGCACCATCGTGGTCGATGACACGGCCCTGGCGCTCGGAAGTTCGCGTCAGGAGCATTTCCTGAATGATGTCCGTCAGCGTCTCGGCTTCGGACTCCACCGCGCCCGTCAACGGGTAGCAGCCAAGGGTACGGAAACGTACTTTCTTTTTGACGATTCGGGCTTTGTCTTCGTCAGACAGATGCTCGAGGATCCGGTCGTCGTCGATCATGATCAACGTGCCGTTCTTCTCGATCACTTCGCGTTCGGCGGCGAAGTACAGCGGAACGATCGGGATACCTTCCAGGTAGATGTACTGCCAGATGTCCAGCTCGGTCCAGTTGGACAGCGGGAACACACGGATCGACTCGCCCTTGTTGACGTTGCCGTTGTAGACGTTCCACAGCTCCGGGCGCTGGTTTTTCGGGTCCCAGCGGTGCTTGCTGTCGCGGAACGAGTACACGCGCTCTTTGGCACGGGATTTCTCTTCATCGCGACGGGCACCGCCGAATGCTGCGTCGAAACCATGCTTGTCCAGGGCCTGTTTGAGGCCCTCGGTCTTCATGATGTCGGTGTGCTTGGCGCTGCCGTGGGTGAACGGGTTGATGTTCTGCGCCACGCCATCCGGATTGATATGGGTGATCAAGTCCAGACCAAGCTCTTCGACCATCTTGTCGCGGAACTTGTACATCTCCTGGAATTTCCAGCGGGTGTCGACGTGCATCACCGGAAACGGCAGCTTGCCCGGGAAAAATGCCTTGCGTGCCAGATGCAGCATCACGGCGGAGTCTTTACCGATCGAGTAGAGCATCACCGGGTTATCGAACTCGGCGGCGACCTCGCGGATGATGTGGATGCTTTCCGCCTCCAGCTGTTTCAGATGCGTCAGTTTGTCGACCATGGTTACTCACGGAAAAACGATCTTATGGACGGCCAGCGGGCCGTGTTCGAGCGGGGCATGCTAGCACAGCGCCTGATTCTATTGAGGGAGCCGGCTAGATCGAAACGGTATATGAATATACCTCGGGGTTTGGGGCACAGAGCGCGGTCAATGTGGGAGCTGGCTTGCCTGCGATGGCATCGCCGCGGTGTAACTGACCAACCGCGGTGCCTGCATCGCAGGCAAGCCAGCTCCCACAAGGATTGGGGATTATCCATTGTTGGTGGTGTTCTTTAGATGGGGTTGGGGCAATCGATGAACAGGTGTTCCAGGGCAAAACGCCGTGCCAGGTAATCACCCAACGCCTGCACACCATACCGCTCAGTGGCGTGATGCCCGGCCGCGATAAAGCTGATGTCGTTTTCCCGGGCACTGTGGAACGTCTGCTCCGACGCCTCGCCACTCAAGTACAAATCGACCCCGGCCAACACCGCCTGGTCGATATAACCCTGGCCACCCCCGGTGCACCAGCCGACCCGGCGAATCATCTCGCTGCCCTCGATCAGCAGCGGCTCGCGGCCCATGGTTTCCTGCACGCGGCGGGCGAAGTCGCGGGGCGACACCGGCTCGGCCAGGGAACCCACCAGGCCCACGACCTTGAGGTTGTCCGGGTCCAGCGGGCCTTCGACGGTGATGTCCAGTTGCCGGGCCAGTTGCACGTTGTTGCCGACTTCCGGGTGCAGATCCAGGGGCAGGTGATAGGCCAGCAGGCTGATGTCGTGCTTGAGCAGGGTTTTCAGGCGGCGCTGCTTCATGCCGGTGATGCACGGGCTTTCGCCTTTCCAGAAATAGCCGTGGTGTACCAGCACCAGGTCGGCCTGGGCCTCCACCGCCGCGTCCAGCAGTGCCTGGCTGGCGGTCACGCCGCTGACGATACGCAGCACCTGCGGCCGACCCTCGACCTGCAGGCCATTGGGGCAGTAATCGGCGATTTTTGCACTATTAAGGTAGCGGTCCGCTTCCTCGACTAAGGTGCTCAGGGCTACGGCCATAAAAGACTCCTAAATATCCCGTTCAGAGGCGCTCACGGCCTCGTATAATGCGCGACATTATGGGCGCTCTCCCGTCCCCTGCAACCTGTCAGGATTTTTCTTAATGCTCAAGGCACTGCGTTTTTTTGGATGGCCATTGTTGGCTGGCGTGCTGATCGCGATGCTGATTATTCAGCGTTATCCACAACTGGTCGGCCTGCCGACTTTCGATGTCAACCTGCAACAGGCACCGCAAACCAGCGCGGTGGTACAAGGCCCGGTGACTTACGCCGACGCGGTGGTGATCGCCGCCCCCGCCGTGGTCAACCTGTACACCACCAAAGTCATCAACAAACCGGCGCACCCGCTGTTTGAAGACCCACAGTTCCGCCGCTATTTCGGCGACAACGGGCCCAAGCAGCGGCGCATGGAATCCAGCCTCGGCTCCGGCGTGATCATGAGCCCGGAAGGCTACATCCTGACCAACAACCACGTGACCACCGGTGCCGACCAGATTGTCGTGGCCCTGCGTGATGGCCGGGAAACCCTGGCCCGTGTGGTCGGCAGCGACCCGGAAACCGACCTCGCAGTACTGAAAATCGATTTGAAAGGCCTGCCTTCGATCACCATCGGCCGCTCCGAAGGGCTGCGCGTGGGTGACGTGGCGCTGGCCATCGGCAACCCGTTCGGCGTCGGCCAGACGGTGACCATGGGCATCATCAGCGCCACCGGGCGCAACCAGTTGGGCCTCAACAGCTACGAAGACTTCATCCAGACCGACGCCGCGATCAACCCCGGCAACTCCGGCGGTGCGCTGGTGGATGCCAACGGCAACCTGACCGGCATCAACACGGCGATTTTCTCCAAGTCCGGCGGCTCCCAGGGCATCGGCTTCGCCATCCCGGTGAAGCTGGCCACTGAAGTGATGAAGTCGATCATCGAGCATGGCCAGGTGATTCGCGGCTGGCTGGGGATTGAAGTACAGCCCTTGACCAAGGAACTGGCCGAGTCGTTTGGCCTGACCGGGCGCCCTGGCATCGTAGTCGCCGGGATCTTCCGCGATGGCCCGGCGCAGAAAGCCGGCCTGCAACTGGGCGACGTGATCCTCAGCATCGACGGCGAACCAGCCGGCGACGGGCGCAAGTCGATGAACCAGGTGGCGCGGATAAAGCCGACCGACAAGGTGGCGATCCAGGTGATGCGCAATGGCAAGGAGATCAAGCTGCAGGCAGAAGTGGGCCTGCGTCCGCCGCCTGCGCCGGTGAAAGAAGAGGAATAACGGCGCCGGGAGCCCGTTCGCGGGCTCCTGTTACCTAATATTTCAGAAGGAAATTATTCTCATTAGAGATGTTATATTGTTTCAATATTGCTATTGGAACGCTCTATCATGCCGTCTCGAAGATTTGCCCCACTGGCCGCAATTGCCTTGGGTTTACTGGTAGAACCGGCCTGCGCCGAAGACAACACCCCGCTTGAACTGGACGCCACCCGCATCACCAGCGAGGCCTACGAATCGGCCACCGGCCCGGTCAAGGGCTATCGCGCCACCCGCTCCGCCAGCGCCACCAAGACCGACACCGCCCTGCGGGACATCCCGCAATCCATCAGCGTGATTCCCGCCTCGGTGCTCCAGGACCTGGGCAGCACCAACGTCGAGCGCGCCCTGGAGTTCGCCGGCGGCGTCTCCAAACAGAATAACTTCGGTGGCCTGACGCTTTACGAATACAGCGTTCGCGGCTTCACCACCTCAGAGTTCTACGTGGACGGTTTCAGCGCCAACCGCGGCTACCCGAGCACACCGGACGCGGCCAATATCGAACGCATCGAAGTGCTCAAGGGCCCCGCCGCCAGCCTGTATGGCCGTGGCGACCCGGGCGGCACGGTGAATATCGTCAGCAAAAAGCCGCAGCCCGAACCCTTCACCACCGTGCAGACCAGCGCCGGCAGTTGGGATCGCTACCGCACCGCGCTGGACGTGAACACACCACTGGACAGCGAGGGCAACGTGCTGTCGCGGGTCAACCTGGCGGTGGAAGACAACCACAGCTTTCGTGACCACGTCGAGGCCAAGCGGGTGTTCGTCGCGCCCTCCATCAGTTGGCAACTGGACCCGGACACAAGCCTGTTGGTGGAAAGCGAATTCGTGCGCCACCGCTCCACCTTCGACCGTGGCATCGTCGCGCCCAACAACCGCTGGAGCGGCGTTTCCCGCTCGACCTTCCTCGGCGAGCCCAACGACGGCGATATCCGCAACCACAACAACCGCCTGCAAGCCACCCTCGAACATCACCTCAACGATGCCTGGCAGCTGCGCCTGGCCAGCCACTACAAACAAGGCAGCCTGTGGGGCGACGCTTCGGAAAACCGCCCGCTGGATACCGATGGCCACACCCTCAACCGCCGCTACCGCGAACGCTCCACCGGTTGGCACGACAGCATCACCCAACTCGAACTGCGCGGGCGGTTCGACATCGGCAGCTGGCAGCACGAACTGCTGGTCGGCACCGAATACGAGGACTACCGCAAGAAAGAACGGGTGACCGCCATCGCCGGCGGCCCCTATACCATCGACATCTACAACCCGGTCTACGGCCAGCCCAAACCCAACGGCGCACGTTCCGGCACCGACTTTTTCGAACAGGTGAAAAGCCAGGCGCTGAACCTGCAGGACCAGATCATCTTCACCGACCGCCTGCGCGGGATGATCGGCGCGCGTTTCGAACACTTCGAGCAGCGCACCGACGACTTCGCCCGCAACCATGCGAAAAGCCAACAAACCCACGACGCCCTGACCCAACGCGCCGGCCTGCTCTATCAACTGACGCCCGAAGTAGGCCTGTTCGCCAACGCGTCCACCTCGTTCAAGCCCAACAATGGCCTGGACGCCGGCGGCAAATCCTTCAAGCCGGAGGAAGGCGTGGGTTATGAAATCGGGATCAAGAGCGAGCTGTTCGACGACCGCCTGAGCACCACCCTCGCCGCCTTCCATATCGAGAAGGAAAATGTCCTGGCCCTGGACCCGGCCACCGACACCAACCGCGCCATGGGCAAGGCTCGCAGCCAGGGTTTTGACCTGCAACTGACCGGGCAAGTGACTGACGCCGTACGGGTGATCGGCGCCTTTGCCTACATCGACGCGGAAGTGACCAAGGGCGACAAAACCATCCCTACCGGCAGCCGGATTCTCGGCGTGGCCAAACGCAGCGGCAGCTTGCTTGGGGTGTATGAATTCCAGGATGGCCTGCTGCGCGGTTCCGACCTTGGCGCGGCCTTTACCTACGTGGGCGATCGCTCGGGTGAAGCCGGTGGCCGCTTCGAACTGCCGGCTTACCACACCGTCGATTTGCTCGCGCACTACAAGGCCAGCGACAACGTCACCGTGGGCCTGAACCTCAACAACCTGTTCGATGAAAAGTACTACGAGCGCTCCTACAGCAATTACTGGGTCAACCCCGGTGAGCCGCGCAATTTCACCGTCAGCCTGACCCTCAACCTGTAAAAGGACGTCACCATGCAAGCCTTCAAATCCCTGGCCGTACTCGGCCTGCTGTTTGCCACCCAAGTCTCGGCCCACGGCCTGTGGACCGAACAACGGCGCGGCAATATCGAAGTGATCTACGGCCACGGTGCCGAAGACAACGCGTTCAAGGCGCAGAAAATCAGTGGCGCCTGGGCCTATGACGCCAGCGGCAAAATGATCCCGGTAACGGTGGAACGCCTGCCCGACCATGCGCGCCTGAAGCCGCTCAAGTCGCCGGCGGTGTTGGCCGTGGCGCTGGATAACGGGATGTGGTCGCAGACCGCTGACAAGAAGTGGATCAACCAGGGCCGCAGCAACGTGCCGGGGGCGATCGAGTCGACCCAGACCTTCAAGTACAGCCTGGCGATTTACCAGCCGGGGGCGAAGTTGCCGAAGCTGGATCAGATCAAGCTGCTGATCTTGCCGGAGGTTGATCCACTGACCGTAGGCCCGGGCAAGTCACTGCCGGTGCGGGTGCTGCTGGATGGCAAGCCGGCGGCGGGGATCAAGCTGATTGGGGATTATCGCAATGCACCTGGCACGCTGAGCACCGAGACCGATAAAGACGGCCGCGCGCAGGTGCTGGTGAGGAATGAAGGGTTGAATGTGATTGCGGCGCAGGTGGAAATCCCGCTCAAGGACAATGCTGATGTAGCGACTCGCGGGCTGTTCAGTTCCCTGACCTTCCTGGGCGAGCCGCATCACGAATAACCCCGCAAAACAATGTAGGAGCCGGGCTTGCCCGCGATGGCGATTTTTCAGTCGAGGCATCTGGTGACTGATCCACCGCTATCGCGGGCAAGCCCGGCTCCCACATTTGATCTCTATCGTTTCGACAATCGGATCACAGCGATACCGGTGCTCTTTCGCACAACGTATTCAGCGCCACAGCCCACTGCGGGTCGTCATTCAGGCAAGGCACCAACACCAACTCCTCGCCCCCCGCCTCGCGGAACTGTTCCAACCCGCGATCGCCAATCTCTTCCAGCGTCTCGATGCAGTCCGCGACAAACGCCGGGCACATCACCAACAGCTTCTTCACGCCTTGCTGAGCCAACGCTTCAAGGCGTGCCTCGGTGTAGGGTTCGATCCACTTGGCCCGGCCCAATCGCGACTGGAACGCCACCGACCACTTGCCCTCCGGCAAACCCAGGCGCTCGGCAAAATCCCGCGCAACGCTGAAGCATTGGGCGCGATAGCAAGTGGCAAGCACCTCGGGAGAGGCGTTCTGGCAACAGTTGGCGTCCTTGAAACAGTGTTGCCCGGTAGGGTCGAGCTTTTTCAGGTGACGCTCGGGCAAGCCGTGGAAACTCAGCAGCAGGTGATCGAAATCCTGCTCCACGTAGGCCTTGGCACTGTTGGCCAGCGCATCGAGGTATTCCGGCTGATCGTAAAACGGCTGCAAGATCGAAAACTCAATCGCCAGCTTCTTGTCCCGCACCACGCGCCGGGCTTCTTCAATCACCGTGGTCACGGTGCTGTCGGCGAACTGCGGGTACAACGGCGCCAGGGTGACTTTCTTGATGCCCTGGGATGCCAAACGAGTCAGTACGCTTTCAATCGACGGCTCGCCATAACGCATCGCCAGTTCCACCGGGCCCTGGGTCCATTGCGACGTCATCTGTTGTTGCAGGCGACGGCTGAGGACTACCAGCGGCGAGCCTTCGTCCCACCAGATCGAGGCGTAGGCATGGGCCGACTGCTCGGGGCGCTTGATCAGGATCAGCGACACCAGCAAACGCCGCACCGGCCACGGCAGGTCGATGACGTAAGGGTCCATCAGGAACTGGTTAAGGTAGCTGCGCACATCCGCCACCGAAGTGGACGCCGGTGAACCCAGGTTGACCAGTAACAACGCGTGATCCGTCATGCAACATCCTATCTCTAGAGGCGGCTGGACAAGTCGTCCAGGGCCGCGTGCAACTCAGTGAACTGGAAAGTGAAACCGGCCGCCAACAGCCGCTGGGGCAACGCCCGCTGGCCACCCAGCAACAAGCCGGACAACTCACCCAGGCCGATGCGCAAGGCAAACGCCGGCATGGGCATGAACGCCGGGCGGTGCAGCACCTTGCCCAGGGTCTTGGCAAACTCAAGGTTGCGCACCGGGTGTGGCGCGCACGCATTATAAGGACCGCTGGCATCGCTCTTGTGCAGAAGAAAATCAATCAAGGCGATTTGATCCTTTATATGGACCCACGGCATCCACTGCCGACCATTGCCGATAGGCCCGCCCAGCGCCAGTTTGAACGGCAGCAACAGCCGCGACAAAAAGCCGCCCTCGGCCGCCAGCACCAACCCGGTACGCACCAGTACCACGCGGATACCCAATGCCTCGGCGCGCTGGGCCGTTTCCTCCCAGGCGATCGATAGCTGGCTGCCGAAATCGTCCTGCACCGGGCCACTGTCTTCGGTCAGCTCACGCTCGCCGCCGTCGCCATACCAGCCGACCGCAGAGCCGGAAATCAGCACGGCCGGTTTTTGCTCGAGGCCCTCCAGCCAGGCCAACAAGGTTTCGGTCAGACCGATACGGCTGCTCCACAGCAGCGCCTTGCGTTTATGGGTCCAGGGGCGGTCGGCAATCGGCGCCCCGGCCAGGTTGACCACCGCGTCCACCGGCTCGTTTATGTCTTGCAGGCGGGCGATGCCGCGCACTTGGGCGCCGCACAGTTTCGCCACTTGCTCGGGATGGCGGCTCCAGACCGTAAGTTGATGGCCTTGGGCAAGCCAGTGTTGGCAGAGTTGACGGCCGATCAAACCCGTACCGCCGGTCAGCAAAATGTGCATGAGTTGTTCCTCGTGTAACGTTCGCCGACCACCGTTAGTCTATTTTATAGACAGGGATGTTTTAATCGGGCGCAACGGTGGTTAAACCCTCAGGTTTAACCATAGGTCACGCCAAACGATCAGGTACGCCAAAACTTATACCAAAAAACAATATTGTACAGCTATTGGTGTCGGCGTAGTCTGTACCCAACGGTAAAACGAGGCCTCCCATGACTGTTCCCATCGCGATCATTGGCACCGGCATCGCCGGTCTCTCCGCCGCCCGAGCGTTGAAAGACGCGGGGCACGCTGTACAACTCTTCGATAAAAGCCGCGGCAGTGGCGGTCGCATGTCCAGCAAGCGCAGCGATGCCGGGGCACTGGACATGGGCGCACAGTACTTCACCGCCCGCGACCGGCGTTTCGTCAACGAAGTGCAACGCTGGCAGGCCCAGGGTTGCGCCGAGCAATGGAAACCCCAGCTGTACAACTTCAAGTCCGGGCAACTCACGCCCTCCCCCGATGAACAGATCCGCTGGGTCGGCACGCCGCGCATGAGCGCGATCACCCGTGCCCTGCTGGATGACCTGCCGGTGCACTTCGGCTGCCGCATCACCGAAGTGTTCCAGGGCAAACACCACTGGAACCTGCTGGACGCCGACGGCGAAAACCACGGCCCCTTCAGCCACGTGATCATCGCCACTCCGGCGCCGCAGGCCACCGCCTTGCTGGCCGCTGCGCCCAAGCTGGCGAGTGCCGCCGCCGGGGTAAAAATGGACCCGACCTGGGCCGTCGCCCTGGCCTTCGACAAGCCGTTGGATACGCCCATGGAAGGCTGCTTCGTGCAGGACAGCCCGCTGGACTGGCTGGCCCGCAACCGCAGCAAACCGGGGCGCGACACCACCCTCGACACCTGGGTTCTGCACGCCACCAGCACCTGGAGCAAGCAACACCTGGACCTGTCCAAGGAAGCGGTGATCGAACACCTGCACGGCGCCTTCGCCGAACTTTTGCACAGCGCGATGCCTGCACCCTCCTTCACTCTCGCCCACCGCTGGCTGTACGCGCGGCCGTCCACCAGCCACGAATTTGGCGTGCTGGCCGACGCCGACCTGGGCTTGTACGTGTGCGGTGACTGGTGCCTGTCAGGCCGTGTGGAAGGCGCTTGGCTCAGTGGCCAGGAAGCGGCCCGGCGGCTGATCGAGCACCTGCAATGAACCGCATCAATCCCGCCAAGTTGCTGCTGTCGAAGTGGACAGCAGCCCGCCCGCAGCACAAGGAAAAACACTTCCTGGTGACCCAGTTGCTGCGCGACGACGATGGCGATGTGCAGGAGATCGAGCTGGAAGCCGTCATGAGCCATCGCGTGCAGCGCCTGGCCTGGCAAACCCTGCAAAACGCGGAAGACTGGAAAATCGGCTGGAAATAGCCGCCCCCGAAAAAACCTGTACAAATTATTTGACTTGTACAGCTTCAAACCTATGATGAGATTAAGTTGTACAGAAATTTAACTCTGTACAGGATTTTTCATAGAGGTTTGGCCATGCCCAGCACCCTGCCCGCCACCGGCAAACCGAAAATCGCCATCAGTGCCTGCCTGTTGGGCGAGAACGTGCGGTTCAACGGCGGGCACAAACAATCCCATCTGTGCAGCCACACCCTCGCCGATTACTTCGACTTCGTGCCGCTGTGCCCGGAAGTGGCCATCGGCCTGGGCATTCCCCGCGAGCCGATTCGCCTGGTGGGCGACCCGCTCAACCCCCAGGCCGTTGGCACGGTGCACCGCGAACTCAACGTGACCCGGCCGCTGGACGACTACGGCCAACAAATGGCCGCTGAACACACCGACCTCTGCGGTTACATCTTCATGCAGAAATCCCCGTCCTGCGGCCTGGAGCGGGTCAAGGTCTATCAGGAAAACGGCATGCCCATCGACGGCGGCGGGCGCGGCATCTATGCCCAGGCGTTTTGCGCGCGCCACCCCAACCTGCCGGTAGAAGAAGACGGTCGGCTGAATGACCCGGTACTGCGGGAAAACTTCCTGACCCGGGTATTCGTCTACGCCACCTGGCAGCAACTGCTCGCCGAAGGCCTGACCCGCCACCGCCTGCTGGAATTTCACGCTCGCTACAAATACCTGCTGATGGCCCACAGCCCGGCGCATTACAAAAGCCTCGGCAACCTGCTGGGCAGCATGCCCAGGGACGTCGACCTCGACGCCCTGGCCGCCGGCTATTTCAGCGAACTGATGACCGCCCTGACCAAGTGCGCCACACGCGGCACCCACACCAACGTGTTGCAACACATCAGCGGCTACCTCAAGCAAGCCATCAGCGCCGAAGACAAACAGGAAGTGCAGACCCTCATCGGCCAATACCGCCAGGGCATCGTGCCGCTGGTGGTGCCGTTGACCCTGCTCAAGCACCACTTTCGCCAGCATCCGGACCGCTACATCGCGCAGCAGGCTTACCTGCAACCGCACCCGGAAAACCTCAGCCTGCGTAATGCGATTTAACCTATGACTCTCCCCCTGCAAGAACCTGTCGAAGACATCGCCGAGGCCATCGAACAAGGCTGGCTGCCGATCCGCGAAGTGGCGCGCCAGACCGGCGTCAACGCCGTGACCCTGCGCGCCTGGGAGCGACGCTACGGCCTGATCGTGCCCCAGCGTACGCCCAAGGGGCACCGGCTGTTTTCTGCCGAGCACGTGCAACGCATCCACACCATCCTGACCTGGCTCAACCGCGGCGTGCCCGTCAGCCAGGTCAAGAGCCTGATCGACACCGCGCAACCCGCCAGCGAGCCGCCGGTGGAAAACGAATGGCACAACCGTCGCCAGCACCTGATGCAGGCCATCAGCGAATTGGCCGAACGCCGAGTGGATGACGCCTTCAACCAGGCCATGGCGCTGTACCCGCCGCGCACCCTGTGCGAGCAGTTGTTATTGCCGTTGCTCAAGGAGCTTGAACTGCGCTGGCAAGGCCAATTCGGCGCGCAGATGGAGCGGGTGTTTTTTTACTCCTGGCTGCGCAGCAAATTCGGCGCGCGGATGTACCACAACAACCGCCAACTCAATGGCGCGCCGTTGCTGCTGGTCAACCAATCCGACCTGCCGCTGGAGCCGCATCTGTGGCTCACCGCCTGGCTGGCCAGCAGCGCCGACTGCCCGGTGGAAGTGTTCGACTGGCCACTGCCGGCCGGCGAACTGGCCCTGGCCGTCGAGCACCTGCAACCCCGGGCGGTGCTGCTGTATTCGAGCAAGGCACTCCATACGTCGGCACTGGGCAAACTTTTGAGCGGCTTCAGTTGCCCAAAACTGATAACCGGACCAACGGTATGCATCCACCAGGCCGAGCTGTCCGTATTAACCCAAGACATTCCTGATTTGCTGCTGGCCGAAGACCCGTTATCGGCCCATCAGGTACTGATCCAGCAGGGACTTATTTAAATGCACTTGATCTGGCTGCGCACCGACCTGCGCCTGCATGACAACACCGCCCTCGCCGCCGCCGCACAGCGCGGCCCGACAGCGGCTGTCTACCTGATCAGCCCGCAGCAGTGGCTGGCCCACGATGACGCGCCGTGCAAAGTCGACTTCTGGCTGCGCAACCTCAAGCGCTTGAGCGTGGCATTGGGCGAGTTGAACATCCCGCTTTTGGTCCGCCCCGCCGCTACCTGGGACCAGGCACCGCAAGTCCTGGCAGACCTGTGCCAGGAACTGTCGGTCGAGTCGGTGCACGTCAATGACGAATATGGCATCCACGAAGAGCGCCGCGACGCCGCCGTCGCCCAGGCCCTCGAAGCCCGGGGCGTAACCTTCCACAACTACCTGGACCAGCTGCTGTTCCAGCCCGGCAGCGTCCTGACCAAGACCGGTACGTACTTCCAGGTGTTCAGCCAGTTCCGCAAGGTCTGCTACAGCCGCTTGCACGGCGCGCTGCCCCGCCTGGTCGCAACACCCAAGGCCCAAGCGCCGCTCACACTCAAAAGCGACCCGGTCCCGGATCACGTCGACGGTTTTGCCTCGCCAACCGAGGCCCTGCGCGCCCTGTGGCCAGCCGGTGAAGCCGAAGCCCGTCGCCGTCTCGAGCAGTTTGCCGACGGGCAAATCAGCTACTACAAAGACGAACGCGACTTCCCGGCCAAGCCCGGCACCAGCCAGCTCTCGGCTTACCTGGCCGCCGGTGTGGTTTCGCCGCGCCAGTGCCTGCACGCCGCACTGCAAAGCAACCAGGGTGAGTTCGAAAGCGGCGACATCGGCGCCATCACCTGGATCAACGAACTGCTGTGGCGCGAGTTCTACAAACATATCCTGGTGGGTTACCCACGGGTCTCGCGCCACCGCGCGTTCCGCCCGGAAACCGAAGCCGTGGCCTGGCGCAACAGCCCCGACGACTTGAAGGCCTGGCAGGAAGCCCGCACCGGCCTGCCGATCATCGATGCGGCCATGCGCCAATTGCTGGAAACCGGCTGGATGCATAACCGCCTGCGCATGGTGGTGGCGATGTTCCTGACCAAAAACCTGCTGATCGACTGGCGCGAAGGCGAGCGTTTTTTCATGCGCCACCTGATCGACGGCGACCTGGCCGCTAACAACGGCGGCTGGCAGTGGAGTTCGTCCACCGGCACCGACTCGGCGCCGTATTTCCGGATTTTCAGCCCCTTGAGCCAGTCGGAAAAATTCGACGGCGAAGGCGTGTTCATCAAGCACTGGCTGCCGCAACTGGCGGCGCTGAACAAAAAGGAAGTGCACAACCCCGACGCCGTGGGCGGCCTGTTCGGCGTGGCCGACTATCCTCGTCCTATCGTCGATTTGAAAAAATCCCGCGACCGCGCCCTCGCCGCCTTCCGCAGCCTGCCTTCACGCCAGGCGGTCGGGGGTGGTTATGAGTGACTTCCTGCGCCGCTTCGCCCAGGCCTTTGCCAGTGTGGACAAGCACAACCTGCACCTGCTCGACAGCCTGTACAGCCAGGACATCAGCTTTACCGACCCGCTGCATGAAGTGCACGGGCTGCCGGCGCTGCACCGTTACTTCGCCGAGCTGTACGACAACGTCACCCAGCTGCGCTTTGACTTCCATGGCTTCGATCAAGTGGCTGAAGGCGAAGGCTACCTGCGCTGGAAAATGAGCTTCTGCCACCCGCGCCTGGCCAAGGGCGAAGTGATTCGCGTCGAAGGCTGCTCGCACCTGCTGTGGCGCGACAAGGTGTACCAGCATCGAGACTATTTCGACGCAGGTGCACTGCTGTATGAACACGTGCCGGTCCTCGGTGGCGTGGTCAGTTGGTTGAAAAGGAGAATGGGATGAGCCTTATACCCCCACGCCGTTATTGGTTGACCGGCGCCAGCAGTGGCATCGGTGCCGAACTGGCCAAGGCGCTGCTCGACAGCGGCGCCCACGTGGCCGTCAGCTCCCGCTCCAAGGCGCCGCTGGAGCAGCTCGCAACGCAATACCCCGGGCAAGTGCTGGTTGTGGCAGGCGACCTGACCAACAGCCAGACCGTGCGCGAAATCGGTGAACACATCGCCACGGTCTGGGGCTCGCTGGACACTGTGATCCTTAACGCCGGCACCTGCGAATACGTGGATGCCAAGCAATTCGACGCCTCGATCATCGAACACGTGGTGCGCACCAACCTGCTCGCCAGCAGTTACTGCATCGAGGCTGCCCTGCCGCTGTTGCGCGCAGGCAATACCCCGCACCTGGTCGGCGTGGCCAGCGCAGTGACCTACCTGCCGATGCCCCGGGCGGAAGCCTATGGTGCCTCCAAGGCCGGCCTGCGTTACCTGTTCGAATCCCTGCGCATCGACCTGTCACCCGAAGGGATTGACGTCACGGTGGTCAGCCCGGGGTTTGTCGACACACCGCTGACGGCCCGCAATGATTTCCCGATGCCCTTGAGCTGGCCGGCGGACAAGGCCGCGCGGCATATCTTCGCCAAGCTGAAAAACCGTCCCTTGGAAATTGCCTTTCCGGCCCTGTTTATTGCCGCGTTGTGGCCGCTGTCGAAGTTGCCGAACCGGGTGCAACTGATCATCGGCAAACGCATGCTGCGCAGCCCGCCACCGCTCAAGGACGACCTGTGAAGATCGCCATTATCGGCAGCGGCATTGCCGGGCTGACCAGTGCCTACCTGCTCAGCCGCCGCCATGACATCACCCTGTTCGAGGCGGGCGACCGCATCGGCGGGCACACCCACACGGTGAATGTCACGGTGGATGGCAAAAGCTATGCGGTGGACACCGGCTTCATCGTGTTCAACAACTGGACCTACCCCAACTTCATCAAGCTGCTGGGGCAGGTCGGCGTGACGTTCAAACCCACCGAGATGAGCTTTTCGGTGTGCGACCCGAACGCCGGGTTCGAATACAACGGCAACAACCTCAACAGCCTGTTCGCCCAACGCAGCAACATTCTGTCGCCGAGGTTCTGGGGCATGTTGCGCGACATCCTGCGCTTCAACCGCCAGGCGCCGCTGGACCTGCAAGAGCAACGCATCAGCGCCGAGATGACCCTGGGCGAGTACCTGCAAGCGGGCGGCTACGGCCAGCGGTTTATCCAGCACTACATCGTGCCGATGGGCGCGGCGATCTGGTCGATGTCCCTGGCGGACATGCTCGGGTTTCCCCTGCAATTCTTCGTACGGTTCTTCAAGAACCATGGCTTGTTGTCGGTGAGCAACCGGCCGCAGTGGTGCGTGATCGAAGGCGGTTCCAGCCGCTATATCGAGCCGCTGACCCAGTCCTTTCGCGAAAAAATCCGCCTCAACTGCCCGGTGACCCGGGTTGAACGCACAGCGATCGGCGTGGTGATCCACAGCGCCGCCGGCAGCGAGGCCTTCGACAAGGTGGTGTTCGCCTGCCACAGCGACCAGGCCCTGGCACTGCTGGGCGATGCGAGCCTGGCCGAGCAACAGATCCTCGGCGCCTTGCCCTACGCCGACAACGACGTGGTCCTGCACACCGACACCCGCTTGCTGCCCGAGCGCAAACTGGCCTGGGCCAGCTGGAACTACCGCCTGGACGGCAGCGCGCAAAAGCAGGCGGCCGTGACCTACGACATGAACATTCTGCAAGGCATCGACAGCGCCACCACCTTTTGCGTGAGCCTCAACCAGACGGCGATGATCAACCCGCTCAAAGTCCTCGCCCGCTACACCTATGCCCATCCGCAATACAGCCTGGCCGCCGTGGCCGCGCAAGCGCGCTGGGAAGAATTGCACGGCGCGCAGCACACCTATTATTGCGGCGCCTACTGGGCCAACGGTTTCCACGAAGACGGCGTGGTCAGCGCGTTGCGCGTGGCCAAGGCATTTGGGGAAATCCTGTGAACAGCGCCCTCTACAGCGGCTGGATCGCCCATCGGCGGTTTACGCCCAAGGGCCATGCCTTCCGCTACCGGATCGGCCTGCTGTACCTGGACCTCAGCGAACAGCACGACGTGTTCGGCTTGTCGCCACTGGCGGGCGAGCGCTGGGCGCCCTTCGCGTTTCGCCAGCAGGATTACCTGCGAGAATTCACCCGTCACGGCATGAGCTTGACCGATGCCGTACGCCAAGAAGTCGGCAAGGCCCTGGGGCGCATCCCCCTGGGCGCAATCTGCCTGCTGACCCAGGCTCGCAGTTGGGGCCTGGCTTTTAATCCGGTGAGTTTCTTCTACTGCTTCGAGGCCGATGGAACACTGGCCGCGATCCTCTGTGAAGTGACCAACACCCCGTGGCGCGAGCGCTATCACTACGTGCTGCCGGCCCAGGCGTTGCCTGCCGACGAGCACCAGCACTTCGCCGTGGCCAAGGCGTTTCATGTGTCGCCGTTTTTGCCCCGAGACCTTGAGTACCGCATGAGCTTCAGCCCGCCCGCCGCGAAACTCGGCGTGCACATGGCCGACTGGCAGGGCGAGCTGAAAGTCTTCGACGCCACCTTGAGCCTGCAACGCGAAGCCTTGAACCGCGCCAGCCTGCACCGTTACCTGTGGCGCTTCCCGTGGATGACCGCCAAGACCTGCCTGGCCATTTATTGGCAAGCCTTGCGCCTTCTGCTTAAACGCACGCCGATTTTTTCCCATCACGCCGCCGAAGGCGCTTCTCGCACCGCAGTCGGGTACACCAAGGATCGCCGCCATGAAATCCCCTAGCTTATCGGTCAAATCCAACCGCTTGAACGTCAACGGCATGACCGCCGCACTGCTGCGCAAAGCGGTGCTGCGCCAGCTCGGCCAACTGCGCCACGGCCAGTTGGTGGTGGTGGAGGACGGCGAACGGCAAGTCTTCGGCGCACGGGAAGCGCACCTGCTGGGGGAAATCCAGATCCTCGATTCAGCCGTGTGGGGCCTGGTGGCGGCCAACGGTTCCATCGGTGCGGGCGAAGCATTTATTCATGGTTACTGGAGCAGCCCGGACCTCACCGCCGTGGTGCGGGTGATGGTCAGTAACCTCGATGTGCTGGATGCGCTGGAAGGTGGCCTGGCCAAGCTCGCGCGGCCCTTCACCCAGGGCCTGCACTGGCTCAACCGCAATACGCGCAAGGGCTCGCAGAAAAACATCGCTGCCCACTACGACCTGGGCAACGACCTGTTCGAAGAATTCCTCGACCCGACCATGATGTATTCGGCCGCGCAGTTCCTCACCGCCGACGACACCCTGGAACAGGCGCAGTTGAACAAGCTGGAACGCATTTGCCAGAAGCTCGCCCTGAAACCGTCCGACCACCTGCTGGAAATCGGCACCGGCTGGGGCAGCATGGCGATTTATGCGGCGCAGCAATATGGCTGCAAGGTCACCACCACGACCTTGTCCAAAGAGCAGTTTGCCTACACTGAAAAACGCATCGAGGCCCTGGGTTTGCAGAACCAGGTGACGCTGCTGCTGGAGGACTACCGCGACCTGACCGGGCAGTACGACAAGCTGGTGTCCATCGAGATGATCGAAGCGGTGGGCCATCGCTTCCTGCCCACCTATTTCAAGCAGTGCGCGCAGTTGCTCAAGGGCAACGGCCTGATGTTGCTGCAAGCCATCACCATTCGTGAGCAACGCTACGAACAGGCCAAGAGCAGCGTGGACTTTATCCAGCGCTACATCTTCCCCGGCGGTGCCCTGCCCTGCGTGCAGAAGATGCTCGAGATCGTCAGCCGCGACACCGACATGAACCTGCTGCACATGGAGGATTTCGGCCTGCACTACGCGCGTACCCTGCGCCTGTGGCATGAAAACTTTCGCCGCGCCCACAGCCGCCTGACAGACATGGGCTACGACGAATACTTCCTGCGCCTGTGGGAGTTTTACCTGTGCTACTGCGAAGGCGGCTTCATGGAGCGCACCATCGGCACCGCGCAGATGCTACTCGCCAAGCCGGCGGCGCTGACCCAACCGCTGCTCGGGCGTTTTGATGCTTAAACCGCTGGCGAACGCCGTGCTGTTCCAGTGCGGCTGGTTTGCCTGTGTGCTGGGCGGCAACAGCCTGTGGCTGTTGGTGGGAGCGGCCGTGCTGGCGGTCCATCTGCTGTGGATAAGTTCGTGGTCCGAGGAGGGCCAGGTGATCCTGGCCGTCACCCTGCTGGGCACGGTGATCGACACCGCGTTGCGCGGGTTTGGCGTGTTTCATTTCAGCATGCCGGGGCCATTGGCGCCTTTATGGCTGATCCTGTTGTGGGCGCTGCTGGCAACCACGCTGCGCCATTGCCTGGCCTGGAGCGCGCAGCCCTGGTGGCGCGCGAGCCTGTTGGGTGCGGTGGGCGGGCCGTTGTCTTATTACGCCGGCAGCCAGTTGGCCGGGGTCAGTTTCGGCTACGGCACCGTGGCGACCCTCCTCGGCCTGGCGTTGCTCTGGGGCATGATTTTTCCATTGCTGCACTGGGTCGCCAGGCAGTTGGCACACTGACGTCCGTCAGGCCTTTCACACACGCATAAGCCGCTTGCCTTACACTGCGCGCCTATGACCAACATCCCTCACACCCAAATCGCCGAACCCGCCGTCACCTGCTCCACCTGCGCCGCGTGCTGCTGCCAGCTGGAAGTCATGCTGATCACCGACACCGGCGTGCCTGATCGCTTTATCGACACCGACGATTGGGGCGGCGAAGTCATGCTGCGCCTGGATGATGGCTGGTGCGCGGCGCTGGATCGCGACACGATGATGTGCACGATCTATGAGAAGCGACCGCTGATCTGCCGGGAGTTCGAGATGGGCGCGCCGGAGTGCATTGATGAGCGCCAGGGGATTGCGACGGTGTATCGCTGATTTTGAAACCGATATAGATCAACTGTGGGAGCTGGCTTGCCGGCGATAGCATCAACTCGGTGTAACTGATGCACCGAGGTGCCTGCATCGCTGGCAAGCCAGCTCCTACAAGGGTTTTGCGGTGTTCTTGAGCGTTACAGTGGCATCGTGTAGTGCAGCGAATAGCTCTCGACACCATCGTTATTGCTGCTGATCCCGGCATTGGAGTAATGGGTGGCACGAATGCCCACTTCACTCCCACCGACAAAGCGCAAGCCAAAGCCCAGTCGGTCTTCAAACTGGAAAGCCTGGCCAATGTTGTTGTCTTCCACCCGCGTGCGGGAGAACACCGCCACGCCAACCCCGGCCTCGATGTACGGCTTCACCCGCTCCCCGGCAAACTCATACACAAACACCGGCGAGAACGACAGGCTGCTGACGCTGGCGCGCTTGTCACCGTCCCAATAGGTGTAGGCCCCACTCCAGTACCCGGTCACGCGGCCCGTATCGGTCTGCCACCAGCTTTTGTCCCAATTCGAGGTCAGCCCCAACCGATAGGTCATGGTCGAATCGCTCGTACTCCCCACTCCAAATTCCAGGCCCGCAGCCTGCGCAGAAAAAGAGTGCCCCAACATTGCAGCCGCAATCGCAGCCAAACAGAACAAGCGCTTCATAGAGAAACATCCCTTCCGAACGAAGTTGTATGATTTTGTACCGGCTAACTTGCTATAGAAGCTGCCGTGTAGCCAGAAGTTCAGCGGATAAAGGCGTTATTTCACGTTTTTTTCACACGCCAAAACTACGCACAACGCCAGGAGATTTCCATAGGGTTGGTAGGATTTTTCTTAGGTGCTCGGGATCGCCGCTGGTCCAGAACTGTGCAGGCTCGGGATTGCCGGTGGCCAGCAGTTCGCGATCACTCAGCAGGCGCTGTAACTGACGGGCGACTGCCGCGCCCGTGTCGATCAGAATGATCGTCGGCGGGAGCATTTCGGCAAGCAAGGGCTTGAGGAAGGGATAGTGGGTGCAGCCCAGGATGATGGTGTCGCAACCGGCCGCAATCAGCGGCTCGACATAGCCTTGCAACAGCCGGCGCAACGCCAGGCTGTTCAAGTCGCCGGTCTCGATCAGCTCCACCAGGCCCGGGCAGGGTTGTGTGATCACCCGCACATCGGTGGCGAAACGGTCGAGCAACGCGGCGAACTTGGCGCTTTGCAGGGTGCCGGTGGTCGCCAGCACGCCGACCACGCCACTGCGGGTCGCGGCGGCGGCGGGTTTAACCGCAGGCTCCATGCCCACCAATGGCCAGTCGGGATAGTCCTGGCGCAAATCGGCGACGGCGGCGACGGTCGCCGTGTTGCAGGCAATCACAAAGGCCTTGGCGCCTTTTTCGCGGAAGAACTGCGCCACCCGTCGCGAGCGATCAAGGATGAACGCCGGAGTTTTTTCGCCGTAGGGAATATGGCCGCCATCCGCCACGTACAGCAGCGATTCATGGGGCAGCAGACGCTGGATTTCGTCCAGCACCGACAGGCCGCCGACACCGGAGTCGAACACACCAATCGGCGCGTCCTTAACCATGCTGGCTACCGCAGACGCTGCAACCGGGGTCGCGCTTGACCCGCAGTTCACGGAACCGGCTGGTAAGAGCGTCGATCAACAACAGCCGCCCCACCAGTGGCTCGCCGAAACCGGCGAGCAACTTCAAGGCTTCCAGGGCCTGCAGGCTGCCGACCAAACCCACCAGCGGGCCGATGACGCCGGCTTCGCTGCAGGTCAGTTCGGCTTCGCTGCCGTGCCCGTATAAACAGTGGTAGCACGGGCTTTCGGCGCGGCGCGGGTCGAACACCGACAACTGGCCCTCCAGGCGAATCGCGGCGCCGCTGACCAGCGGCTTGCCGGCAGCCACACACGCAGCATTGACTGCCTCGCGGGTGGAGAAGTTGTCGCTGCAATCCAGTACCACGTCGACCGCCGCCACTGCGGCCGCAAGGGAATCCACATCCAGCGCGCTGCGATGGGCGACCAGCTGAATCTCAGGATTGATCGCGCCCAGGCGGCGAATCGCCGAGTCGACCTTGCTCAGGCCGACGCTGTCGGTGTCATGAAGGATCTGGCGCTGCAAGTTGGTCAGGTCGACGGTATCGAAATCCGCCAAATGCAGCTCACCCACACCCGCCGCCGCCAGGTACAGCGCCACGGGCGAACCAAGGCCACCGAGCCCGACGATCAGCGCGCGGCCGTTTTTCAGGCGCAACTGGCCATCGATGTCGACATGCTGCAACAGAATCTGCCGGCTATAGCGCAACAGCTCCTGGTCGTTCATCACGGGCGGCGTCCCAACGTGATGCGTTCGTGGCCGCCCAGGTCGATGCGGCTGTGGACTTCTTCAAAGCCCTCCCCCAGCAGCAGGTCGCGAACGGCAGGCGCCTGGTCGTAACCGTGTTCCAGCAACAACCAGCCAGCGGCGTCGAGGTGCGCAGGCGCCTGGGCGATGATCAGCCGCAGGTCGTCCAGGCCATCGTGCCCGGCCACCAGCGCACTGGCCGGCTCAAAGCGCACATCACCGGCCACCAGATGGGGGTCGGTATCGGCGATATAAGGCGGGTTGCTGATGATCAGGTTGTAGGTGTGGCCTTTGAGGGCGCTGAACCAATGGCTGTTCAGCACCGTGGCGTTGTTCAGGTGCAGGCGCTGGCGGTTGCGCTCGGCCAGGGCCACGGCTTCCAGCACGCGGTCGACGGCGGTAACTTGCCAGGCCGGGCGCTCACTGGCCAGGGCCAGGGCAATCGCGCCGCTGCCGGTGCCCAGGTCGAGGACCTTGGCCGGGGTGGCCGGCAGCAATTCCAGGGCGGCTTCCACCAACATCTCGGTTTCCGGACGCGGGATCAGCGTGTGCGGTGCCACTTCCAGGTCGAGTTTCCAGAAGCCCTGCTGGCCGAGGATGTAGGCCACCGGCTCACCGGTGCGGCGGCGTTGCAGGTAGTCGGCGAAGGTCAGTGCGTCTTCGCTGCTGACGATTTTTTCCGGCCAGGTGTGCAGGTAGCTGCGGGACTTGCCCAGGGCAGCCGCCAGCAACAATTCCACGTCCAGGCGCGCAGTGGGCGAGTCCGGTAGGTCGGCGGCGCGTAACAGGCTGGCAATAATGGTCATTTATTCACCTATCGCCGCCAGCTGGTCGGCTTGGTACTCGGCCAACAACGGCTCGATGACCGCATCAACGCCACCGGCGAGGATTTCGTCCAGAGAGTACAGCGTCAGGTTGACGCGGTGGTCGGTGACCCGGCCCTGGGCAAAGTTGTAAGTACGGATGCGCTCGGAACGGTCGCCCGAACCCACCAGCAACTTGCGCTCGCTGGCAATCGCGTTGGCGGCGGCGCTGGTCTGCTGGTCGTTGAGCTTGGCCGACAGCCAGGACATGGCCCGCGCACGGTTCTTGTGCTGGGAACGTTCTTCCTGGCACTCCACCACGATGCCCGAAGGCAAGTGGGTGATACGGATCGCCGAGTCGGTCTTGTTGACGTGCTGACCACCGGCGCCCGATGAACGGTAGGTGTCGACCCGCAGGTCCGCCGGGTTGATCTCGATGGCTTCCTGCTCGTCGGGCTCGGGCAACACGGCCACGGTGCACGCAGAGGTGTGGATACGGCCCTGGGATTCCGTCGCCGGCACCCGCTGCACGCGGTGCACGCCAGACTCGAACTTCAGCTTGCCGTAGACATTCTCGCCTTCCACCCGGGCGATCACTTCTTTATAGCCGCCGTGTTCGCCTTCGTTCTCCGACAGGATCTCGACCCGCCAGCCACGACGCTCGGCATAGCGCGAGTACATGCGGAACAGGTCGCCGGAGAAAATCGCCGCCTCGTCACCGCCGGTGCCGGCACGGATTTCGAGGAACACGTTGCGACCGTCGTTAGGGTCCTTGGGCAGCAGCATGCGCTGCAGGTCGCCTTCCAGTTCGATCAGCTTGTCCTTGGCTTCACGCACTTCTTCAACGGCCATTTCGCGCATGTCCGGGTCACTGTCCTTGAGCAGCGCCTGGGCGCCTTCGAGGTCAGCCTGAACCTTGAGCAACTGTGTATAGGCGCCCACAATCGGTTCAACTTCCGCGTATTCCTTGGAATAGGTGCGGAACTTGGTTTGATCGGAGATGACTTCGCCATCGCCGAGCAAGGCGGTCAGTTCTTCGAAACGGTCCTGAAGGACGTCCAGTTTATTGAGCAGTGACGCTTTCATTGCGGTTTTTTATCCGAAGAGCTTTCTGTCGCGCCCTCACCGAGGGCAAAGAGTTCCTGGGCCATGGCCAGCGCATCGAGGCGGCCTTCGGCGGTAAGCTTTTTCAACTGGACACTGGGGGCGTGCAGCAATTTGTTGGTCAGGCCGCGCGCCAGTTGCATCAGCACGTCTTCGGCGCTGCTGCCGTTGGCGAGCATACGCTGGGCCTTGATTAATTCCTCGTCCCGCAGGCGTTCGCCTTGCTGACGATAGGCCTTGAGCACGTCCACCGCCGCCAGTTCACGCAGGCGCACCATGAAATCGTCGGCACCGGTGCTGACCATTTCCTCGGCGGCCTGGGCTGCGCCCTGGCGACTCTTGAGATTTTCGGCGACCACTTCGTGCAGGTCGTCGACGCTGTAGAGGTAAACGTCGTCCAACTCGCCGACTTCAGGTTCGATATCCCGGGGAACGGCGATATCCACCATGAAGATCGGCTTGTGCTTGCGCAGTTTCAGGGCGCTTTCCACCGCGCCCTTACCCAGGATCGGCAACTGGCTGGCGGTGGAGCTGATAACGATATCGCTGCGCACCAGTTCGGCCGGGATGTCGGAGAGCAACACCGCGTGGGCACCGAACTGCTCGGCGAGGATACTCGCGCGCTCCAGGGTGCGGTTGGCGACGACGATACGCTTAACCCCCAGCTCGTGCAGATGGCGGGCGACCAGGGTGATGGTCTCGCCGGCGCCGATCAGCAGGGCCTGGCTGCGTTGCAAGTCACTGAAAATCTGTTTGGCCAGGCTGACGGCCGCAAACGCCACGGACACCGGGTTTTCACCGATGGCGGTGTCGGTGCGCACTTGCTTGGCCGAATTGAAGGTGGCCTGGAACAGGCGACCCAGCAACGGGCCGATGGTGCCGGCCTCGCGGGCCACGGCGTAGGCCGACTTCATCTGGCCGAGGATCTGCGGTTCGCCCAACACCAGCGAATCGAGCCCGGAGGCGACGCGCATCATGTGACGAACTGCCGCATCCTCTTCGTGCACATATGAGCTTTGGCGCAGCTCGTCGAGGCTCAAATGGTGGTAATCGGCCAGCCAGCGCAGCACCACATCGGCTGAAAGATGCTCCTGCTCTATATAGAGCTCGCTGCGATTGCAGGTCGAAAGGATCGCAGCTTCGCGACTGTCGGTGAGCCGGCAGAGCTGCTGCAAGGCCTCAACCAACTGCTCGGGAGTAAAAGCCACGCGCTCGCGGACGTCTACAGAAGCAGTCTTGTGGTTAATACCGAGTGCAAGGAAGGCCATTCAATATCGCTGATGATGTCGGGAAGCCGACAATTGTCCTACTTCGAATGATTCAGAACAACCACCGTAGGCTATTGTCCTAATGCCTTGTGTCTATAAAGGCATCCTGTAGGAGCGAGCTTGCTCGCGAAAAACGCTCAGGCAACGCGTCAATCCAGAATGAACGCGTTATCGTTGACGATCTTCGCGAGCAAGCTTGCTCCTACAGGGAAAGCAATAAGCGTATTACGGGCGCCCCGGTTATGTTTGGCCGAAGGCTTGTGTCATGATGATCCGACCGCAGGTTAGTCGTCCTCTTCCTATATGAATAGATCTTCCGCGTTGCTCCTTGCTTTTGTCTTCCTCAGCGGCTGCCAGGCCATGGCACCCGTGTCGCCGGACGGTACGCCGCCGGTAGAAGACAGCACTCCCGCCCCTGAAAAGCCCAAGGTTTATTCCTCGTTCAGTGAAGAGACGATCTTCAGTCTGCTGAGCGCGGAGCTGGCCGGCCAGCGCAATCGTTTCGACATTGCCCTGGATAACTACGTGACCCAGGCCATCAATACTCAGGATCCGGGGATTTCGGAGCGGGCGTTTCGCATCGCCGAGTACCTGGGCGCCGATCAGGCAGCCCTGGATTCCTCGCTGATCTGGGCGAAGAACGCCCCGGACGATCTTGAGGCGCAACGGGCAGCGGCCATTCAACTGGCCCGCGCCGGGCGCTATGACGACTCCATGGTGTATATGGAGAAGGTTCTGCAGGGCAAGGGCGACACGCATTTCGACTTCCTCGCGCTGTCGGCCGCCGACACCGATCAGGACACCCGCAACGGCCTGATGAAGAGTTTCGACCGCCTGCTGCAAAAACACCCGAACAACAGCCAGCTGATTTTCGGCAAGGCGCTGTTGCTGCAACAGGATGACGAGCCCGAGGCCGCCTTGAAGCTGCTGGAGCAACACCCGCCGGAAGACGGCGAAATTGCGCCGATCCTGCTGCGGGCCCGCCTGCTGCAAAACCTCAACCGCGGCAAGGAAGCGATTCCGCTGCTGGAAAAAAGTATCAAGAAGTACCCAGGCGACAAGCGCCTGCTGCTGACCTATGCGCGCATGCTGGTTGAACAGGACCGCATGGAAGACGCCAAGGTGCAGTTCGCCAACCTCGTCCAGCAATACCCGGACGATGACGAGTTGCGTTACTCCCTGGCGCTGGTCTGCCTGGAAGCCAAGGCGTGGGATGAGGCCAAGGGTTATCTGGAAGACTTGATCGCCCGCGAGAGCCACGTTGATTCGGCGCACCTGAACCTGGGCCGCATCGCTGAAGAGCGTAACGACCCGCAGGCTGCGCTGCTCGAGTACGCCCAGGTCGGTCCCGGCAACGATTACCTGCCGGCGCAGCTGCGCCAGGCCGATATCCTGATGAACAACGGCCGCACCGACGAGGCGGAAAAACGCCTGGCTGCCGCACGGGATGCCGAACCGGACTACGCGATCCAGCTGTATTTGATCCAGGCCGAGACCTTGTCGGCCAACAAGCAGGGCGACCGCGCCTGGAAAATCCTGCAGCAAGCCTTGCTGCAATACCCGGACGACCTGAACCTGCTGTACACCCGCGCCATGCAGGCGGAAAAACGCAATGACCTGGCGCAGATGGAAAAAGACCTGCGCCTGATCATCAAGCGCGACCCGGACAACGCCATGGCACTGAACGCCCTGGGATACACCTTGTCCGACCGTACAACGCGCTACGCCGAAGCCAAGGAGCTGATTGAAAAGGCTCACCAGTTGAACCCGGAAGACCCGGCCGTTCTCGACAGCCTCGGCTGGGTGAACTACCGCCTGGGCAACCTGGACGAAGCTGAACGTTTGCTGCGCCAGGCGCTGGAGCGTTTCCCCGACCAGGAAGTGGCCGCGCACCTGGGCGAAGTGCTCTGGGCCAATGGCAAGCAACGCGAAGCGCGACAAATCTGGGAGAAGTTCCTCAAGGAACAGCCCGAAAGCCCAATCCTGCGCAGCACCATCAAGCGCCTGACCGGATCCGAGACCCTTTAATTCTATGTTTTTGCGCCACGTCATCGTTTTCAGCTTTATCGCCCTGCTCGCCGGCTGTTCAGGCCTTGGCACCCGTGAATCTGTCGAAGGCCCGGGCAACCCGGCGCAATGGCAGCAGCACAAGGACCAACTGAGCAGCCTCGACGGCTGGCAGATTGAAGGCAAGGTCGGCATTCGTGCGCCGAAGGATTCGGGCAGCGGCACCTTGTTCTGGCTGCAACGCCAGGACTATTACGACATTCGCCTGTCAGGCCCGCTGGGCCGCGGTGCGGCACGCCTGACCGGCCGGCCGGGGCAAGTCAGCCTGGAAGTGGCCAATCAGGGCCGCTTTGAGGCACCGACGCCGGAAGCCCTGCTGGAAGAACAGATGGGCTGGAAGCTCCCCGTCTCGCACCTCGTATGGTGGGTGCGTGGCCTTCCCGCACCGGACAGCAAGAGCCGCCTGAGCCTCAACGGCGACAGCCGCCTGGCGTCGCTTGCGCAGGATGGCTGGCAGGTCGAGTACCTGAGCTATGTGCAACAGAACGGTTACTGGCTGCCCGAGCGCATCAAGCTGCATGGCACCGACCTTGACGTCACGCTGGTGATCAAGGACTGGCAACCTCGCAAGCTGGGGCAGTGACATGACCGCACAACGCCTGACCCTGCCCTCCCCGGCCAAACTCAATTTGATGCTGCACATTCTCGGTCGCCGTGAAGACGGCTATCACGAGTTGCAGACGATTTTTCAGTTTCTCGACTACGGCGATGAGCTGACCTTCGCCGTTCGCGATGACGGCGTGATTCAACTGCACACCGAATTCGAAGGCGTGCCTCACGACAGCAACCTGATTGTGAAGGCCGCGAAAAAACTTCAGGAACAATCCGGTTGCCCGTTGGGCATCGACATCTGGATCGAAAAAATCCTGCCCATGGGTGGCGGCATCGGTGGCGGCAGCTCGAATGCCGCAACGACGCTGCTCGGCCTGAATCACTTGTGGCAACTGGGTTGGGACCACGATCGCCTGGCCGCGCTGGGCCTGACACTGGGCGCGGACGTCCCGGTTTTCGTGCGTGGGCACGCCGCTTTTGCCGAGGGCGTGGGGGAGAAACTCACCCCTGTAGACCCCGAAGAGCCGTGGTATGTCGTGCTTGTTCCGCAAGTATCTGTAAGTACAGCAGAAATTTTTTCAGATCCACTGTTGACACGTAACTCTCCTCCCATTAAAGTGCGCCCCGTTCCCAAGGGAAACAGTCGAAATGACTGCTTACCGGTTGTAGCAAGGCGTTATCCAGATGTACGTAACGCTTTGAATTTGTTAGGTAATTTTACCGAAGCAAAATTAACCGGAACTGGAAGTTGTGTGTTTGGGGGCTTCCCAAGCAAAGCTGAAGCTGATAAAGTCTCGGCCCTTCTTACAGAGACCCTTACAGGGTTTGTAGCAAAGGGAAGCAACGTTTCGATGTTGCATCGCAAGCTGCAAAGTCTGCTCTAAAGGAACCGAGTACTGGGTACTCGTTGCAACAGATACAGGGGCGTCGCCAAGCGGTAAGGCAGCAGGTTTTGATCCTGCCATGCGTTGGTTCGAATCCAGCCGCCCCTGCCATTTTCTATACTCATCCAGGTTACCCTCAGCCTCTAGGTACTGCGCGTGTCCAAGATGATGGTCTTTACGGGGAATGCTAACCCCGATCTGGCTCGGCGTGTTGTACGTCAGCTGCATATCCCTCTCGGTGACATCTCTGTCGGTAAGTTCTCCGACGGCGAAATTACAGCCGAGATCAATGAAAACGTCCGCGGTAAAGACGTGTTCATTATTCAGCCGACTTGCGCTCCGACCAACGATAACCTGATGGAACTCGTCGTGATGGCTGATGCCTTCCGCCGCTCCTCAGCGACTCGAATCACAGCTGTAATCCCTTACTTTGGTTATGCCCGTCAGGATCGCCGTCCGCGTTCCGCACGTGTGGCTATCAGCGCGAAAGTCGTTGCTGACATGCTGACCGTGGTAGGCATCGACCGTGTTCTCACGGTTGACCTGCACGCTGACCAAATCCAGGGGTTCTTCGATATTCCGGTAGATAACATCTACGGCTCCCCCGTCCTGGTGGATGACATCGAAGACCAGCGCTTTGAAAACCTGATGATCGTGTCCCCGGACATTGGTGGCGTCGTGCGTGCACGGGCTGTTGCCAAATCCCTGGGCGTGGACCTCGGGATCATCGACAAACGCCGTGAGAAAGCCAATCACTCTGAAGTGATGCATATCATCGGTGATGTCGAAGGGCGTACCTGTATTCTGGTTGATGACATGGTCGACACCGCCGGCACCCTGTGCCACGCGGCGAAAGCCCTGAAAGAGCACGGTGCAGCAAAAGTCTTCGCCTACTGCACACACCCTGTGCTGTCGGGCCGAGCGATCGAGAACATCGAGAACTCAATGCTGGACGAACTGGTGGTGACCAACACCATCCCGTTGTCCGCTGCAGCTCAAGCCTGTTCGCGTATCCGTCAACTGGATATCGCACCGGTAGTTGCCGAAGCGGTTCGCCGCATCAGCAACGAAGAATCGATCAGCGCGATGTTCCGTTAAGGGTCACACCTTAGGCATCAACCTGACGAAAAGCGCCCCGCCCCAGCATTCTGTTGGGGCGGGGCTTTTTTGCCCATATCGCCTTTAGCGCTGGTCGCAAACGCTAGGGCGAATGTGGTTATTTTGGAGATACAACATGAACGATTTTACTTTGAATGCTGAACTGCGTTCCGACCTGGGGAAAGGTGCGAGCCGCCGCCTGCGTCGTCTCGCAAGCCTGGTTCCAGCTGTAGTTTACGGTGGCGAAAAAGCCCCTGAATCCATCAGCATGCTGGCTAAAGAAATCGCCAAACTGCTCGAAAACGACGCGGCTTACAGCCACATCATCGAGCTGAACGTTGGTGGTTCCAAGCAGAACGTCATCATCAAGGCACTGCAACGTCACCCAGCTAAAGGCCACGTGCTGCACGCTGACTTCGTTCGCGTAGTAGCCGGTCAGAAACTGACCGCTATCGTGCCTGTGCACTTCGTTGGCGAAGCTGCTCCGATCAAGAAAGGCGGCGAAATCTCGCACGTTGTAGCCGAGATCGAAGTGACCTGCCTGCCGAAAGACCTGCCTGAGTTCATCGAAGTCGACCTGTCGGCTGCTGAAATCGGCGACATCATCCACCTGTCCGACCTCAAAGCCCCTAAAGGCGTTGAGTTTGTTGCACTGGCTCACGGTGATGACAAAGCTGTTGCAAACGTACACGCTCCACGCGTTGCACCAGAAGCTGAAGAAGGCGCTGCAGAGTAATTCACTCTGTAATGCCGGAGCTTGAGGAAACATCGCGGACCGGAACGTAGCGAGAAAGCGGGCGAGAATGCGAGGTTGGCCTCTAACGGTTGATAAGCGTTTGTCGTCCACTTTCGCCGCACCAACGGCGATGTTATCCACAACTCCAAAGGAAGGGCCCCTGTCGTGACTGCCATTAAACTGATCGTTGGCCTGGGAAATCCAGGCGCCGAATACGAACAGACCCGGCATAACGCGGGGGCCCTTTTTGTTGAGCGTATCGCCCACGCCCAAGGCGTCAATCTTGTGGCCGATCGCAAATATTTCGGCCTGACCGGGCGCTTTTCGCATCAGGGTCAGGATGTTCGTCTGTTGATTCCCACCACCTACATGAACCGCAGCGGCCAGGCTGTCGCGGCGCTTGCGGGCTTCTTCCGGATCAAACCCGAAGAAATCCTGGTGGCCCATGACGAACTTGACCTGCCACCCGGCGTTGCCAAGCTCAAGCAAGGCGGCGGCCATGGCGGGCATAATGGCCTGCGGGACATCATCGCGCAGTTGGGCAATCAGAATACGTTCTACCGCTTGCGGCTTGGCATTGGCCACCCGGGCGTTGCCAGTATGGTTTCAAATTTCGTCCTGGGTCGTGCGCCACGCGCCGAACAGGAAAAACTCGATGCCAGCATCGATTTTGCCCTCGGCGTGCTGCCGGATATCTTCGCCGGTGAATGGAACCGCGCGATGAAAAACCTGCACAGCCAGAAGGCCTGACTCTTTACCCGAGGGGAAACACCATGGGATTCAATTGCGGCATCGTCGGCCTACCTAACGTCGGCAAGTCCACCCTGTTCAACGCCCTGACCAAATCCGGCATTGCGGCGGAGAACTTCCCCTTCTGCACCATCGAACCGAACACCGGTATCGTGCCGATGCCCGATACACGCCTGGACGCCCTGGCGGCCATCGTGAATCCAAAGCGCATCCTGCCGACCACCATGGAGTTCGTCGACATCGCAGGCCTGGTAGCCGGCGCGTCGAAAGGTGAAGGCCTGGGCAACAAGTTCCTCGCCAACATCCGTGAGACCGATGCCATCGCTCACGTGGTCCGCTGCTTTGAAGACGAGAACGTGATTCACGTCTCCAACAGCGTCGACCCGAAACGCGACATCGAGATCATCGACCTGGAACTGATCTTCGCCGACCTCGACAGCTGCGAGAAGCAACTGCAAAAGGTCACGCGCAACGCCAAGGGCGGCGACAAGGACGCAGTGGTCCAGAAAGCCTTGCTGGAGCAGTTGATTGCTCACTTCACCCTGGGCAAGCCGGCACGCAGCCTGATGAAGAGCATGAGCACCGACGAAAAAGCGGTGATCAAGGGCTTCCACCTGCTGACCACCAAGCCTGTGATGTACATCGCCAACGTGGCTGAAGACGGTTTCGAAAACAACCCGCTGCTGGACGTGGTCCTGGCCATTGCCGAAGAAGAAGGCGCGATCGTTGTACCGGTGTGCAACAAGATCGAAGCGGAAATCGCCGAGCTGGAAGACGGCGAAGAGAAGGACATGTTCCTCGAGGCCCTGGGCCTGGAAGAGCCTGGCCTGAACCGCGTGATCCGCGCCGGCTACGAAATGCTGCACCTGCAGACCTACTTCACCGCCGGTGTTGAAGAAGTCCGCGCCTGGACCGTCAAGGTCGGTGCCACTGCCCCGCAAGCGGCTGGCGTGATCCACACCGACTTCGAAAAAGGCTTTATCCGCGCCGAAGTCATCGCCTACAACGACTTCATCCAGTTCAAGGGTGAAGCCGGTGCCAAGGAAGCCGGTAAATGGCGCCTGGAAGGCAAGGAATACATCGTCAAGGATGGCGACGTGATGCACTTCCGTTTCAACGTCTAAGCGTCACCTGCGGCCTATGCCGCAAAACAAAAAGCCGATGCAGTGCATCGGCTTTTTTGTGGGCGCTCACTTCCAAACTTAACAAAAAAGCATCACGACACATTAATTAACTTTATATATTAAAAATATAAAACACTCAAAACGCCGATTCCCCCCACCCCCCAACAGCAACTCACCCCCCTCCATAAAAAGACAAGCCGTCTTTAGGATTTATCCTTCAAACAAAAAGAAAATAACAGCATAGAAACACTTGAACTTTGATCAGCCTCTTGAACTATAGATTTAAATACCCCTCCGACATTTCTTGACCAAGGTGACAAAATAAACAATTTCCGGTTTACTTCTCTGTATTCGAATGGACTCAAATAGTCTGAAAATAGTGATGCGATCCAATATTGGAGCAATAGCAATATGTCGCTTTCCTATCACCCTAAGTATGTTACAGATGCACCACTTACCGAATGCCCAGCGATCGAGGCTACTGTTCAGAACACGGCCGCACTTAATATCGATATGCTACTGCTGGGTGAAACAGGGACAGGTAAAGATACGTTGGCACAACGCATACATCTGTTATCCGGAAGAAAGGGAAACTTTGTTGCCGTCAACTGCGCGGCGATCCCGGAAAGCCTGGCTGAAAGCCAACTGTTTGGTGTCAACAGCGGTGCCTATACCGGTGCGATGCAATCACGGGCCGGGTTTGTCGAAGCCGCCCACCTGGGCACCTTGTACCTCGACGAAATTGACAGCATGCCCCTCAACCTGCAGGCCAAGTTGCTGCGAGCACTGGAGTGCCGGGGCGTTGAGCGTCTGGGCTCCACTCGTTTTATCCCGGTGGACATGCGAGTGATCGCCTCCGCACAGCAATCACTGGAGGAGATGGTCGAACAAGGGGCCTTCAGGCGCGACCTGTACTTTCGGCTGAACGTTGTCGATATCCGGCTCCCGCCCCTGCGCGAACGCCGTGAGCAGATCATTCCATTGTTCTTGAACATGATTCAACAAGAGGCAGAGCACTTCAAGTGCACCTTCCCTGCCCCATCCAGCGCACTGCTGCACCGGTTGCTCTGCCACCCCTGGCTGGGAAATGTTCGCGAACTGCGTTCGACCGCCAAGCGGTTTGTGCTGGGTCTGCCACCGATTGCAACCCCGATAAGCGAACAACAGGATACCCAGACAGGCCTGAAGGCACGTCTGCGACACATTGAAAAAGCACTGATTCAGGAATCGCTGAGCCGCCATCACCACTGTGTGGACACTGTGGCGGCTGAACTGGGGGTTGCAAGGCGCACGCTGTATTACAGGATTAAACAACTGGGCATCGTCACTCTCCAGGCACCCACTGCGTAACAGCCAAACATTTGGAAAAATCTAAAAAACGCTGGAACGCTTTAGTCGTATCGACCACACAGTCGTAGCGTGATTACAAAATGCGAGAAGCACGGAACCCGTATCACTGATCACGACCAAAAAACCAACGACTAACGATTGAAGAACCTGGAGTTTAAATATGTCAAGTGTTGGATCCTACAATGCCGTCAGCAACGCTTTTTCTCCATTGGAGAATACCCTTAACAACGGAACGGATGCTGGTAGTGGTGGCAGTACTTCTGCGTCTGATCGAGCAGAAGCCGTTGCCGAAGCAACTTTCCAAGAAAGTTTAAAAGCAAAAATGATCTCGGGTTTATACGCCGCAGCTAAAGAGATCCGTTCGTAACACAACGGCCTCCCCTGCTCATCTGCCGGGGAGGCAGTCCTATGCGCTGAAGCAGAAAATTCGGCATCAGCCATTATTAGCAAATGGTTTCACACACTCACGCAGCAGGCCTTATATGCAGATAGAAGCATTTGCCCCTTCAACACTTTCTAATCGCCGAGAAGGTGCCAACAGCGCGCGAGAACCTTCAGCGTCCACGACAGATGTTGCCTTTTTCACGTCAATGCTCGAGCCCTCAACAGCGAGGTCAGCTGCCTCCGTTAACAACAGTGTATCGACGATGCTGACGGAGACATCGAACCACCTCACTGCGGCGAAAAGCCGCCTCGCGCGAGCGTTGAAAGCTTCAACCAACGGCCTGGACGCAGACACACTCAGAAAATACCCACGGGAACTGTCTCACACGACGCTCACTTCCCAGTTGCTGACCAAGAGCCTTGGCAAGGCAACCCAATGCATCGACAAAATTTGCAACTTGCAATAGTGAACATGACCCGATCCCTGCCTGTCGCTTTACTTCTGACGGTGGCATTTATGTTGACCGGTTGCGGCGACCGCGTTGAACTTCATCGCCAGCTCTCTGAGCAAGAGGCTAATGAAGTGATCGCCGAGTTGGCGGACAAGCATATTCGTGCCCAGAAGATTCCGGCCAAAGACGGTGTCGTCGTAGCGGTTAACGCTATCGATATCGGACGCGCAGTGCGCACACTGGAAGCCGCCGGGCTACCCAAAGTGGCGCGGACCACACTGGGCGATACGTTTCGCAAGGAGGGGGTTATTTCAACTCCGCTGGAAGAGCGGGCACGCTACATCTATGCCTTGTCCCAGGAGCTTGAGGCCACACTGTCCAACATTGACGGCGTCATCGTAGCCCGAGTGCACGTGGTACTGCCCGAACGCATCGCACCGGGAGAGCCTGTCCAACCCGCATCCGCATCCGTATTCATCAAGCATGATCCGCGCCTGGATCCCGACAACATTCGCGCACGGGTTCGCAGGATGGTCGCGAGCAGCATTCCGGGCATGACCACCGCGGTGGACAACCCGCAAAAACTGACCGTGATATTCGTGCCTGCTACCGCTTACCAGGATCCGCAACGCCTGGTGTATTTCGGCCCTTTTCTGGTCCCCGGCGATGATCTCGGGTTTTGGCGAGGCAGCCTTCTCATCTCCCTGCTCGCCTTGATGTTGACCGTGATTGGCGCCCTGTTTCTAAACAACAGGCGCCAGCGTCTTGTGCAAGGGCCGCCCGTGACAGCCGAATTGGCCGGCCCAACTCATGACGCCTAGACCTGATCAGCCCTTGAGCGAACATCTGGCCTGGGCTCAATGGTGGGCATTTCCCTGGAAGCACGCCCTCCGGGACTGGAAGGATGGCAAGTACCCTGCGATTAACGCGCTGTATCGCATCGGTCGGTCAGCACCGGACGACCTCACGGGTATTGCAGCCTGCTTGCCGCCAGCACCGGATCCCACCGTGCTTCGCCTGGTTTTGGCCTCGACGGAACAGCTCGACCTGGCGCTGACACTGGTTCACTACACGTTCAACCCTGACGCCACAGCGCCTTTGAGCGACAGTCAGCACCTGTGGTGCACGCGTCTTTCCAAGGCTCTGCCCCCCGCCATGCTGTCGCCTGGTGCGGATCCGTTGCAACTGCTCCACAGCTGGACCGGGCCCGAGACCTGGCAGCGCCTTCGACTAAGGTTCCCCCGTGAGCGCGTACACAAGGTTGAGCAGAACAACGCCTCACTCGAGAACGCCAGCAGCCGACTGAACATGCTATGGCAAGCCGTCGTCTGGCGTGTGACGACACCGGAAAACGACCCTATGCCCCCTGACTCGAACGGGTAAGGAACACAACGATGCTATGTCAGTACACCATTGAGTTGCTCAAGGACAAACCAGGGTTGCCACGCAGCCTGATCCCCCGAGAGGAACTCGCGACCTGGGAGCAAGCCAGCCAGCTCATCAGTCGCGCCAATGCGCAGGCCGATGAACTGATAGCCCAGACAGAGAAGAAATGCGAAGCGCTGCTGGAGAAGGCCTCGCTGGAAGTCTGGCAGCGCGCGGATGCCCAATTCAAGCGATGGGAACGTGACCGCCAAGCCATGTGCGACAGCCTGGAGCAGTACGCAACATCAATCACCAACCAGGCGATTCGCTCCCTGCTTGACGCAACGGTAGCCCCGCAAAGGCTGGCCGCCCTGTTGAAGCAATTACTGGCGAACCAGGTCCAGGAGATCGATGCGTCGCTGCTCTGCCACCCTCATGACCTTGAGGAGATAAAACAGTGTCTCGCTAATCGCAAGGCCACGATCTGGAAGCTTCACGCCGACGAGACGATTCCCCCTCAAACACTTGTGTTGAAAACCGACGAGGGTGATTTCCGTATCAGTTGGCACTCGATGCTCGAGCTTTTTTTCAATCAGGCCCAAGAGCACCGGATAAGCGCTTGATGACTCACGCCTGAAAAAATTGATTTTTCAATGCACACCCACCCATAACAAAGGAACGCCCATGAGCCTTTTCAATGATCTGTCGCGCGAACTTTTAAGAACCAGCAGTACCTCCCATAAGCTTTTTAAATCAAGTTCCGGGGGGGCTGCGCAAGAGGGGGGAGACGCAGAATTATTCTATGAACTGGCAGTAAAGAGCACCGTGTCCCAGATGGCGTACCTGGAACATAACCGCGTTGAGCATATGCTGCTCAAAAGTACCTTTGACAGCTTTCAATAAAATGCAGGAGCTCGTCAGTCACTGGCTGAACAGCCGTAAAGAACAGCTCTCGCTGTTTGAAGGCGATGATGAACTCATGCTGAAACATCAGGGAGACGCGTTGTTGCTCGGGGCTCAACTGACCTCAAGCCGGCCAGATAACACGACCTTGCAAAACTGGATGCGCCTGGGCGCCGCCAGCCTGAATCATTTCCAGGGTGCGCTTTCCCAAAAGCCTGACAGCGGTGCGTTATGGCTGATTCAAAGCGTTCAGGATTCGCAGGGGTTGGACTCCGTGCTGGGTTGCATTGAATCCCTGCTCAACCAGCGTGACACATGGCGCTCCCTGTTCGCCCGCCTTGCGCAGCCTGCCCAAAACCTCAAACCCACCTCGCTACGTTCGCTGTCGTACTAATTAGAGAACCCTCATGTATAACAAGACCCACAAGCGCACCGGCTTGCAGATTGACTTGCCTGGTGTTCCATCAAAACGCGCCGACTGGCGCTACCTGATTGCACTGACCTGCCTGTTGGCTCCCGTGGAAAGCACCCTGGCCGCCGTCCCCAGCGAATGGAAAAACACCGCCTACGCCTATGAGGCAGAGCATAAGCCCCTGCGCGATGTACTGGAAGATTTCGCCCAGACCTTCGGTACCCAACTGCAAATCGACGGCCTCCTCGATGGCAACGTCAATGGCAAGATACGCGCCAATACCCCGCAATCGTTGCTCGACAGGCTCGGCGTAGAGCACCGCTTCCAGTGGTACCTGTACAACAACACGCTGTATATCAGCACCCTGGACCAACAAGAGTCTGCACGCCTGGAGGTCTCCTCCGAGACCATCGCCGACCTCAAGCAGGCCCTCACCGATATAGGCTTGCTCGATAGCCGCTTCGGTTGGGGCGAATTGCCTGACGACGGTGTCGTACTGGTGTCCGGTCCCAAACGCTATATCGAACAGATCAAGCAATTCAGCAGCCAGCGCAAATCCCCGGAAGAAAAACAAAGCGTGCTGAGCTACCCGCTGAAGTTTGCCAATGCGGCGGATCGCCAGATTGATTATCGCGGCGAAAAAATCACCATCCCGGGCGTCGCCAGCATGCTGCGCGGGCTGTTGGAACCCAGGCAGGCCTCAACCCTTTCGGGGATGAGCCCGCGCCCCAACGCCCAATCACAACCGTCCCCCATCACCCCAACCTTTCCCCGGCTGGGCAACCCGATGCTGGGGCAGATGCTTGGCCCCACCATCAACCCGGGCACGCTGGACAGCGGTATGTCGCTCACGCCACGAGCGCCGGTTTCCACCAGCAGAATCCGGGTCGAGGCCGACGTGCGCAACAACGCCATCCTGATCTACGACCTGCCGGAACGCCAGGCGATGTACCGCGAACTGATCGCCCAGCTGGACGTGGCGCGCAAGCTGGTGGAAATCGATGCAATCATCCTCGACATCGAGCGCACTCAACTGCGGGAATTCGGGGTCAACTGGGGCTTTCAAAACAGTCGTTTCCGTGGCGGCGTGAACATGGCGCCCGGGACCTCGTCGCAACTGTCGATTGAAAACCGTGACCGCTTCTATGCCGATATACGTGCACTGGAGCAACGCGGCCTGGCGTCCATGGTGTCCAATCCGTCGGTCCTCACCTTGGAAAACCAGCCAGCCGTGATTGATTTCAACCGCACGCAGTACCTCACCGCCGGCACAGAAGTGGCGACCGTCCTGCCAATTACCGTTGGCACCAGTTTCCAGGTGGTACCCAGGGTGATCACCACCCGAGGCACTCACCAGATCCATCTGGTGGTGGATATCGAGGACGGTAACTTCGATGAGTCCAACCCCGAGCGCATCGGCCCGGACGTACGCCGCGGCAAGGTCAGTACCCAAGCGGTGATGGCGGAAAAACGCTCGCTGGTGGTCGGCGGCTTCCACGTCACCGAAAGCTCCGACAAGCACAGCAAGATCCCCTTGCTGGGGGACATCCCGTTACTCGGCAAGACGTTGTTTTCCTCGACCGAACGACAGAACAATCGCCGTGAACGGCTGTTCATCCTGACCCCGAGGGTCATCGGCGACCAGGCCGATCCATCACGTTACCTGCCCCAGGCCGATCAGGCGGAGCTGCAGGCCGCACTCAAACCTTTGGCCCGGCGCTATGCCGAACACGCGCCTGTGATCAAGCGCAGCGACATCACCAGCACCCTGGCGCATCTCGTCACCGGGCAAGTGCCGAGCGCCTTCAAAGCCGCACCGATGCCCCTGGGCATCGACACACTGTGCTCCACCCGCGACCTGTTGGCGATGAATACCGACCGCAACCAATGGTATGCCGGCCCACAGTTCAACGTGGCGGTAGTAGTGATGCGCAACCAGTTCAATCGCAATGTGCGCATCGATGAAAAAGAATGCAGCAACTCCCAGACCCTCGCCGTCAGCGTATGGCCACATGCCTGGCTCAAGCCGGGGGAAGAAGCCGAGGTCTTCATCGCCATGCGCCCTGTGGTCAAAGATGAACACATCGGTGTGCCCCGCCCCTCCCTGCTCACCCCCACCCGGAAGACTGCGCAATGAAACGGCTATTCACCCTCCTCGGCATCACCTTGCTTGTCGTTGGTTGCACACCGACGTGCAAGGGCGACTCCTGCTCACGCCCGCAATCGGGCGCCGATAAGATGGTGGTCTGGTGGCCACCGCAGATGCGCGTCGAACCCGGCCCGGCCGGCGAGCGTTCGGACTATCAAACGATTTCACTGGAACGGTGAGCACCATGATGGGACTGCCCAACGATGCTTCGCATCGCCAGGTATTCCTGAATGACCTGGTGGGCGGCAACAACGCCCACCTGTCTCTCAGCCCTGGCATAGGCGTGTGCCGCTTAAAAGCCGGTGACAAACCTGGACTGGCTTTGCAGTTTGACCTTGGGGCGCTGAGCGCCGGACAGTTGGAACGGGTGCTGGAGCGGCGTTTTGAACAGGCGCTGGCGTTTGACGGCTACTTTGTCTATCTCGATGCCAGGGGAGCCCTGGTGATCTGGCACGCGCTGCCAGCAGATGGAGAGGCGGCGGATGACATCATCAGCACCCTGCTTTCACTGGCTAACCTGGAAGCGCTGGACGTGCACCGCCACCGTTAACGCTGTTCAAGTTCCGGCAACTCCAGCGTCTCACGCTTGGCCTCATCGTCGAGCTCACGCAGGGTGCGGTAGATGAACGCTACCGCCTGTAACGCCTCCCGGGGAATGTTCGCCCCGAGCTTTTTCTCGTACAGCATGCGCGCCAGCCACACACACTGGATCACCGGTACATCGGCTGCCTTGGCCCGGTCAATCAGTTTACGGGCCTCGGCATCCGTGCCTTTATCCACCAGCAGCGGCAGCGGCGTTTTACCCGGCCGGTAGTACAGCGCGACGGCATAGTGCGTCGGGTTGACCACCAACATGTCAGACTCTTCCAGCTTGGGCAGCTTGACCTTGGGTTCCTCCTGGGCCAGCTGCATGGCCAGCGACCGGCGCTGCCCCTTGACGTGAGGGTCGCCTTCCATATCTTTGTATTCCTTGACCACCTCCACCTGAGTCATGCGCATGCTCTTGGCAAAGAAGTGCTTCTGCAACGCCATGTCGATCAGCGCCAGCACCAGCAGCAAACCCAGGCACATGTGCAACAGATGGCGGAACAGGATGATCAACGCGAGGATGTAACTCTGCAGGTCGCTGGTGGCCAGGTTGATCAAGGCGCTCAATGACGGGCCGATCACCACGTACAAGATCACCCCAAGCATCAGCGCCTTGGCCACCCCCATCAACAGGTTCATCACTGACTTGGCAGAGAACATCTGCTTGACCTGGCTGAGTGGGTTGAGACGGCTGAAATTCAGCTTCAGGCTTTCCGGCGCAAACAGGAAACCGAACTGCATCCAGCCGCTGATCAACTTCACCGTGATCGCCACCCCGGCCATCAGCAAGGCGAAGGAAAAAAACACGATCAAGCCTTCCGTCAGCACTTCCTCCAGCGCCCGCACAAAGGGCTGCCCGAAACGTGACATGGGCATCACCATCAATTGCTGGAAGCGCTGCATACTGGGTTCGGCAGTGAACAACGCGATTTCGCTGAGGGCGGTCAACACCAGTAGCTTGCCGACGTCCTGGCTTTGGGCGACCTGGCCCTTCTGGCGCTGATCCTTGAGTTTCTTGGGCGTGGCCGCGTGTTTTTTCTCACCCGAATCACTCATGGTGCCGAGCTCCCGAACATCAGTCCCAGGGAATGCTTGAGGTCTGCCAACTGCGCCATGCGTTCGACGATCAAATCCTGCAGCAGCGGGAAGTACAGCAGCAGGATACCTAGCCCCACCAGGCTCTTGACCGGCGTGGCCAGGGTAGAAACCTGCAGTTGCGGGCTGTACAGCCCCAACACGGCGAAACCGAATTCCAGAAACAACAGCACCGCAATAAACGGCGCGGCGTACAGCATCATGTGGGTAAAGGTATCGCCGAGCACACCGAGGAAAACACTGAACCCATTGACTGCCGGCAGCGGCAACCAGGCGGTTGGCGGCCAGATCAGGTAGCTGTCCCAGATCACCTGGGTCAGCACGCTCAGGCCCAGGACGGCGATCAGCAGGTAAATCACCAACTGTTTGAACAGGTGGCCGATGGGGGTGGCATCCGGGCCCAGCGACGGGTTGAGTTGGCCGCCCGCCAAGGCGCCACGCTGGTTATCCAGCAGGGCACCCACCGACTCGAACATCCAGAACGGCATCGCCAACAGGGTCCCCAGTAAAAACCCCAGGGCCGCTTCCTTGAGTACCAGGCCGCTGATCATCAGTGCGGAGTAATCCTGGCCGGCCATTGCAGCATGGATACCGGGAGCCGGGATCAATGCCATGACCATCACGATGACGTGCCGAAGCATGCCTTTTATGTGCTGGAAACAAAACGCCGGCACCAGAATCGCGACAGGATAAATGCGCGCCATGGCCACCAGCAGGCTGGGCAAATATTCGAGATAAAGCAGCAAATCTGTTCCCTCAGTTCAATGCCGAACGGGCAATCATGTCGAACATCAGGTTGATCAGCTGGATCAGCTCCAGGCCGATCCAGCGGCCGGTCATCACCAGCGTGATCCCCACCGCCACCAGCTTGATGCCAAAGGGCAGCGTCTGGTCCTGTATCTGCATCAGGGCCTGCACCAGGGACGTCAACACACCAACGACCACCGCCACGATCAACGGCGGCGCCGACAGCACCACCACCAGCAACATGCCCTGCTTGAACAGCACGATCGGTTCCATAGGTCACTCAGAGGTAAGAAAGGAACAGGCTGTCGAGCAACCGCGACCACCCGGAAACCATCACGAACAACAACAGTTTGAGCGGCAGGGAAATGGTCATGGGCGAGACCATTTGCATCCCCAGGGCCAACAGCAGGTTGGACACAATCAGGTCGATGACGATGAACGGGATGTAGATCAGGAAGCCGATCTCGAACCCCGCCTGCAGTTGCGAAAGCACAAAGGCCGGGACTAACAGGATCAAGTCTTCCCGCTGAGTGCTCTGCGCCATTTCAGGCGGCCACATGCGCGCGGTGTTTTCCAGCAGGTGGGTCAACACATCCGCATCGGTGTTGCGCAACATGAACGCGCGCAACGGCTGTATGGCTTCATATCCGGTATCCATGAGCGTTTGTACGTTGCTCATGTCCACCGGCGCGGCCTTGACGTTCTGGGCAATCTGATAGCCAACGGGCGCCATGATGAACAGTGTGGCAGCCAGCGCGATTCCATTGATCGCCATGCTCGGCGGCACCTGCTGCACGCCAATGGCGTTACGGGTGATCATCAGCACAATCACGATCTTCAAGAACGAGGTGCAGATGATCAACAGCATCGGCATCAACGACAATGCGCCGAGGAAAACGGCAAGGACAAGGGGGTCAATCCCCTGAAACGTCATCGGGAAAAAATCACGCGAGACAACTGCAGCCCGAGTCGACCGTCCACCTCGACCAGTTGCCCCTGGCCAATAGGCCGGTCACCGTAATAGAGCCCGGCCATGCCGGGCGCGTACCCGGAGATGCCCAACACCGCACCGGGGGCGAGATTGCGCAGTTCTCCCAGGGTCAAGGCAAGGGTTCCACAACGCACATTCAGCGCCATGCTCAACTCATCAAACGGCTCGTGGCCGAAAACATCCACTACCGGTTCATCCAACTCAGGCCCTGCATCCCCTGAGTAGTCCTGTGTTGCAAAATCTTCGTCCATGGACGTTTCCTCAATCGAAACAAGCGTCAGGCACAACGGCCCGGATTCATCGTCAATACACCCGTGCAGCCGGTACCTGCCGACGTGCAGGTTCCCGTTACCCTGCACATCGAAAAAGGGCTGCTCAAGCATCACCACGTCACCGGCCCGTACACTGCGCAAACGCGTGATGGGCAACCTCAGGCGCCCCAGGGTCACCGCCACTGCCAACTGGAACGAAGCCGGCAAGGGCCCCGCTATCGAATGCCAGGGACCGGCCTCGCACAGTGCCAGCAAGCTCTCTGGCGTCAGCCACAGATAACCCACGACACGGGACGGTCCCAACGTCACCGTGAAGCGACAACCGAAGTTCAGTTTCCGGGGCGCCGGCAGCAACCGCAGGAAGCCGAACAGCGCACGCACCTGCGGGCTCAGGTGGTGCTGGAACAACTCCCAAAACCACGAATCCGGGTCGTTACCCGCCTCGGCCAGTGTCACCGGGCACTCCCCCAGCAGGCTGAACAGCGGCCCCGGTTCGGCGAAGGCCAGCACTCCGCTGGCGCTCTCGAAAAACAGCGGCTTGACACCTGCCGGGGCACGACCCGGCTCCATCAACAACTCACCGCCCTGCCCCGCGACCTGAAACGCCATGCGCAAGCCGCAACCCAGCCTGCGCCGCGCTGCGACGTTGGCCCCGCTGACCACCGGCAGGGTTAAAAACGGCATGATCACGCAGGGTCCACATGCACAAGGTGCACGTTGACAGGCTGCGACAACGCGCCGGCCAGCCCGTCCTCAAGGTGCTGGCGCACGCCAGGCAGCCAGCGCGCAGTTCGCTCGTCCTCCGCGTCCAGCTCAACGTTCCAGGCACCCTGCTCGCGGCGCACACTGGCGTTGATCCGCCCAAGGCGCGGCAGGTAAAGCACTGCCTGCAAAGGCCACTGAACAGCCGCCTGTATCCGCGGTACCAACTGCTCGGTCATGGCCGCGATCATCGCGGCCTGGGTTGACGCGGGGGCTCCCGGCAGGGAAGAGCCGTAACCGCCTTCCTCATTATCATTGCCAAAAAGCTGGGCAAATAACCGTCCGTGCTCCCAAGGCACGATCGCCCCCGGGCCGGGTTCACGTTCATCCCGAGGCTCACGCAAACGCGGGCGCTCTGGCTTGCTCACTGGAACTTGCGTCATGTTTCTTCCTGCGTCGTTTCTTCTTGCGCCAACAAAATGGATAACTCCTGGAGTTTCTCGACCTCGCGCAAGCATTGGGTAACCTGCTTCTGCGCGCTGTCGATGTGGGTCAACTGCTCGTCGCGCTGACCGTGCAGTTCGCGTAACTGCCCCTCTTCACGGCGAGTGTCAGCGGACAACGTGCGCTCCTCGGCATTCCAGGACTTGATGTCGCGGAACGAGATCACCTGGCCTTGGTGCTTGCCCAACAACTCGGCGGTTTTCCGTGCTTCGTCCAACCGGGTTTGTTCAAGGGCATCGCCTGCCTGCTGGATTTCCAGAAGCAGCGCTTGCTGCTGCCGTTTGGCCGCACGCAACGCACGCTCGGCCCGGTCAGCCCGATGCTTGCGCAAACGCCGCAAGGTATCGATTTCAGAAAGGGACATCGGTCGTCAACTCCATCAGTTGGTCCAGGGTCGCCGCCAGCGGCGCGGGCTCCCGCAGGTCCTGGCGCAGAAACCCATCGACTGCCTGGCGGCTGTTCACCGCAAGATCGGTCAGGGCATCACTGCCGGGTTGGTACTCACCCAACTTGAGCATCAGCTCGATCTGCTGGTAGGCCGACAACAAACGCCGCAAGGCAGTGCCGGCCTGGATATGCTCGGGGGACGCGACGTTGCTCAAAATCCGCGAAAGGCTGGCCAATACGTCAACCGCCGGGTAATGGCCACGCTCGGCCAGCTTGCGTGACAACACGATGTGGCCGTCGAGCAGGGAGCGCACTTCATCCGCCACCGGGTCATTCATCGAGTCCTGCTCGATCAGCACGGTGTAGATGGCGGTGATCACTCCGTCGCGGGTCAAGCCGGCCCGCTCCACCAGGCGCGGCATCAGGCTGTAGACCGACGGTGGCAAGCCGCCACGGCCCAGGGGCTCGCCAGCGGCCAGGCCGATTTCACGCTGGGCCCGGGCAAAACGGGTCAAGGAGTCAATCAGCAGCAATACCCGCTTGCCCTTGCGCCGGAACCCTTCGGCCAGCGCTGTTGCGGTGAAGGCCGCGCGGGCGCGCTCCATGCTTGAGCGATCGGAGGTTGCACACACCAGCACCGCCTTGGCGCGCAATTGATCATCCAGTTCGTGGTCGAGAAATTCCCGCAACTCACGGCCGCGCTCCCCAATCAGCCCGAACACGATCACATCACACTCGACGTTGCGCGCGATCTCGGCCAACAAGGTGGTCTTGCCACAACCGGCACCGGCGAACAGGCCGACGCGCTGCCCTTCTCCCAGCGTGATCAGCCCATCGATCGAACGTACGCCGGTGGACAACGCCCGGTTGATCCTGGGGCGTTCGGTGGGCAATGGCGCCTCACACAACACCGTGCTCGCACCGGGTGTGTCGTCCTCCACAAAGGCGCTGGGGCCGTCGCCCGCAATCGGTCGCCCAAAACCATCGAGAACCTGGCCCAGCAATTCATCGCTGACTCGCACCCGATGGGGCACGCCCAAACGTTGCACACTGGCCCCCACGCGCACGCCCTCAAGATTGCCCAGGGCACTGAGCACGGCGTCCTGCTGGTCGAACCCGATGATCTCGGCCAGCATATATTCGCCGGCAGACTTTTCGATCTGGCACAGATCGCCGATGCACGCCTGGGGCAGCCGGCATTGCAGCAACATGCCATTGACGCGCTGGACACGGCCGCGCATCGCCACCGGCGCAAAGTTGGCCAGCGTACTCGACTGGCGTTGCTCCCAGGCCTCAAGACGGGCTTGCAGGTCCTGGGTCACCAGCGCACCTCAAAGCGTTGCTGGCCGTCAAAGACCACTTTGGTGTTATCGATCAGCACCAGTCGCAAGCCATCCATTTCATCGCCGACAAACAGCCGGTTACCCTGCTCCAGAACCACGTGACCGTTAGGCCCGCCGACGATCTGCAGAATCTTGAACGGCAGCGTTGAGTCGCGCAGCTTGACCCGGCTGATCACCGGCACCGCCGTATCAAACTGTTCGCCAAACCGGCTGAGCATGCGCGATACCAACTCCACATCGTCCTGGGAAACATGGCCATCGAGCAGCACCTGGCCGTTGACCAACTGAAGGCTGATGCGGTTGATCAACTCGCGCTCATTAAGCATCTTCAGCAATTGCTGGCGGACATCGTAAGGCGAGCCCAGCTCGTTTTTCCGGACCATCGGTGGCATCAGCGATGCCTGTGCCTCACGCTCACCCGTAGAGGCCATGCCCAGCGCCGTGATGATGACGGCAACCACGACCGCGAGGCTTATCAACCGTTTCTGCTGCGATCCCGAAATAGAAGAAAGCTTCAGCGTGGCAGGCGCCTCGACCGGTGGTGTGGGCGCTTGACGCACAGGCGCCTGGGGCCAGGGTTGATCGGCGCGGGCGACGCAGAGCCGAACCTTGCCAATCGAAAACGTTGCATTGAGTGCCAGGTCAGCAATCTGTGCCAGGATCAGGCCATCGGCATCCTGCACCACCCCTTCCTCGGCCTGCACCGACCAGCGCTGCTCAATACATTGCAACCGCACATGGCGCTCGGCAATGCCCGGATCGTATAGCGCGAGGTCCGCGTCCGGGTGCGCACCTATGCTCCACTGCTCGCCGAACAACGGTAACGCGGCCCCCTGGTGCGAACCATCGAGTACCCGTAGCTCAAACATCATCAGGCCTCATGGCGGCGCGAGACAGCCTGCCCCACGCAGCACCGTCCGATGCAAGCCCGCGCACAATCGCCAAAAACGTGCTCATGCCACGGCTCCACGCAGCAGATCGTCCTGAGCCAGGTCAAACCGTCCGAGCACCTTGACCTTGGACGAACTGCCCAACTCGGCAAACGACAACACCGGCACATGGTTGAACTCTTCCAGCAACAGCGTACGCAAGGGGCTGCGCAAGTCTTGGGCGACCAACAGCACGCGTTTGCTCTTGGCACGCACGTTGAAGGCCTGCTTGAGCAAGTTCACCAGTGCCGCGCTGCTGTCATTGTCGAGGGAAAAGAACACCCCGGTCTGAGTCTGGCGCAGCGCCTCGCGCAGGATATTTTCGGTATGGGGTGAGAGCAGCCAGGCATGCAGGCCATCGGCTTCACTGTACTGGTGCAGAATCTGCGACTTGAGGGCGATTCGCGCATAGTCGGCCAGGGCGTCCGGTTCACGCTCATGCTGGCCGTACTCGATCAACGACTCGACAATCAACCGCACAGCCCGCAACGGAACGCCCTCGCTGGCCAGGCGCTGCAACACGGACGAAAAGCGCGACAGCGGCATGATCCGCTGCAGTTCCTGGACCAGTTCCGGCTGGTTGAACTCGAGCCAGCTGAGAATCGACTTGCTCTCCTGAATCCCGAGAAACTGCGGCCCACTGAGCATCATCGCTCGCTCCATGCGCTCAAGGATCAATTCATGGGCGGTATGGCGTTCAAGCTGTGCATCGTCGAGCAACGGATCATCGGCGGCCAACCATACCCAGCCCTGTTCGTCACGCTCCGACAGCCCCTGGGCACCTTCTTGTGGTTCGGCGCCCAGTGCTGCCAGCTCAACCGCTATCCGATCACCAAGCGTAGCCCTGACCATCGGCACTTCATGCACGCAAAAGCGCAACTCATCGTCAGGCAGCGACGGCGCGAATTCAACCTCGAACGGCGGCAGCGTCAAGCCAACCTGGGCAACCAGGCGATTACGGATCTGGCGAATCCCGTGGATGATTTCTTCCGCCTTGCCAGTCCCCTGCAAGTGCGACGAAAACTGCAACAGGTAAGGTCGCGACGGGTCAAAACCGCGCAGGTCCTCATCACCGTTTTTGTCCGCAGGCAAGACGTCAGCCGCCTTGTCGGGAGGCGCTTCCTGCCGTTGGCGCTGGCGCATGAGGTAGTAACCGAGGGAACCTGTCATCAGGGAAATGAGGATAAAGACCACCGTCGGCATCCCCGGAAGCGCCGCGAAAGCCAGCATGCCGATCGAAGCAATCATCCAGCTCTTGGGCTCACTGGTCATTTGCCGGGCGATTTCGGCGCCCATGTTATTGGCTCCTTTATTGCGCCCGGACGGCGCTACACGAGTAATGATCATGCCGGCCGTCAGGGAGATCAGCAGCGCAGGAATCTGCGCAATCAGGCCGTCACCAATCGTCAGTACCGAATACAACGCCATGGAGTCGCCGGCGCTCATGCCGTGCTGGAACATGCCGGTGCTGAACCCGCCCAGCAAGTTGATCACCACGATGATCAGCCCGGCCACGGCATCGCCCTTGACGAATTTCATGGCCCCGTCCATCGCGCCGAACAGCTGGCTCTCGCGGGACAACTGCTCGCGCTTGTCACGCGCCTGCTCGCCATCGATCAGGCCGGCACGCAAGTCACTGTCGATGGACATTTGCTTGCCGGGCATCGCATCCAGGCTGAAGCGCGCCGCCACTTCCGCGACGCGTTCCGAGCCCTTGGTAATCACCAGGAAGTTGACGATGGTCAGGATCATGAAGATCACCAACCCCACCGCCAGGTTACCCCCCACCACGAAGTTGCCGAAGGCTTCCACAATGTCGCCGGCGTCCTGCTCCAGCAGGATCAGGCGTGTGGTCGCAATCGACAACGCCAGGCGAAACATGGTGGTCAGCAGCAGGATCGACGGAAACGAGGAAAACGCCAGCGGCCCTGGCAGGTACAGCGCCAGCACGATCAGCAGGCACGAAATGCAAATGTTCACGGCAATCAGGATATCCACCAGCCAGGTCGGCAACGGCACGATAAAGATGAACACAATGCCCATGATCACGACCGCACCCAGCACCTCGGCGCGTTGTGCAACCTTGAGCAGCATCGTGTTGATTGCCCGCAATGCACTCATGGATGGTTGCTCGGCCACGCACCGACGTGCCGGAAACCTCGCTCACTGAGCGCGTACTCATCCATCACCACCATAAAACCCAGCAGGGCTTCCTGGCGCCCCTTGCTGTCGCGCCACAAGGCCAGGGGCAAGCTCCCGAACACGGGATAGAGGGTATTGAGCGACACCACCTGGTCGGATAGCGCCGCGCCACCCAACTCACTGGCCAGGCGCTGAATCTCGGCAGGCGCGATGCCCGTGCTCACGTACCCCAATAAACGCTGCAGCAGCGCGACGGCGTCCCGATCAATACCGGGATGCAAGGCGACCAGTCGATCAATCAACCCCTGGCAACTCGCCAAGACACTGCCCAGTTGACCGCAACTGCGCAAACCCAACAGCAAGGTGCGCAATTGAGCGGTGGGCAGCGAGGGACTATAGGCCGCAATGTCGTCCGCCAGGGCCCGGCGCATCAAATTCAACCCGTGGCCAAACTCATCGCCACCGAACAACCCCAACAACGCCTGCATCATGCTGGCCAATGATTGCCGGGCGACCACGCTGGCGTAATACACATTGCGCACTGCCTGGCGCAAGTTCGGGTCATCACTGTTTGCCTGCAAGGCCAGCGCGATATTCAAGCCCGCCTGGATCTGCGGCTTAAAACGGATCTCCAGCCGGGCCAGGGCGTCGCTGGCCAGAGCGGCCTCGTTAGTGCGCGCTTCGGCCTGCGCCTGCGCAGCCACCTGCTTGAGCACGACAAACGTACGGGCCGGGTCGTTTCCTGTCAGGTCCAGCAACTTGTCGATGCTGGGCCTGAGCAACAGTTGAACCCTGACGTTACGCGCGATGGTCGCCAGTGTTGCTTGAGCCGGATGGCCCAGTTGCTCATAGAGTTGGGCCAACTGCTGCACGGGCGTCACGCGCGTCCCCAGTTGACGCCGACTCAAGCCCCTGCTGTTGAGTTCGACCTCCTGACTGAACAGCGCCGCGAGATCATCAACGGCCGGTGCCGCAGGCGACTGGCGAACTGTGTGGCTATCAATGCTCGCTGGAACAGGCTGATCCGAGCGCTGGCTTTTCTGCACATCAAAGTTGGGATCGAGTTTCATGAAGATGCCTGCACAGGAAGTTTCGTTTCCTTGTGTGGCAGGCAAACCCGTTACGGTTCCATCTTTATCGGCGATACCGGGGCTTGCGAAAAAGTCGGCACAAACCCGTGCCGGCTTGTGCAAGCCCTGGCACAAAAAACCACTGAAACAAAATATTTATCTATAAATATCAAATAGTTACAAGAATTAATCGTTTGGCACAGGCAGTGCTAACAGGGTTCCCGTCGAAATTATTTCGACCGTGTCTACCCTGAGGAAAAATCATGGATATCCCTATCGATGTTTTAGTTCACCTTACACCTGACCCGCACCGCTCCATCCAGAACCTGTCGGAAGAACACCACAAGAAACTCCGACGGTTCATTCATAAACGCGTGCTCAATCCAGAAGATGCAGACGATATTCTGCAGCTGACGTACCTGGAAGCCTGGCGCAACAGGGACCGCTTCAGCGGCCAGGCCACCCTCAGCACATGGATGTGCGGGATTGCCCAGAACCTGATCCGCAATCACTTTCGGCGTATGTACGCCAAACCGGTGCATTGCGAGTTCGATGAAGCGCTGTGGCATGGGCAGGAAGACAACAACAACCTGGACTGGCAATTCGAGGTCAACCGCAAGCTCGAAAGAACCCTGCGGGCAATCACGAATTTGCCACTGGAAATGCGTAAAACCCTTTACGCCTCACTGGAAACTGACGGCAGTTACCAGGACACCGCCGACGCCATGGACATCCCCATTGGCACCGTGCGCTCACGGTTATCCCGTGCGCGCGAACAGCTGAAGCGAGCCACCTACAACCCACTGCACCCGTAAATCGGGGCACCGACGCAATGCCGATACCCTTTGCAGGAGCAACTGATTTACCCGTTTGATGCAAGCGTTGGGCAGCAAGGATATCTGCCCGACTCGATTGGCTTGAAGTCAGGCCTTTTTGGTACGCGGCAACAGAATCGCCAACACCCCGAACAGCGGCAGGAAGGAGCACAACGTGTACACGTACTCGATGCCGTGGATGTCTGCCAGGTGCCCCAGCAGCGCCGCACCAATCCCGCCAAAACCGAACATCAGACCGAAGAACACCCCGGCGATCATCCCCACATTGCCCGGCACCAGCTCCTGCGCGTACACCACAATCGCCGAGAACGCCGAGGCCAGGATAAAGCCGATCACCACACTCAGGATGCTGGTCCAGAACAGGTCCACATGGGGCAAGATCAGGGTGAACGGTGCAACGCCGAGAATCGAGAACCAGATCACCGCCTTACGGCCGATCTTGTCGCCAATCGGCCCGCCAAAGAACGTGCCCGCCGCCACCGCGCCCAGGAACAGGAACAGATGCAGCTGGGAACTGGCCACCGACAGGTCGAACTTCTCGATCAGGTAGAAGGTGAAGTAACTGGTGAAACTGGCCATGTAGAAGTACTTGGAAAACACCAGCAGGCCCAGCACCACCAGCGCACTCAGCACCCGCCCCTTGGACAGGCCATGAGTGGCCGCCTGGCCTTGCTTGAGCTTGAACAGGTTCAAGTGGTTGGCGTACCAACGGCTGATCGCATACAGCACAAACAACGCAAACACCGCGAACAGGCCGAACCAGGCCACATTGCCCTGGCCGAACGGAATGATGATCGCCGCCGCCAGCAACGGGCCAAAGGCCGAGCCGGCGTTGCCGCCGACCTGGAAGGTCGACTGCGCCAAACCATAACGCCCGCCCGACGCCAGGCGCGCCACGCGGGACGCTTCCGGGTGGAAGGTCGACGATCCGATGCCAATCAGCCCGGCTGCCAGCAGGATCAACGGGAAGCTGCCCACCTGGGACATCATCAAGATGCCCACCAGCGTGCAGATCATTCCGCAGGGCAACAGGTACGGCTTGGGGTGGCGGTCGGTGTAATAACCCACCCATGGCTGCAACAGGGACGCGGTGAGCTGGAACGTGAGGGTGATCAGGCCGACCTGGGTGAACGTCAGGCCGTAATTGGCCTTGAGCATCGGGTAGATCGAGGGCAGTACCGACTGGATCAAGTCATTGATCAAATGCGCCAGCGCCACCGCGCCGATCACACGCATCACCAACGGGCTGGTTTGCCCGGCAGCAGGCGTCGTAGCCACGGAGGGCTGGGAATTGCTCAGAGCCATGGGAGGTTTTCCGTACAGCAGATGGATGCACAGGTGCAGGTGCGACAATGTGCCACTTTTGGGGGCAGGAAGGCTATCCCGTTAGCAGGCTAACGACTAGATGAATCGATGCAGCGGTCATGGTTTGTAAAGGGCCAGCAAGATGAATCCCTTTAATTTGCGGGACGTTTCCTAGAGAATCTTTCGGCCTTGTGCCTGGGGGAGTCGGTGGCTAGTCTTCGGTCCGTCGCTGGTTTTCAGTGATCGGGTTTAGTCGCCCGGACTTATATCAGGCGCATGCTCTCATGAGGTTTCATGGTGGCTGTGCGCAGGGCACCTTCGGGTGCGCCGGGTTTTCCTGATTAGCCGGTCGACTAACCTGCGTACAGCCGCCACCCTTCGTTTAGTCGCGAACGGTACGGCTCCCAGTTAATCAGGAGCTATGCCATGTTTAAAATTGTGCCCGATCCACCCCGTGACCAAGCCAAAGACCGCGCCGCCTTCAACCGAGCGCTCGACCACTACCTGCCGACCGACCCGCCGCAACCGTCGACGAACTTCTACGCCATCAGCGACGACATCAGCTTCGAAGACTCCCTGCTCTATACCGCCGACCTGCTGCACAGCGCCTCGGCCACCGCGCTCGACTGCGGCGAACAGCTGCAAAGCCCCGAACGCGCCAAAGTCCTCGCCGTATGGCACCTGCTGGAAATCGCCAAGGCCATGGTCGACCGCTCGATAGAGTGCCTGCACCCGCGCAAAACCTGACGACTAACACCGAACAAATGTGGGAGCTGGCTTGCCTGCGATGGCATCACCCCGGTGCCACTGATAGACCGAGGCGCCTGTATCGCAGGCAAGCCAGCTCCCACAGAAGATTTATGTTGATCTTAAGAAAGGTGAAAACCCCAGGCCACTCGTCGCCTTGCCAGGTGTTTCCCGTTAAACAGTTGATAGCGTAGATAAATTTTCAAAAAAAGCGCTTGACGCATTCCCGTTCTCCGCGAATAATGCGCGCCACTTGGCTACATAGCTCAGTTGGTTAGAGCATAGCATTCATAATGCTGGGGTCCGGGGTTCAAGTCCCTGTGTAGCCACCAAGTACTAAAAACGGCTTACCGAAAGGTAGGCCGTTTTTTTATGCCTGAAGAAAAGTACACTGCCCCACCACATGGAGGTGACGCATGACATTCCCCGCCACCGGCATCCACACCGACCGGCTTTTACTGCTCCCCGCCCACCCTTCCCACGCACGTGCCCTGCAAGCGTACCTGCTGGAGAATCGCGACTTCCTCAAGCCTTGGGAACCGTCGCGCGATGAAGCCTTTTTCGAACTGACAGCCATCACCGAACGCCTCGAAACCATGGCCGACAAAACCGCCAACGGTGAAGCATTGCACCTGCTGATATTCAGCCACGGCACAATCATCGGCGCCTGCAACTTCAGCAATATCGTGCGTGGTGCGTTCCAGGCCTGTCACCTGGGTTACGCGCTGGCTGAATCCGCCCAAGGCAAGGGCCTGATGCAGGAAGCGCTGACGGCGGGCATTGCTCATGTGTTCAACGCAATGCAGCTGCACCGAATCATGGCCAACTACCGTCCGGAGAATGAGCGCAGTGCGCGCCTGCTGGCGCGGCTGGGGTTTGAACGAGAAGGTGAAGCGCGGGCGTATCTGAAGATCAACGGGGTTTGGGCGGACCATGTACTGACCGCCCTGATCAACCCCTACGATATTTAAACAACTCAGTCGGTGTGGGCGGCATCACTTGGAGCACCCGGACAAGGATTCACCAACTCCGAATACTCAAACTCCGTGAAGTACGGAATCTTTGTCCCCGGGATCATCCCTCCGCCGTACTTCTTCTTGCCGCTCGGCCTCACCGCCTTCGCGCCCGCACCAATTAACAATGGCTGACCATCCGCCAGCAAGTAATCCACGATCTCCCGGTGCATCGCGCCATTCCATTGCTTGTCGGCATTGAGCGGCAACAACACGAAGTTGGAGTCCGCGGTAAACATGTTCAACGCTTCCGCCGCCTCCCGCGAGGTGGCGGTATGGCCGCACAGCACTTCGGCGGTTTTCAGGGTGTAGGCCGGCACGTAACGGCTGCTTTGGTACTTGCTCAGAATCAAGCCTTTGCGGGTCAGCACCGCCAAGCCTTGCTCGGCATGGCAGATCGCTTCATCGCCGTACTTCAGTTTGCAGAAGTTGGTGTAGGAGATGTCGATGATGTCACTGCCGGAAACGCCCAGGTCCTGCTGTATCTGGGCGCGGGCTTCAGGGGTTTGGTACGGGATGCTGCAGCCACTGAGCAGCAGTGCAGCAAGGACGAAAACCAGCGGTAAAGTGCGCATCAAAACTCCAGAAAACGGGATGAGAAGGTGTCAATCCATTAAATCGCTACCGGTAAAACCAGGTCCTTTTGCCCTTCCACTGTCACGTCATAAATCTTCTCGCTGCACACCGAGAATCCTTGCAAATCAAACTCCACCAGATAGGTTTTGTTAGCCTTCGGCAGGAAGCTGCGGGACAACGGCCCGCACTTTTCCAGGGTATAGGACGTGCCGCGATCATTGCGCCAGTTCGCAACGCCTTCTACCACGGTCACCTGATCCGCCGGCACCAACGTCTCCCGGAACGGCCGCACCTGATAGAGCCCGCGGGCCAGCCCCTTGTACAACCCGCGGGCAAACGCCGGCATTTGTTGCTCTTGGGCATCGTTGTAAACACTCCCCACGCTGCTCAGGTTTCCCGCCGGGCCAACGCTGAAATGCACCTGTGATTCAGTGCTGAGCATTCTGAAAATCACCTTCGCATGGTGGTCGTCCGTCGTCAGTACCACCGGCTTGGGTTTGGCCGGCGGCGGGCCTTTATGAGAAGAACACCCCGCTCCAACAGCAGCCACCAGGCACAACGGAATGACCCAAGCAAAGGAACGACCCATAGATAAATTCAAACCCGATTAAATGTCAGAAAGGTTATGCGGCAGATAGCTTAATGCCACTACCCTGGGAAAGTCTCTCTCAACCGTTGGTGTGCCGTCTATTGCAGCCCGAAGTTTTAAACCACTAGAATGGGATTAATTCTCACTTACGAAATTATCTCATGAAGCTGGCTTCGCCCACCGATGCGCCTACGCTCGATGCGCTGTACCGCGGCTACCACGGCTGGTTGTTGACCTGGTTGCGGCGCCGTGTGCAGTGCTCCCATCAGGCGGCCGACGTGGCGCAGGACACTTTCGTACGCTTGCTGGCATCGGGCACTTACGTGGCGCCGGGTGAACCACGGGCTTATCTGGCCACCATCGCGCGCCGCTTGCTGATGGACAATGGCCGCCGCCGTCGCCTGGAACAGGCCTACCGCGAAGAGCTGGAACGCTGCGCCGCGTACCTGGAACAGGCGCCTTCACCGGAGCAGATCCTGCAAGCCGCGCAAATGCTTGAGGCGATTGACCGGGCCTTGGCACGCATGAACAAGCGGATCCGCGACACCTTCATCCTGCGTTACCTCGAAGGCCTGGACCAAGCGCAGATTGCCCAGCGCCTGGGCGTTTCGGTGCGCACGGTGCAGAACGATCTGGTGGAAGCCTTGCTGGCGTGCGATGCGTGCGCACAGCCATGAGTCAGCCTCTGCCCCAATCCGTGTTGCGCCAGGCCGCCGAATGGCTGGTGCGGCTGGATCACGAAGGCAATGCCGCCAACGAACAGGCGTTTCATGCCTGGCTGGCCGCCGACCCACAGCACCCGCAAGCCATTGCCCGCCTTCAGGGCCACTTGCAGCCGCTCAAACAAGCGCCGGCCCGCGCTGCGTTACGTCGCGCCCGGCAGCCTCGCCATGGGGCAACGCTGGTCAAGTGCCTGGCCCTGGCACTGCTGATGGCGGGCGTGCCGGCGTATCAGTACGAGCAGCGCGGCTATCTGTTCGCCGACCTGAGCACCGGCCGAAGCGAATGGCACCAGACGCTGCTGGCCGACGGCAGTGACCTGCAACTGGAAGGCAACTCCGCCGTGAACCTGCACCTGGACGCCAGCCAGCGCCGCGTGCAACTGCTGCACGGTGAGATGCTGGTGACGGTGGCCAAGGACGCCCAGCGCCCGTTTTATGTCGACACCCCCCAAGGCAGCATTCGCGCCCTGGGCACGCGCTTTATCGTCGAGCTCAGCGACACCGCCACCGTGGTCAAGATGCTCGAATCCTCGACCCGCATCGACAGCGCCGGGCACACGATCACCCTCGGCCCCGGCGAGCAGGTGCGCCTGGATGCAAGCGGCCCGGGCACGCCGAAAAGTGTCGATGTGCAGGCCCAGCAGCAAGCCTGGGCGGCCCATCAATTGCTGGCCAACGACGAGCCGCTGGCGGATGTGCTTGAGCGCCTGGCACGGCATCGCCCGGGCGTTTTGATGTTTGATCGCAAGGCGCTGCAAGGCATGCGCGTGACGGTGATGCTGCCGACTGACGACAGCGACCGTGCGCTGCGCCTGCTCTCGCGCTCCCTGCCGATTGAAGTCAGCACCTACACCCCGTGGCTCACTCGCGTGCGCTTGAAAGTACCTGCCGAATAATTTTTTGCGCAGCGCTGCGTGTTTTCGGTTTTGCCGCGTCCTTCCCTTGGCCAACATCCAAAGGAGCACCGATCACATGTCTTCAACCCCCACTCGCGGCGGCCTGTTGCTGGCCAGTCGACTGTTGCTTGGCTGCCTGCCGCTGGCGGTGCCGGGCCTGGCGTATGCGCAACAGCAGGTACAGACGTTCGACGTCGCCCCAGGCCCACTCGGTGACGTGCTGACCCGTTATGCCCAGGCCGCCGGCGTGCCGATTTCGTTCCTGTCGCAACAGGTGGCCGGGTTGAACAGCCCCGGTGTACGCGGCAGCTACAGCGTGACAGACGGGTTCGCCCAGGTGCTGGCCGGCACCGGCTTCGCTGCAACCGGCAACGCCGATGGCTACCAGCTGGAAAGCCTGCCGGTGGCCAGCGGCACGCTGTCGCTGGGTGCAACCGAGATCAGCGCCAACCAGTTGGGCACTATCACTGAAGGCACTGGCTCCTACACCCCGGGCACCATCGCCACCGCCACGCGCATGGTGCTGACGCCACGGGAAACCCCGCAGTCGATCACCGTGATCACGCGCCAGCATATGGATGACTTCGCGCTCACCTCGATCGACGACGTGATGCGCCATACGCCAGGTATCACCGTGTCGACCTTCGACAGCGAGCGCAACAATTACTACGCCCGCGGCTTCTCGGTGGAGAACTTCCAGTACGACGGCATCCCGACCCTGCGCAACTCCGCCTACTCGTCCAGCCAGACCCTCAGCGACATGGCGATCTATGACCGGGTGGAAATCCTCAAGGGCGCCACCGGGCTGCTGACCGGCGCCGGCGCCCCTGGCGCGACGATCAACCTGATCCGCAAAAAGCCCACGCGAGACTTCAAGGCCAGTGTCGAACTGGGCGCCGGCAGTTGGGACAACTATCGCTCCCAGATCGACGTGAGTGGCCCGCTGACCGACAGCGGCAACGTGCGCGGGCGGGCGGTGGCGGCGTACCAGGACAAGCACTCGTTCATGGACCACTACCAGCGCAACACCAATGTGTACTTCGGCACGCTGGAAGCCGACCTGACCGACGACACCCTGCTCACCGTTGGCTTCGATTACCTGGACAGCGATCCGCAGGGCTCGGGCTGGTCCGGCAGCCGGGCGCTGTTCGACCGCAGCGGCAACCGCATCGACGTGAAACGCTCCTACAACAACGGCGCCAAGTGGAGCCGTTGGGAGCAGTATTCCCGCAGCGCGTTCTCCACCCTGGAACACAACTTCGACAATGGCTGGGTGATCAAGGGCCAATACACCCACCAACTCATGGGCTACGACGCGCCCCTGGGCTCGATCATGAGTGGCCCGTACGCCGCCACCGGCTTGTCGTCCCTGTACGCCAACAAATTCACCGGCAACACCCGCGCCGACTCGGGTGATATCTACGCCAGCGGCCCGTTCAGCCTGCTGGGCCGTACCCATGAACTGGTGATCGGCGCGTCGGCCTCCAACTCCCACTGGACCGGAAAAGACTACGGCGACCCCACTTTTGTGGGCAACAACCAGATCGATTTCTGGAACTTCGACGGCAACGTTCCGGAGCCGGACTGGGGCGCGCCGACGCGGACCATCGATGCCACCACCCGGCAATCCGCAGGCTATATGGCGGCACGTTTCAATCTCACGGACGACTTGAACCTGTTCCTCGGCAGCCGCGTGGCCAACTACAAATTGCGCGGCGATGACGACTCCACCGAGACCGGCAAGCTGGTGCCCTACGCCGGGGTCACCTACGACCTGAACGACAACTTCACCGCGTACGCCAGCTACACCGACATCTTCATGCCGTCGAGCTACAGCCGCGACCGCAACAACAAATTGCTGGAACCGGATGAAGGCAAGAACTACGAAACCGGCCTCAAGGGCGAGTTCTTCGAGGGCCGGCTCAACACCAGCATGGCCTACTTCGAAGTGCATGAAACCAACCGCGCGGAGCCGGACGCCGAATACAACGCTGCGCCGACCAACCCGTCCCTCGGGTACGCCGAGAAAGGCATCAAGGCCAAGACCAAGGGTTTCGAGGCCGAGATGTCCGGCGAGCTGGCGCCGGGTTGGCAGGCCCAGGCCGGCTACACCCACAAGATCCTGCGGGATGAAAATGGCGACAAGGCGTCGACCTGGGAGCCGGAGGACCAGCTCAGTTTCTTCACCTCGTACAAACTCAAGGGCCCGCTGGACCGCCTGACCGTCGGCGGCGGCGCACGCTGGCAGAGCAGAAGCTGGCAAGTGGTGTACAACCGGCCCAAGGCGCAAAACGAAGAGTTCTCGCAGGAAGCCTATTGGGTGGTGGACGCGATGGCCAAGTATCAGGTCAGCGAACATCTTTCCGCGACGCTGAACGTCAACAACCTGTTCGACAAGCAGTACTACACCAACATCGGCTTCTATAACACGGCCTATTACGGCACCCCGCGCAATGTGATGCTCACCACGCGCTGGGACTTCTAAGCGGCCAAGCCGCAGCGCCCCGTCACGCGGGGCGCTGTTGCGTCAAATACCACGCCGCACAAAACACTGCTCCACCACCGCCTTGCCCCACTGCTGCCCTTCCTGTTCCGACTCCAGCACAAAGCCTGCGTTTTCATAGAGCTTGCGCGCCACATCCAGGCCCTTGAACGTCCACAACCGCACCGCCGGAAAACGGTGTTCATCACAGAAATCCACTGCCTCTTTCAACAACTGCTTGCCCAAGCCCTGGCCGTGGGCCGACGGGTCGAGGATGAAGCAGCGCAGGATCGCCTCGCCGTTTTCGCCCTCGCCATCGATGGCGATCGAGCCGACGATCTGTGCCCCGTCCAGCACCGTCCACACTTCGTTGCGCGGGTTGGATAAGCGCCCCATCAACTCGGCCATGTCCGCCGCCACCAGGCTTTCAAACGGCTGGCCAAAGTTAGCGTGCTGGGCGTAGTACTCGGCGTGCATCTGCGCGATACGTCCGATCACGCCAGGCCTGTAGCCACGGGCAATGCGGTAGTGCCGGGGTTGCCGGGCGCCGGTGCGCTGGGTTTGCAGGGCCCCGGCGTATTGGTCCAGGCCACGGCTGACGGCTTGTTGCTGCTCGCTGGAAAGATCGGCAATCGCCTCGCCCACCTGCCGCCGGGCAAACGTCTCGATGGCGCCCAGCGTCTTTTGGCCTCGCGCAGTGAGCCGCAGTTTTTTCGAGCGGGCATCGTCCTCGTGGGCAAACTCTTCCAGTTCGCCCGCCTCGATCAGCTTGCGCACCATGCGGCTCACGGACGACTTTTCCAGCCCCAGCAACGTGACCAGTTCCGCCGCCGTCAGCGCGCCGCGCTCGCCGATTTCAACCAGGGTGTGAACGGAGGAAGGCGGGTAGCTGCTGGCCGCCAACTTCGGCTGCATGAAGCCCAGCTCTCGCACCATCAGGCGCGAGGCACAGCGGATCTGATCGATAAGGTCTGGCATTGAACGGTTCACGGGGACACCCTTTTCCCGAATGAAGAGGCAAGTAGTTGTATCGCACAACCAAATTCAATGCAACGGGTTCGCGCCCGCGTGGGAGCGATCAAAAAAAGCCCGCATCACGCGGGCTTTTTTTTACGCGACCTTCGGGGCGCGAGGCGTCCGGACTCGCTGGTCCGCCAAATCAAGGGTCAATTCAGCGGGCGGCGGGCTGCCCAGCGTATCGTTCAACTTCATTCTCAGGGGTTTGTCCGCGTCGGCCCCGTACTCAAGTTCGGCATTGACGCGTTTATGGGTATGGCTCAGTGCGGCGTTGCTCGAAAAGCCGATATTGGTCATTGAGGGTATCGACATCGCATGGGACTGGCTCGCGGTATAACTGAGGCTCATGGTTTTGATGCGCAGGTTTTCACGCTTGCCCAAGGCCTCTTTGATCAGCGACTCCGGGCTTTCACCGTCGAGGATTTTGCGCTCGACGGCGCGCACCACATCCGGCTTGAGTTCCAGGCCGATGCCCACCGAGGTCCCTTCGCCGTTCTGCAACTGGTCCAGCACCTGGGCAAACTGTGGGTCGTCCTTGAGCCACTGCACAATGTCAGCTTTGTTGGCCGGTGCAACATCGTTCAACCAGGCATGCTGTCCATCATCACGCAAACCGACGTAAGTGGCAGACGCCGTCACCGACACCAATTGGCGAAGCCCCTTCTCTACCAGATTCTGCTGGTGAACGAGCTTATCCAGTGAGTCGCTGAGTGTGTGGTAAGCCTCGAGTTTCGTTGCGGTCGCGGGATGCGTTTCCAGAAACCGTTGCAGCGTGGCCAGTTGTTCTGCCACCGGTTTGCCCTCCAGCTTCAGGGCGCCAAGGTCGCCTTTGAATCCGGGAGCGTAGCGAGAAAGGTCACTGACAAGGCTGTCGATCGCTGACTGAGCCACAGGCTCTGGCCGCTTGAAGGAAAAGCTGAAACCCCGGGATTGCCCGCGATCAAACTTCACCATGACCGACACCTCCGGCAGTGCGAACACTGCTGCGCCATGGCCAGGGCCTCCCGGCATGCCCAGCCCCACCGCATTCAGCGGGCCGAGGTTGACACCCACACCGCCCTGGCGCAGGAGTTGTGCATTGGTTGCGCCACCCTGGCTTGTACCCGCGGCGCTACGACTGGTTGACTGGCTTTGGTCAAAGTGGGCCAGATTGACGTTACCCACCAGCCCCACGCCGGCTCGAAGCACCGAGGCCACCTCGGGAACATCTTCCTGCGGGTGGTAGAGCAAACGCAATTGCGCAAGCGCATCCAGGCTGAGGTCAACGTTGGTTTTCGAGCTCTCACCCACGGCGTGAGCCTCACCCAACTGCAGCAGGTCAAAGACGTTGCCCTGCTCTCCCATCAGGATCGACATCATCTTGGGAAAGTCAGCTTCTTTCACGTCGAAACCGATACTCGACCCTTTGGTATTGGCCAGCGCCGCGGTCATTTCCGCCGCTACCCGCAGGCCGTGGCCCACGACTTCTGGGCCTTTGCCAAGGGTCAACCCGGAGGCCACCGAGGCGGCCAACCGACGGGTGTCATCCATGCTGATTTCTAACTTGGCGCCTTTGTCGGTACGACTGATGCTGACACCGTTGGAATGGGACTTGGACACGCCGACAAAAAACTCCAGCGGCGCCACCGGTTTTATTCCGGTCACCATGGCCCCCAGGTTTTTGCCCTTGGTGCGGCTTGGGGACAACGTCTGGCCGCTCCCCATCTGCTGGATCTCTTGCGTCATCGCCTCCTTGAGGCTCCCATCGGCAGGCAGCCCCAACAACCGCGAGAGGTGCCAATGCAGGGCCGATCCGGGGGTTCCGAGGTCCTTCGCCAGCAGCTTGAAGTTTTTGTAGAGCGTCTCGGCCTGGTCATAGCTGGCGACGTTCTGACCGGACAGCTTGTGCACCAGGCTTTGCTCATAGTCCTTCATCACGGATTCGAGGGACTGCTTGATTCTTTCCAGGGCACTCGAGCTCATACCGGAGGCTCGCTCCAGCTCAACCGTCAAATCCGTCAGTTGCTTAAGGGTGCTGGCCTGGTGAATCAGGTCGCCTTCGATCATCGCCGAGGGATGACTGAGGTCGCGCTTGCGGCCTGGGTCCCATGCCGCAAGCGACAGGGCCTGCCCCTCGAAATTGGCCAGCAACGCCGCGGTCTCTTTCTGTGTGGAGGGCGACAGCCGTTTGAACGCCTCGTACAGTTGATGCAGCGTCGACTCAGATTGAATGTTCGCCCGACTCAAGCCGGGCTTCGGATCAAACGTTATCCCATGCGCATCCCCCAGGCGTTGCGCCGCAGACTTGCTGTCTTTTTCCACCTTGGCCAGTGCTTCACTGATGCCCTTGGCCAACGCCTCGCGCGGCCCCGACTGGCTCAGGGTTTCCAGGCGCGACTGAATATCGCCGGGAACCGGCCTGGCCTGGGAAAGCGCCTTGAGTTGCTCGTGCAGGTGTTTGTTTTCGGTGTAGACGCTTTCCAGGCCCTGGCGACCGGTGAAGTGATGCTGAATGCCCTTGCCCATTTCCTTGAGGCTGTCCAACGGATGAAAGTGCGCGTTCACCCCTGCGAAAAAACCGCGCTTGAGCGGAACACCTTCAGTGGTCTGACCCAGCACGTTACTGGTGGCGGACAGTGCGCCACCCGGAAACTGGGCGCGCATTTGGGCGCCTGCCAGGGTCTCGGTTAATGACTGACCAGGGGCGGACGATGCCGATGGCACCGGCCCCCACGTCATCGTGCCCTCGGCGGATGTCTCCAGGCGAAAGAAGCGCTTATCCCACTCCCCCACCAGGTGCTTGTCGGCGCCCATGCGCAGAGAGTCCAGCCGCTGCCCCTTCGGCAGCTCGACCTTGCTCCAGCTCAACGCAGCCTCGGGGCGCTCCTGCCAATCCTCGCGCTTCAAGGTGAACAGCTCGCCGTCTTTGCTTCGGGCGTAGAGGTTTGCGTCTTGATCCAGTGCCAACACCTGCACGGCGATGGGCGGGGTCAGGGTCAACTGGCGGGCAACACCGCCCAGGTTGACCTGAAGCTGATGGTCTTGATTGGCCGTCACATACGTCCTGGCGTCAGCCACGGCAAACGCCGTGACTTTCTGCTGGTTGTTTCCTGCCAAGACCTCGTCAAGGGTGATTTGCGTACGAGGTTTGGGTAGCGCTGACAAGTCGTGGCTCGCGCCTTCATGGATCGGTTCCCGGGCTTGCTGGGTCGCCACCGCCTTCAACTGCCCATCCTGCAGCACATAACCACGGCCATCCAGCCCTCGCTCCAGCCCCTGGAGGCCCACCTGCGGATCGCGCTCCCAGCGTTGCGTCGCCCTGTCCCAGACCAGCAGATTGCCCTCATCCAGTACAACCTTTCCGCGCTGCCCGAGATCGACCGCCCCGGCCAATGCCTGCAAGCTCGGCTGCGGCAACCCTTTTTCGATGCCCTTGACCAGCACATCACTCAGGTTCCATTGCGGGCTCAGTGAGTCCTTGCCGGCCAAGGGGGCGCTGTGCAGTTGCTGGCGCGAATCCCGAACCAGCGTGTTGAGCTGCCCCGCATCGTCATGGAAAAATCCCTCGACGTTGACCGCCCCCTTCAATGCCCGCTCCAACGACTCAACCGGTTGCACGGTCATCGTCAGCACGCCGCCCTGCGCCTGTTGCAGATCGGCCTGCAACAATTCGCCATGGGCATTGGTTGCATGGAGGGTATTGCCGGACAACCCGATACGCGTAAGTTGCAGCGGGTTACCGGCCTCGTCCAGCGCACGCAACCTCGTCCCTGCCGCGTGCAGAATGGAGCCACCCGGGGCATCGCTCAGGGAGACCGTGGTCTTGCCCTCGACGCTGCTGTCTGCCATGCCCAGGGGCACCTTGAGCAACTGGCCCTCACGGGTCAGGCTGATACGGCTCAAGGCGCGAGTGTCGGGGTCAGGCAACCAGGTGGTGATGGCTGGATCGAAACGGTACAGGCGCCCGCCCTCCAGGCGATACTGCTGGTCATCAACGGTGGTGTATACCTGGCTGATAATCCCCATGAGGGCCCGGCCCGGGTTGTTGCCCGCGGGGGTTGATGCCCGGTCCTCGGGGCGGCTGCTTTTGAACACCGCCGCCGCAGCAGGCGTGGACTGGATCTGAAACCGGTAGTGCCGCTCATCCTTGAAGCCCAACGCATGCTTGCCCGCACCGCCATGATCCTCGGCGACATACTGCTTGTTCGCCTGGTTCAAATGGCGCGCAATCTCCTGGCCCTCACGGGTTCCATCCGCCTGTACTTTCCCCTCTTTGAGGGTCGGCGTGAACAACATCGAAGTGGGTTGCAACGATTGGTAGCGGCTCAGTTGCTCGGGAGACGGAGCTTTCGAGAACCAGCCTGAAAGCCCTTTGTGCGGTTGTTTTACAGGCGTTTCCTGAGAAGCGCCTTCGGTGACTGACGTTATCGGCGACTCCACACCCTGACGATACGATCCGGCCAGGCCTCCTGGTACTGAATTCATTGCAACCTCTCGAAGTTTCTGCTCAAAACTCCCTAGTGACCATTTGTAGGCATTGGTTCCCTGTACCTGCAGCCGTCTTGATAGCGGGTAGCATTGTCCCGCACAGGCTGATTTGCCCAAGATCGTTTTTGCGCACTGAGGTACATTTACTCCACGGACAACAGATCATTCTCAAATGAACGGAGTCATCGCGTGTTTTCGATTTTCCACCGTCAACGCCTTACCGCCCTCTCACTGATTACCACTGCCCTCACCCTCGCCGCCTGCCACAGCGCCACCGCGCCGGAACTGCCGCCCGCCCCGGAACTCGGCTCGGGCTATCGCACCGACATGAGCACCCGCCACGCGGAGCGCCATATGGCCGCCGCCGCCAACCCGCTGGCCGCCGAAGCCGGGCGCGAGATCCTGCGCAAGGGCGGCTCGGCCATCGACGCGGCGATTGCCATGCAGGCTGTACTGACCCTGGTGGAACCGCAGTCGTCCGGGATCGGCGGCGGTGCGTTCATCATGCTGTGGGACGGCAAAAAGGTGCAGGCCTATGACGGTCGCGAAACCGCACCGGCGGGCGCTACCGAGCGGTTGTTCCTCAACGCCGACGGCACGCCGATGTCGTTCCCGCAGGCACAGATTGGCGGGCGCTCGGTGGCAACGCCGGGCGTGTTGCGCGCCCTGGAAATGGCCCACAAAAAGACCGGCCACCTGCAATGGGCAACGCTGTTCGAGCCGGCCATTCGCCTGGCCGAACAGGGCTTCCCGATCTCGGCGCGCCTGCACAGCCTGATCGCCGCCGACCGTTACATGAGCCGCTCGCCGGAAATGACCGCGTACTTTCTGAACGCCGACGGCAGCCCCAAGGCCACCGGTACGCTGTTGAAGAATCCGGCGTTGGCCAACGTGTTCAAGCGCATCGCCAAGGAAGGGCCGGACGCGCTGTACTACGGCCCGATCGCCGAGGAAATCACCCGCAAGGTGCAAGGCAACAGCAACGCCGGCAGCCTGACGCTGACCGACCTCAAGGGCTACAGCGCGGTTGAGCGGGCGCCGCTGTGCACCGACTACAAGCGCTGGAAAGTCTGCGGCATGCCGCCACCGTCGTCGGGCGGGATCGCCATCGCGCAGATCCTCGGCACGTTGCAGGCCCTGGAAGCCCGCGACCCGCGTATGACGCTTGCGCTTTTGAAGCCGGTGAAGAACGACTCTCCCGCTGGCCTGGAGCCGGTCCCCGAAGCGGTGCACCTGATCGCCGAGGCCGACCGCCTGGCCTATGCCGACCGCGCGCAGTACGTGGCGGATTCCGACTACGTGCCGGTGCCGGTGGCCGGGCTGGTCGCGCCGGATTATCTGGCCGGCCGTGCCGCATTGATTGGTGAGCGCAGCATGGGCGTCGCCAAGCCGGGCAAGCCTGCCGGCATTCAGGTGGCCTACGCGCCGGATCGCTCGCCACTGCGCATTTCCACCTCGCAAGTGGTGGCGGTGGATGACGTGGGTGGCGCGGTGTCGATGACCACTACCGTGGAGTCGGCATTCGGCTCCCATGTGATGGTCCAGGGCTTTTTGCTGAACAACCAAATGACGGACTTCTCGTTCATCCCGGAAGAGAACGGCCAGCCGGTGGCCAACCGCATCGAGCCGGGCAAGCGTCCGCGTTCGTCCATGGCGCCGACGCTGGTGTTTGATCGCCAGAGCGGCGAGCTGGTGGCCACGGTGGGTTCGCCGGGCGGTTCGCAGATCATCGAATATGTGAGCAAATCCCTGGTGGCCATGCTCGACTGGAACCTCGACCCGCAAGCCGCCGTCGGCCTGCCCAACTTCGGCAGCCGCAACGGGCCTACCGAGCTGGAAGCCGGGTTATTCAGTGCGCCGTTGAAGCAGGCGCTGAAGGACAAGGGCCACGCCCTGAGCGAAATCGACATGACCAGCGGCGCCCAGGCGATCGTTCGGGTGCGTGATGCACAGGGCAAGGTATCGTTGATCGGCGGGGCTGATCCGCGTCGTGAAGGCGAGGCCCTCGGGGACTGATGTGACTCACTGGAGAGCTGCGCGTGCACAAGGCAAATAACCTCGGCGCCCTGGTTGGCGTCGACCATGGGTTTTGTACGATTGACGATCCATTGCGGCCGGACGCGGTGTTCATCTGCAAGCAGGTGCACAGCGCCACGACCATTGAATGGCGCCCGGAGCTGATGACCAATACGGTGGAAGCCGACGGGGTTTTCAGCCGGGATGCGCAGCCGATTGCGGTGATCACTGCCGACTGTTTGCCGCTGCTGATCGCCTCGGAAAATGGGGATCTTGTTGCGGCAATTCATGGCGGCTGGAAGGGGCTGCAAGGCGGGATCATCGCGAATGCCATGCAACGGTTTACCGCCGAGGGCGTGGCGCTGAACCAGTTGCGGATTGCGATCGGGCCGTCGATCAAGCCTTGTTGTTATGAGGTGAGCGGCGAGTTTGTGGCGCAGTTGCAGGCGAGTCAGGGGCACTTATGGCTGGACGGGAATGCGCCGTGGACGCTCGAGCAGCCGGGGCCGTTGTTGGCACCGCAGATTCAGCCGCCAGAACCCAGGCAGGCCTTGAGTGCGTGGTTTGATTTGAGCCGTTATGCGCTGATCTTGCTGGAGGCGGCGGGTATCAAGCGTGAGCAGGTTGAGGTGAGCGAGGTGTGTACGTATTGCACCTCACCGACGTTTGCGAGTTATCGCCGAAGGACCCATGACAGCACGGAGCGCAAGACGTTGTTGTATTCGTGGATTTCGCGAAAAGCACAACGATAAAGCGACCTATAACAACACCGTCTCCGGCAACACTCAATTTGTGGCGAGGGAGCTTGCTCCCGCTGGGGTGCGAAGCGCCCCCAGAATGAGCTGATGCGTTTTTTCAGGAAGAGCACCGTACCCAGTTTCAGGGCTGCTGCGCAGCCCAACGGGAGCAAGCTCCCTCGCCACAATGGAGTCGCGCTCATGAAAAAGTAATCGGCGCTCCCAAGTCTAAAACCGTAAAAATCACCGGCTGATCTTCAGCCCCTTACGCCCCGCATGCCGCTCCAGCGCCAGCTCGATCAACCGGCTTACCAGCTCGCTGTAGCTCATGCCCGCCGCCTGCCACAACTTGGGGTACATGCTGATGCGGGTAAAACCCGGCAACGAGTTGATCTCGTTGATCAGCACCTCACCCTCATCCGTCAGAAACACGTCCACCCGCGCCAGCCCGGCGCAGCCCAGGGTTTCAAACGCTTCGATGGCCAACGCACGAATGCGCTCGCTGTGTTCAACACTGATGTCCGCCGGCACCACCACCTGGGCCGCCTGGTCATCGATGTATTTGCTGTCGTAGGAATAGAACCCGTCGCGCACCACGATCTCGCCGCAGCCGCTGGCGATGGGGTTCTCGTTGCCCAACACGGCGCATTCGATTTCCCGGCCTTTTACTGCCGATTCCACCAGCACTTTTTCATCAAACCCCAGGGCCAGCTCAACGGCCGCGTGGTATTCAGCCTCGCTGCCTACCTTGCTCACGCCCACGGATGAACCCTGGTTCGCCGGCTTCACGAACATCGGCAATCCAAGTGTCTGTTGGGCCTGTTCGAAGGTGGTACGCGCCGCCGTGCGACGGTTGAGGGTAATGAACGGCGTCACGGCAATCCCGGCATCCCGCAGCAGGCGTTTGCTGATGTCCTTGTCCATGCACACCGCCGAACCCAGCACGTCAGAGCCGACAAACGGCAAGTCGGCCATGCGCAGCAGCCCTTGCAGGCAGCCGTCTTCACCGAGGGTGCCGTGGACGATCGGGAAGATCACATCGACATGCTCCAGCGAGGCCTGGCTGGCGGTTTCCACCAGTTGCTGGCTGGCCTTGCCCGGCACCACGGCCAGTTCGCGGTTGGATTGGTTGAGGGCGATCAGCGCCGGGTTTTCCTCGTTGAGCAAAAACCCCGAGGTGTCGTTGAGGTGCCAGTGGCCGGCCTTGTCGATGCCGATCAGGATCGGCTCGAAGCGCGAACGGTCCAGTGCATCGACGATGTTGCGCGCCGATTGCAGCGACACTTCGTGCTCGGCCGAACGGCCACCAAAAATAATCCCTACCCGCAGCTTGCTCATGATCGGCCTCACGTTTGAAAGTAAGGCTTCTTACCATGAGCCGTCAGCGATTCGCTACCAGCGTGGCCCCGAACAGCACATAACAACCACCGGCAAACCGGTCCAGCCACTTGCGCGAACGGCTGTAGACGTTGGCCATCCGCTCGCTGGAAAACACCAGCGCCACGCAGGAGTACCAACTGAACGACAGCGTCGCCATGGTGATCACCGCCAGGGTCAGCAGCATCGGCGACGGTGACTGCGGCATGGTGGACGCAAAGATCGTCGCGACGAACAGCGCCGCCTTGGGGTTGGACAGGTTGCCCAGCAAGCCCAGGCGCCAGGCGGAAAACAGTGAGCGCCGAGGCTCATCCGGCAACAGGTTCTGGGCCATGGACGGTGCCGAGCGCCGGAACAGTTTCAACCCCAGGTAAATCAGGTAGCAGCCGCCGATGATCTTGAACGCCAGGTACAGCATCGGCGCTGCGGTGAACAGCGACTTGATCCCCAGGCCGCCTGCCAGCCCCCAGATCACCGTGCCGGTGGCCACGCCCGAGGACGCCACCACGCCGTGGCGACGCGAGCAACTGGCGGCCAGTTGCGCGGTGTTGAAGAAGTTCGGGCCGGGCGTGACGACCGCGACGGTCCAGAGCAGGGCCAGCGAGACCAGAGGAACCGCGTAGGCCGGATTGAACAATTCCATGTGGGATTCCGCCGAGGACAGTGCAGGAATCAGGATCATAGGCCCGGCATCCGCCGCGCACAATCGTACAAGACCCCGGCAGACAGCGGATTCAGACTGGGTTAACGTATTTCCATCTCTTTGCGCGACAACTCATCATGGCGACCAATATCGACTGGCTGCACCGCGCGCCCCACGCCAGTGGCCTGGAGCGTATAGAGGCGTACTTTGCCGGATTTGGCTTCGACCCCCATCGCCACGACACCTACGCCATCGGCCGCACCCTGTTCGGCGTGCAGAGTTTTCACTATCGCGGCGGCATGACCCACAGCCTGCCGGGGCGGACCATGGTGATCCATCCCGACGAAGTGCATGATGGTTGGGCCGGCAGCGAGGAAGGCTTCAAATACCGGATGATTTACGTGGAGCCGGCGCTGATCCAGCAGGTGCTCGGTGGCAAGCCGTTGCCGTTTATTCCCGGCGGGCTGTCCAGCGACCCGTGGCTGTACCGCGCCAGCGAAGCGTTGCTGCAAAGCCTGGATTGCCCGATCGATCCGTTGCAGGAACAGGACGCGATGTTCGACCTGGCCCAGGCGCTGAACAATGCGTCGGGCATCACCGTCAGTCGCAAGACCTTCGACTACCGCGCCGCCGAGCGCGCCCGGGAATTTATCCACAGCGCCCTGGGCCGCCCGATCACCCTCGACGAGATGGCGGAATACGCCAATCGTGACCGCTGGGCGTTGTCGCGGGATTTTCGTTTGTTGTTCGGCACCAGCCCTTATCGCTACCTGACCATGCGCCGCCTGGACCTGGTGCGCAGCCTGCTCGGCCATGGCCAGTCACTGGTGGATGCGGCACTGACCGCAGGCTTCACCGACCAGAGCCACATGACCCGCCAGTTTCGCAGCACCTTCGGCATGCCGCCGTCGCGCTGGGTGAAGATGCTCGGACGCTGAAAATCCCGCCTTGAAACGCGATCAACCTGTGGGAGCTGGCTTGCCTGCGATAGCGGTGGGTCAGCGAATAAATGACTGACTGACACTCCGCCATCGCAGGCAAGCCAGCTCCCACAGTTGATTTATGTCGCTGCTGAAATCGCATCCGAATCTATAGCGCGCTCTTTAAGCGCTAACGCCAGCACCGCACCCACCAGGGCAATCGCCGCGCTCCACCACAGCGCCAATTCGATCCCACCCGCCTGCGCCGCACCCGTCGACCCGCCGGCATTCGCCAACGACACCAGCAACGCCAGCCCCAACGCGCCGCCAATCTGCTGGCTGGTGGAGGCCATGCCCGCCGCCACACCTTGCTCGCCCGGGCGGATGCCCAACCCGGCCGCCACCCACATCGCCGTCCAGGTCATGCCCTGGCCGATACTCAGGATGAAAATCCCCGGCAGCAACGACCAGAACCCCGCCCCCGTCGGCAACGCCACACACACCAGGGCGATGCCCACCGCGCCCGCCAACTGGCCGCTGACCAAGGTGGTGCGCAAACCCAGCCGCGCCAGCGAACGTTCCGCCAGCCAGATGCCGGCGGTGCACACCAGGGTCGCCGGCAAAAACGCCAGCCCCGCCTGCAACACGCTGTAGCCGTAGACCTGCTGGTAATACACCGCCAGAAAATAGTACTGCACGCCAAAGCTGCTCATGAACACTGCGGTCAACACCATGGCCATGCGCAACTCGCGGTAGCCCAACAGCCGCAGCGGCATCAAGGGATCACGGCCGTGGTGTTCGATCCAGGCGAACAACCCCAGCAGCGCCACTGCCAGGGCCATGCAACCCAGGGTCGACGGCGCCGCCCAGCCCCACTCCGGCCCTTGCACCAGGGCGAACACCAGCAAGGTTCCGCCCAGCGTCACGGTCAACGCGCCGCTGATATCAAAATTGCGCCCACGGGCCCGCTCGCCATCGACGGGAATCCAGTAGCGCGCCGCCAGGGCGCAGGCGCCGGCCAACGGCACATTCACCAGGAAGACCGCTTCCCAGCCCCAGGCCTGGGTCAGCACGCCGCCGAGCAACGCACCCAAGGCCAGGCCCGCCGCAGACGCCGCGCTCCATACCGCAAACGCACGGTTGCGCGCCGGCCCTTCGGCGTAGTGGGTGTTGATCAGCGCCAAGGTGGCCGGGAACAACAGCGCCCCGCCCACGCCCTGCACCGCCCGGGCCAGCACCAGCAACAAGGCGCTGGCGCCGAGCACCGCCGCCAGGGATGACAGCGCGTACAGCGACTGACCGAGGATGTACAAGCGCCGCTTGCCCAGCAGGTCTGCGGCGCGGCCACCCAACAGCAGGAAACCGCCGAACGCCACGGTGTAGGCGCTGACCACCCACTGCAATTGCTGGGCGGAAAAACCCAGGTGGCTGCCGATCTGCGGCAGCGCGACAAACACGATGGTCGCGTCCAGGGCGATGATCAGTTGCGCGGTTGCCAGCAACGACAACATCCAGCCTGAGGGTCGAGATAAAGACATCACAGCGTCCTGCCAGAAAATGAGAGGCGCCAGTGTCTTTCATGCTCAACAGATGATAAATAGCCTTATCACTCTTTCAGTAATGACTTTAATCATGGATTTGAACGCCGTTCGCCTGCTGGTTCGCGTCGCCGAAACCCGCAGTTTCACCCGTGCTGCCGGGGACCTGGGGCTGACCCAATCGGGCTTGTCCCGGGCCATTTCCCGGCTGGAAAACCAATTGGGCGTACGCCTGCTGCAACGCAACACCCGCAGCGTCAGCCTCACGCCGGACGGGCAGATGCTCTATGAGCGCAGCGCGCCGCTGCTGGCGGAACTGGCCGAAGCCGAGCGTCAGATGCTCGACCGCCGCAGCTCGCCGTCCGGTCTGCTGAAGATCAGCACGCCGTCGCTGTTTGGCCGCAAGGTGGTGATGCCGGTGATCGGCGAATTGACCCTGCAATACCCCGACCTGCGCATTGAAGCGGTGATGACCGACCGCCTGGTGGACATCGTCGACGAAGGCTTTGACGCCCTTCTGCGCACCGGCGAGATTCAGGACCAGCGCCTGATCGCCCGGGCACTGCCGCCGTTGCGCTGGGTCACCGTGGCCGCCCCGGCTTATCTCGCGCGTTTTGGTACGCCGCAAACCGTCGATGAACTCAAGGACCACAACTGCCTGACCGTACGCAACCTGCGCACCAGCCGGCTGGTGGACTGGCAATTCGTACTTGATGGCAAGGTGCAGGACGTGAGTGTCGAAGGAAGGCTGATCTTTGATATCGGTGACGCGCTGGTGGATGGCGCGGTGGGCGGATTTGGCATTGCCCAGGTGATGGATTTTGCGGTGCGCGAGGATCTGGCGGCCGGGCGCCTGGTGCCCTTGCTGGAGGAGTTTGCCGGACGCAGCCGGGCGATATCGTTGGTGTATCCGCCGTCGCGGCAGTACTCGCCGAAGTTGATGGCGTTTGCCGAGGCCCTCAACAAGGTGCAGTGGTAATACACCCAATGTGGCTTTGGAGCATGCTGTGGCAAGGGGGCTTGCTGTGGCGAGGGAGCTTGCTGTGGCGAGGGAGCTTGCTCCCGCTGGGCTGCGTAGCAGCCCCA
>NZ_JAOTOA010000007.1:0-261115 GCF_036346535.1 Pseudomonas sp. Z18(2022)
TAGGCGGCCGTTACCCAAATAACGGATATACACCCAGGTGCCCACCCACCCCCACCACAGACAATCCCACTCACCACTGAGGCAACCTGTCACGCGGCAAAAGACCACGCCTTGCTCACGCGAAAATGGGACTACTCTTTCAGCAATGCTTGATCCAGATCAAAACCTTCGCCGGGATTGCTCTGGCGGCCGCAAGGCCAGAATCCCTGCGTGGCTGGTTAAAAAAAGAAACGAATTTAAATTCGCCACACTCCATATCCGTGGGGGCAGTGGGTGCAGGCCTCCAGCCAGCATTCGGTATTACCTGACAGAGGAAGACTTATGTTCGGTTTGGAGGCGCTAGATCTCGCCCGAATTCAATTCGCGTTCACCATCTCATTCCATATCCTGTTCCCGGCCATCACCATCGGTCTGGCCAGTTACCTTGCGGTGCTGGAAGGCCTGTGGCTCAAGACCCACAACGACACTTACCGTGACCTCTACCATTTCTGGTCGAAGATCTTTGCCGTCAACTTCGGCATGGGCGTGGTCTCCGGTTTGGTCATGGCTTATCAGTTCGGCACCAACTGGAGCCGCTTCTCGGACTTCGCCGGCGCCGTCACCGGGCCGTTGCTGACCTATGAAGTGCTCACGGCGTTCTTCCTCGAAGCCGGGTTCCTGGGGGTAATGCTGTTCGGCTGGAACAAGGTCGGACGCAAGCTGCACTTCTTTGCCACGGTGATGGTGGCCGTCGGTACGCTGATCTCGACCTTCTGGATTCTCGCCTCCAACAGTTGGATGCAGACGCCACAGGGCTTTGAAATCATTGATGGCCGGGTGATTCCTACCGACTGGCTGGCCGTGATTTTCAACCCGTCGTTCCCCTACCGCCTGATGCACATGGCCACGGCAGCGTTTGTTGCGACCGCGTTCTTTGTCGGCTCCTCGGCAGCCTGGCACTTGCTGCGCGGCAAAGACAACCCGGCAATCCGCACCATGCTCTCGATGGCGATGTGGATGGCGCTGATTGTCGCGCCGATCCAGGCCGTTATCGGCGACTTCCACGGCCTCAATACCCTGAAGCATCAGCCGGCGAAGATCGCCGCGATTGAAGGCCACTGGGAAAATATCGGCAACGAACCCACGCCGCTGATCCTGTTCGGCTGGCCGGACATGAAGGCCGAGAAAACCCGATTTGCCGTGGAAATCCCGTACCTGGGCAGCCTGATCCTGACCCACTCCCTGGACAAACAGGTGCCGGCCCTCAAGGAGTTTCCGCCTGAGGACCGTCCCAACTCGACCATCGTGTTCTGGTCGTTCCGGGTCATGGTGGGCCTGGGCTTCCTGATGATCTTCACCGGCCTGTTCAGCCTCTGGCTGCGCAAGGGCGACAAGATGTACACGTCCAAGCCGTTCCTGTACCTGGCGTTGTGGATGGGCCCGTCCGGCCTGATCGCGATTCTCGCCGGTTGGTTCACCACCGAAATCGGTCGTCAGCCGTGGGTGGTCTACGGGCTGATGCGCACGGCGGACGCCTCGTCCAACCACAGCTTTGCGCAGATGAGCATTACGTTGGTGTTGTTTGTGGTGGTGTATTTCGCGCTGTTCGGTGCGGGCCTGGGCTACATGATGCGCCTGGTGCGCAAAGGGCCTGTGACCCATGAAAGCACCGAGCCCACCCACGGTGGCCCCGGGCAGAAACGCACACCGGCCCGTCCGTTGTCGGCGGCCGATGACAGCGGCGACGCCGATCACGGCGACACCTTGAACAAGGGGAACTGAGCCATGGGTATTGATCTTCCGCTGATCTGGGCCGTGATCATCATCTTCGGCATCATGATGTACGTGGTCATGGACGGCTTTGACCTGGGGATCGGCATTCTCTTCCCGTTCATCCCGGGCAAGACCGACCGTGACGTGATGATGAACACCGTCGCCCCCGTGTGGGACGGCAACGAAACCTGGCTGGTACTGGGGGGCGCGGCGCTGTTTGGCGCGTTCCCGCTGGCTTACTCGGTGGTGCTTTCGGCGCTGTACCTGCCGCTGATGCTGATGCTGATCGGGCTGATCTTTCGCGGTGTGGCCTTTGAGTTCCGCTTCAAGGCCAAGGACGACAAGCGTCACCTGTGGGACAAGGCCTTCATCGGTGGTTCGCTGGCTGCGACGTTCTTCCAGGGCGTGGCGCTGGGGGCGTTCATTGATGGCATCCCGGTGGTCGACCGCCAGTTTGCCGGCGGCTCACTGGACTGGCTGACGCCGTTCACCATGTTCTGCGGCGTGGCCCTGATCGTGGCGTATGCGCTGCTGGGTTGCACCTGGCTGATCATGAAGACCGAAGGCAGCTTGCAGGAGAAGATGCACAACCTGGCACGGCCCCTGGCATTCGTGGTGCTGGCGGTGATCGGTATCGTCAGCCTCTGGACGCCGCTGGCCCACCCGGAAATCGCTTCGCGCTGGTTCACCCTGCCGAATCTGTTCTGGTTCCTGCCGGTGCCGATCCTGGTGCTGGTGACCATGTACGGACTGATTCGCGCCGTGGCCCGCAACGCGCACTACACGCCGTTCCTGCTGACCCTGGTGCTTATCTTCCTCGGCTACAGCGGCCTGGGGATCAGCCTGTGGCCGAACATCATCCCGCCGTCGGTATCGATCTGGGACGCCGCCGCGCCGCCGCAAAGCCAGGGCTTCATGCTGGTGGGCACGCTGTTCATCATCCCGTTCATCCTGGGCTACACCTTCTGGAGCTACTACGTGTTCCGCGGCAAGGTCACCCATGAAGACGGTTATCACTAGGAGGATTGACTCATGTCCGGCAAACCTTCGTTGCACGACATCGAACAGGCCGAGAAAAAGCCGCTCTGGCAGCGCCTGGGCTGGCTGGCGATGATCTGGACCGGGAGCGTCCTGGCCCTGTTCGTGGTGGCCAGCCTGATGCGCATGTTCATGAATGCCGCAGGCCTGACCACCCACTGACATCCCGTAGTACCTATTGCCCTCCTTAATGGAGGGCTTTTTTATTTGCGCGCCTTGAGAATCACGAACTTGGGCGTGGTCGCCACTTGCTCGACGCCGCGGAACAGACGCGCCAGCTTGGTGTGGTAACCCAGGTGACGGTTGCCGACTATATAGAGCGCGCCGCCCACCACCAGGGCTTCCCGCGCCTGCTGGAACATGCGCCAGGCGAGGAAGTCGCCCACCACTTGTTGCTGGTGGAAGGGCGGGTTGCACAGCACCACATCCAGGGATTGCGGCGCTTGATCGGCAAGGCCGTCGCCGGCGTGAATCAGCACCTCGCGCTCGCCCAGCGCCGCGCGCCAGTTCTCGGTAGCCGATTGCACGGCCATGTAGGACTCATCCACCAGCGTGTAGTGCGCCTCGGGGTTCTGCAGCGCGCTGGCAATCGCCAATACACCGTTGCCACAGCCCAGGTCCGCCACGCGGGCGCCGCCCAGGTTCTGTGGCAAGTGCGGCAGGAACGCACGGGTACCGATGTCCAGCCCTTCGCGGCAGAACACGTTGGCGTGGTTGAGCAGTTCGATGGCCGGGGTTTCCAGGCTGTAGCGCGTAGGGTAGGGCGACACGGCGTGTGGCCGTTCGGCCAGGGTGGCGATCAGCAGGCGGGCTTTTTTGACCGCCAGTGAGGCGTGCATCGGCCCGATATAGCGCTCCAGCAATTCACCGGCGGCGCGCGGCAGGTGCTTGACCATCGCCCCGGCGATCACCTCGGCACCAGGGGCCAGTTGGCCTTGCAGGCGAATCAGTTGTTCTTCGAGCAGGGCCAGGGTCTTGGGCACGCGGATCAGCACGCGGTCGAACGGCCCGGTCGGCGTCTGGCTGGCGGGCAGGAAGGTTACCGCGTCGAAGGCCTTGCCGTTGCGCGCCAGGTTTTTTTCAAGGCCCAGGGCCCCCAGGAACGAGTCGCCGCTGGAGGTGACCTGCACATGCCCTTCGAGGCTGGCCGCCAGGGCGCCGAAACTGTCGTTGAGCACCAGCACGCGGGTCGCAGGCGCCGGTTGTTGTTCCGCCAGGTAGCTGAGCAAGTACTCATCGGCCGCATCAAAGGCTTGCAGCGGGTCGTTGTGCTGTTCGGGCTGGCGGATCAGGTCGAGTTGGGCGAAGGGGCTGTCGAGCAGGGGCATGGCGCGGGAGACTCTGGGTAAGCGAACCATCTGGGTGAACGGCGACGCGGGGCCCATTGAGCTGGCGTCATCACCCGGAACTGGCTGCAAATGTTACGTTTTTTTCGAGGGGATTACATTCGGTGTTTCAAAACAGGCCGGCTTTCACGGCGGTGATCACGGCGGCAATCTTGTTGTTGACCCCAAGCTTCTTCATGGCGCTGCTGATGTGAAACCCCACGGTGCGTTCCGAAAGGCAAAGGATTGTGGCGATGTCCGAGGCGGTTTTGCCCATGGCCGACCATTGCAGGATTTCGGTCTCGCGCGGGGTCAGCTTGCTGGGAGCTTGCAGGCTGGGCTTGTCGGCGTACTTCTGCGCCACCACCGCGTGCAGGGCGTGACACAGCCAAAGCGCCTGCCCGGCTTTCTCATACAGCTCTTCAGGGCTTACGGGGCGGGTGTCACGTCCCAGGCTCAGCATGCTGAACACACCTTGAAAGTCATGCACCGATTGGGTCCATCCGAACTTCAAGCCATAAGACTGGGAATGAACCCATAGGTCCGGCACGGTGGAAAAGGTTTTCTCGTCCCATACGATCGGCAGCACCGAGCGCTTGCAATGGGCCACGATGGGTCCAGGTCAAAGTAGTTTTCTTGTTTGTAGAGAGTGTTCCACTCATTTGAGTAGTTGTTTATTCGAACTGTCTTCGTCTGATTGGTTGGAAGATGAGCACTAAGTGTGAATGCGCAGTATTGAAAGTCGAGCTCGTAGGTAAGGTTCAGGGCTGCTTCATACATGCTGGTGATTTCGCTCTCGCCTTCCAGTTTGGGTAGCCGAGTATTGCGCCAGTTGACCATTGGTAACTCTCCATGGGTTTACACCTTTACCGTTGAATGGGTACTGCTCGGTCCCTAAGTTCGGCACGAAACCAATTGTAGGACATGGACCACAGCTCAAAATGAAAATTTGGACAGGCGTTCAGTAGGGGGGGCAATTCTACAAACCTGACTGCTTGTACAAGTTGTGTTTATTCAGCGAGTTTTTTCTAATATTTTTAACAGCTTAGTGATAGTGTTATTTTGATGTTGTTTATATGCGCCCCCTCATCTGATAGCTGATGTGAAACGTTCTAATAGCTAAATGATTAGTCAGAATTATAAGCTTGCTATTTATGTGTTTTCAGACACAACTGCGGCCCAAGGTCTTCGCAGAAGCAATGCCAGTACAAACCGGCGGTGTTTCCCGGCGCCGCTTTGAGGGACACTAGGGGCCTGTGCAAAACGGAGTTCCCCATGACGGCCAGCGCTGAAAAATTCACCCGCCAGACGTTGCTTGACGTGCAATCCCTGACCCCCAGCCTGTTTACCCTGCGTACGTCCCGGGACCCGGGCTTTCGTTTTCGCGCCGGGCAATTCGTGCGCCTGGGCGTCACCAAGGCCGACGGCAGTATTGTGTGGCGTGCCTATTCGGTGGTCTCCTCGCCTTTTGATGAGCACCTGGACTTCTTCTCCATCGTGGTGCCAGGCGGCGAGTTCACCAGTGAACTGAGCCGCCTGCGCGAAGGCGATACCTTGCTGGTGGAGCGCCAGGCCACAGGCTTCCTGACCCTTGACCGGTTTGTGGACGGTCGCGATCTCTGGCTGTTGGGCACCGGGACCGGCATTGCGCCGTTCCTGTCGATCCTGCAGGACTTCGAGGTGTGGGAAAAATTCGAGCGGATCATACTGGTCTACAGCGCGCGGGAGGCCAGGGAATTGGCGTACCAGTCACTGATTCACGAGTTGGGTGAGCGCGAGTACCTGGCGGAGTACGCCCACAAGCTCACCTACGTTCCCATCGTCACCCGTGAGCAACATCCGGGGGCATTGAATGGGCGGATCACCACGCTGATCGAGAATGGCGAGCTGGAGCGCGCTGCCGGCGTCGAGCTGACGCCCGAGCATTCCAGGGTGATGATTTGCGGCAACCCGCAGATGATCGATGACACACGCCAGTTGCTCAAACAGCGCGACATGCAACTGAGCCTGGCCCGCCGCCCCGGCCAGGTGGCGGTAGAAAACTACTGGTAAAACAAAGGCGCCCTGCAGGCGCCTTTGCTTTATTTGCCGAGCTTACTCGGGCTTGCTGTTCTGTGCCTTGAGCAGATCGCGGATCTCTCCCAGCAGCTCTTCTTCCTTGGTCGGGACCGGCGGCAGGCTAGGCGCTACGGCCTCTTCACGCTTCAGGCGGTTGATGGCCTTCACGCCCATGAAGATCGCAAACGCGACGATCACAAAGTCGATCACGCTCTGGATGAACTTGCCGTACGCCAGCACCACCGCTGGCGCATCGCCCTGGGCGGCCTTGAGTGTTACAGCCAGGTCTCCAAAGTCCACGCCACCGATCAACAGGCCGATAGGGGGCATCACCACGTCGCCTACAAACGAGGAAACAATCTTTCCGAAGGCGGCGCCGATGATAATACCGACGGCCATGTCGACCACATTACCTTTGACCGCGAAGGCCTTGAACTCACTTAACACGCCCATAGGTTATTCCTTGTTACAGATGAGGAGGGTAGAAGCCAGTGTAAGACAGTGTGGCGAGGCCTGCTCGACACAACTGCTAACAGTGTCAGTTTTTATCGACACACTAAATTGCAAATAGTTTGCAAAGTGCCACCAATCGCGCGCGGAATACCCGCTATTTCAGGGGGTTACCACACTATTTTCTTTATCGGGGTGGTACGGCTTTTCTATTTATCTTCTGACTCGCGGGTCACTAGCCTCTGGCAAGCACAACTCAATGTGCACTAAAAAAACCAGAGGATACCTCGATGAAAAACCCTATTAGCCGCGGGCCTATTTCTGCGCGACAGGTGCTGTTCGTAATGGGCGCCAGTCTTCTTTCGCTGTCCGTACACGCCGCCAACCTCACCCGCGATAATGGCGCGGCGGTGGGTGACAATCAGAACTCGCAAACCGCTGGTGCCAATGGCCCGGTGCTGTTGCAGGATGTGCAACTGATCCAGAAGTTGCAGCGCTTTGACCGCGAGCGTATTCCGGAGCGCGTGGTGCATGCCCGTGGCACCGGTGCCCACGGTACGTTTACCGTCACCGACAACCTCAGCGACCTGACCAAGGCCAAGGTGTTTGCCGCCGGCGAAGCCACGCCGGTATTTGTGCGCTTCTCTGCGGTCGTTCACGGCAACCATTCCCCGGAAACCCTGCGCGACCCGCGCGGCTTCGCCACCAAGTTCTACACCGCCGAAGGCAACTGGGACCTGGTTGGCAATAACTTTCCGACGTTCTTTATTCGCGACGCCATCAAGTTCCCGGACATGGTTCACGCCTTTAAACCGGACCCGCGCACTAACCTGGATGACGACTCCCGTCGTTTTGACTTCTTCTCCCATGTTCCGGAGTCCACCCGCACGCTGACGGAGCTATATTCCGACTCCGGCACTCCCGCCAGTTATCGCGAGATGGACGGCAACGGCGTACATGCCTATAAGTTGATTAACGCCAAAGGCGAAGTGCACTACGTCAAGTTTCACTGGAAAAGTTTGCAAGGCATCAAGAATCTCGATCCCAAACAAGTGGTTGAAGTTCAGGGGCGTGATTACAGCCACATGACTAATGATTTGGTCACGCACATTAACAAGGGCGACTTCCCGAAGTGGGACTTGTATGTGCAAGTGTTGAAACCTGCGGACTTGGTCAAGTTTGATTTCGACCCGCTGGACGCCACCAAGATCTGGCCAAATGTGCCGGAACGCAAAGTTGGGCAAATGGTGCTGAACCGCAACCCGGCCAACGTCTTCCAGGAAACCGAACAAGTGGCCATGGCCCCGGCCAACCTGGTGCCGGGCATCGAGCCGTCGGAAGACCGCCTGCTGCAAGGCCGGGTGTTCTCCTACGCCGATACGCAAATGTACCGCCTGGGGCCAAATGCCCTGCAACTGCCGATCAACGCCCCACGGGTGACCGTCAACAACGGTAACCAGGACGGCGCGATGAACTTCGGTAAAACCACCACCGGCGTGAACTACCAGCCAAGCCGCCTGATGCCACGGGAAGAGCCGCAAACTGCCCGTTACAGCCAGTCGGTGCTGTCGGGCAGCACCCAGCAGGAGAAGATCCAGCGTGAACAGAACTTCAAGCAGGCCGGTGATTTGTATCGCTCGTTCAACAAGAAAGAGCGTGAGGACTTGATCGAGAACTTCGGCGGCTCATTGGCCACCACCGATGACGAGAGCAAGCACATCATCCTGTCGTTCCTTTATAAGGCTGATCCGGAGTACGGCACCGGCGTGACCAAAGTGGCCAAGGGCGACCTGGCCCGCGTTAAAGCACTGGCCGAAAAGCTGACCGACTAACCGCCCACGCTCCCTGCAGGAGCCGGCTTGCCGGCGATAGCGCCCACAAGTACGCCATCGCCGGCAAGCCGGCTCCTACAGGGGCACATCACTGAGAATTTGCCATGCGAATCTTTATAGGCGCTGTCCTTGCGTGTTTGTCGTTCAGCGTATTGGCCGAACAAGCTGACCCGGCCGCGCTTAAGGCACAACTGCAGGATTACTACTTCGACGCCGCCCGCCGTGGCGACGTGGACATGCTCAACACCTTTATCGAATCCGGTTATTCGCTGAACACCCAGGACGAAAAAGGCTACACCGCGCTGATTCTCGCCGCCTATCACGGCGAAGGTGCCTACGTGGACCGATTGCTCGCCGCCGGCGCCGACGCCTGCGTGCAAGACAAGCGCGGCAACACCGCGTTGATGGGCGCGATCTTCAAGGGAGAGCTGAAAATCGCCCAACGCCTGCTCGCCACCGACTGCAACCCTGACCAGCGCAACGGCGCCGGACAAACGGCAGCCATGTACGCCGGGCTGTTCAAACGCGTGGAACTGCTGGATGAGCTGAAAGCCAAGGGCGCCGATCTGAATGCCGAAGACCCGATCGGTAACAGTGCTTCACGTTTGGCCAGTGGTGAAATCCGTACCCCGGCGCCGCGCTGAGCTATCATCGCGGTTTTTCGGTTGGAGGTTCTCAAATGGCAAAGGCCAAGCGCATGTATGGCTGCACGGAGTGCGGCGCGACCTTTCCCAAGTGGGCCGGCCAGTGCACTGAGTGCGGTGCGTGGAACACCCTGACCGAAACCATGATTGAAAGTGGCGGCGCCGTGGCCCCCAGCGGGCGCTCCGGCTGGACCGGGCAACAAACCCAGATCAAGACCCTGGCCGAAGTCAGCGTCGAAGAAATTCCGCGTTTCTCCACGGCCTCCGGTGAACTCGACAGGGTGCTGGGCGGCGGCCTGGTGGACGGCTCGGTGGTGCTGATCGGCGGTGACCCGGGCATCGGTAAATCCACGATCCTGCTGCAAACCCTGTGCAGCATCGCCAGCCGCATGCCGGCGCTGTACGTCACCGGTGAAGAGTCCCAGCAGCAGGTGGCCATGCGCGCCCGTCGCCTGGGCTTGCCCCAGGACCAGTTGCGGGTGATGACCGAAACCTGCATCGAAAGCATCATCGCCACCGCGCGCCTGGAAAAGCCCAAGGTGATGGTGATCGACTCGATCCAGACGATTTTCACCGAACAATTGCAATCGGCGCCGGGTGGCGTGTCCCAGGTGCGGGAAAGTGCCGCGTTACTGGTGCGTTATGCGAAACAGAGTGGTACGGCGATTTTCCTGGTGGGCCATGTGACTAAAGAAGGCGCGCTGGCCGGGCCACGGGTGTTGGAGCATATGGTCGACACCGTGCTGTATTTCGAAGGCGAGTCCGACGGGCGCTTGCGTTTGCTGCGGGCGGTGAAGAACCGGTTTGGCGCGGTCAACGAATTGGGCGTGTTCGCCATGACCGACCGGGGTTTGAAAGAAGTCTCTAACCCGTCAGCGATTTTTCTCACCCGCGCCCAGGAAGAAGTTCCCGGCAGTGTGGTGATGGCAACGTGGGAGGGTACCCGGCCGATGCTGGTGGAAGTCCAGGCGCTGGTGGATGACAGCCATCTGGCCAACCCGCGTCGTGTCACCTTGGGCCTGGATCAGAACCGCCTGGCGATGTTGCTGGCGGTACTGCACCGCCACGGCGGGATTCCCACCCACGATCAGGACGTGTTCCTCAACGTGGTGGGCGGGGTCAAGGTGCTGGAGACCGCGTCCGACCTGGCCTTGATGGCGGCGGTGATGTCCAGCCTGCGCAACCGGCCGTTGCCCCATGACCTGCTGGTGTTCGGTGAAGTGGGGCTGTCGGGTGAAGTGCGCCCGGTGCCCAGCGGCCAGGAGCGCCTGAAGGAAGCGGCCAAGCACGGCTTCAAGCGCGCCATCGTGCCCAAGGGCAATGCACCGAAGGAAATGCCGCCGGGCTTGCAGGTGATTGGGGTGACGCGCCTGGAGCAGGCGCTGGATGCCCTCTTCGAATAGTCGGCTACACCCCGGTCCCCTGTAGGAGCTGGCTTGCCTGCGATAGCGGTGGGTCAGGTTGCATATCCATTAGTTGATACACCGCTATCGCAGGCAAGCCAGCTCCCACACTGATTCAGGTTGAGGCTTATATCTCCAGCAAGGCGGCGAATTCCCGCTCAAGTTCTGCCTGATCGCCGAGGTTCAGCTCGATTATCCGCCGCAGGTGGCTGATCGAGTCGAGGTCGATGTGCTCGCACACAAAGCCCAGTTGCCCATGATCGTCATGGGTCAGCCGCACTTGCATCTTCACATCGGTCTCGGCGTCCAGGTGAATGTCCACGTCGAACGATTCGTAGCGATGGCCCTGCCAGCCTTCGGGCCGTTGCACCAGCAGTCCCTTGAGGGACAAATCCACCAGTTGCACCGGCCAGACATGGCCGTCTTGCGTAAGCTCGGTCTTGGCATCGAAGGCAATCCGTCGGAAACGGCGTCGGTCTGAAGGCTGTTCGCTCATGGTAAAACCCTCTGTGGATAAGAGAATTGTAGCCCTGCGCCATCATGGGGCGATTATTTCTGCTTTTTTCGCCCCCGCAAGGCTCTAGACCAACGTAGGGGGGTGGCCTTTAAGGCCAGTAGCGCTAAACTCGGGATGGCTGTCTTTCTGTCCACCCTGGCTGGAATATAAAAATGAAAAATAATAATAGCCTGCTACGCCATCTACCCTGGCTGCTGCTGGCAATCGTAGGAGCGTGCGCCCTGGGCGTAGTGGCCTTGCGCCGCGGCGAGGCGATCAACGCCTTGTGGATTGTGGTCGCAGCAGTGGCCATTTATCTGGTTGCTTACCGTTACTACAGTCTGTTCATCGCTAACCATGTGATGCAGCTCGATCCACTGCGGGCTACCCCCGCTGTGCTCAACAACGACGGTCTGGACTATGTGCCGACCAACAAACACATCCTTTTCGGCCACCACTTCGCGGCAATCGCCGGCGCAGGGCCGTTGGTCGGCCCGGTATTGGCGGCGCAGATGGGTTATCTGCCCGGCACCTTGTGGCTGATCGCCGGCGTGGTGCTGGCGGGCGCGGTGCAGGACTTCATGGTCCTGTTCCTGTCCACCCGTCGCAACGGCCGTTCCCTGGGGGACATGGTCCGCGAAGAAATGGGCCGCGTGCCCGGCACCATCGCGCTGTTTGGCTGCTTCCTGATCATGATCATCATCCTCGCGGTGCTGGCGCTGATCGTGGTCAAGGCCCTGGCCGAAAGCCCGTGGGGCATCTTCACGGTGATGGCGACCATCCCGATCGCGATGTTCATGGGCATCTACATGCGCTACATCCGCCCGGGCCGCATCGGCGAAATCTCGATTGTCGGCGTGCTGTTGCTGCTGGGCTCGATCTGGCTGGGCGGGCAGATTGCCGCTGACCCGGTGTGGGCCAAGGCCTTCAGCTTCACCGGGATCCAGATCACCTGGATGCTGGTGGGTTATGGCTTTGTGGCTGCGGTGCTGCCGGTGTGGCTGATCCTCGCTCCACGTGACTACCTGTCTACTTTCCTGAAAATCGGCACCATCATCGCCCTGGCGATTGGCATCCTGGTGACCATGCCCGACCTGAAAATGCCGGCGCTGACCCAGTTTATCGACGGCACCGGCCCGGTGTGGAAGGGCGGCCTGTTCCCGTTCCTGTTCATCACCATCGCCTGCGGCGCGGTCTCGGGTTTCCACGCACTGATCTCCTCGGGCACCACGCCCAAGCTGCTGGCCAGTGAAGGGCACGCCCGTTACATCGGCTACGGCGGCATGCTGATGGAGTCATTCGTGGCCATCATGGCAATGGTTGCCGCTTCGGTGATCGAGCCAGGCGTGTACTTCGCCATGAACAGCCCGGCCGCGATTGTCGGCGCTGATGTGGTTACCGTTGCGCAAACCGTCAGCAGCTGGGGTTTTGCAATTACCCCGGAAGCGTTGCAGGCAGTGGCCCATGACATCGGCGAGTCCACCATCCTGGCCCGTGCCGGCGGTGCGCCGACCCTGGCGGTCGGTATCGCGCAGATCCTGCACAGTGTGCTGCCGGGTGAAAACACCATGGCGTTCTGGTACCACTTTGCGATCCTGTTCGAAGCGCTGTTCATCCTGACCGCTGTCGACGCCGGTACCCGTGCCGGTCGCTTCATGCTCCAGGATCTGCTCGGCTCCTTCGTACCGGCGCTCAAGCGTACCGAGTCCTGGACGGCCAACCTGATTGCTACCGCAGGTTGCGTGGCGATGTGGGGTTACCTGCTGTACCAAGGCGTGATCGACCCACTGGGCGGCATCAACACCTTGTGGCCGCTGTTCGGTATCTCCAACCAGATGCTGGCCGGTATCGCGCTGATGCTCGCCACTGTTGTGCTGATCAAAATGAAACGCCAGCGCTACATCTGGGTGACCATGCTGCCGGCTGTCTGGCTGCTGATCTGCACCGTGACCGCAGGCTTCATCAAGCTGTTCGACGCCAACCCGGCGATCGGCTTCCTGTCGCTGGCCAAGAAATACAGCGATGCCCTGGCCGCCGGCCAGATCCTCGCACCGGCCAAGAGCATCGACCAGATGCAACACGTGATCTGGAACGCCTACACCAACGCAACGCTGACGGCGCTGTTCCTGTTCGTGGTCTTCAGCATCCTGTTCTATGCGCTCAAGGTCGGCATTGCCGCCTGGGGCAAAAAGGAACGTACGGATAAAGAAGCGCCATACCAGGCCATCCCGGACGCTTGATAGAGGATTGCAATCATGTTCAATGACATCAGTCGCCTCGGTAAATACCTCGGTCAGGCCGCGCGCCTGATGGTCGGCATGCCCGACTACGACACCTACGTCGAGCATATGCAAACCAAACACCCGGACAAGCCGATGATGGACTACAAGGCGTTCTTCAGGGAACGCCAGGAAGCCCGTTACGGCGGCAAGGGTGGGCCCAAGTGCTGTTGAAGCACCGCGCTTGAACCCAACACCACTACTGTAGGAGCCCGGCTTGCCGGCGATAGCGATCTTCAGACCGCCATCGCCGGCAAGCCGGGCTCCTACATTTCTTTTAGCGAATGGGAGATCGTTGTTTTGTTAACCCCCATCCCCGTCACCGTCCTCAGCGGCTTTCTCGGCGCTGGCAAGACCACCTTGTTGCGCCACCTGCTCAAGGCCGAGCACGGCTTGAAAATCGCCGTGATCGAAAACGAATTCAGCGACGCCGGCATCGACACCCAACTGTTGGGCACCGAGCCGGTGCAAGTCATGACCCTGTCCAATGGCTGCGTCTGCTGCACCATCCACACCGACCTGACCAAGGCCCTGTACCTGCTGCTGGAGCGCCTGGACAGCGGCGAGATCGCCTTCGACCGCCTGGTGATCGAGTGCACCGGCCTGGCCGACCCAGCGCCAGTGGCGCAAACCTTTTTCATCGATGAAGAACTGCGCGAGCGCTACATCCTCGACGGCATCATTACCCTGGTGGACGCGGCCCATGCCGAGCACCACCTGACCCAGACCATCGCCCAGGCGCAGATCGGTTTCGCCGACCGCCTGCTGGTGAGCAAGCGCGACCTGGTAGACGACGCCACGTTCGACGCCCTCAGCGAGCGCCTGACCCGCATCAACCGCCGCGCACCGATTCGTGTGGTGGAACACGGCAAGATCGACCTCGGCGAACTGCTGGACGTGCGCGGCTTCAACCTGAATGCCGGCATGAGCCTGCGCCCGGTGAGCCAGGCGCCGTCCATCGACCGCATATCCAGCCTGGTGCTGCGCACTGACCAGCCGCTGGATATCGACAAACTCAGCGAGTTCATGAACGAATTGCTGGAAGACCACGGCAAGCAACTGCTGCGCTACAAAGGCGTGCTGAACATTGCCGGGGAAGACCGGCGCATGGTGTTCCAGGGCGTGCTGAAGCTCTACGGGTTCGATTGGGACACCGAATGGGCCGAAGGCGAGCTGCGGGAAAGTGTGATTGTGTTTATTGCCGATGAGTTGCCGGAAGAGAAGATTCGCGAAGGCTTTGCACGGGTCTATCAACCCTGACTTGAAATGCGGTCAATGTGGGAGCTGGCTTGCCTGCGATAGCAGTGTGTCAGTCACAGGTGTATCAACTGGCACACCGCTATCGCAGGCAAGCCAGCTCCCACACTTAACCGTATTTCAATTTGAAAACCGGCATAAAAAAGCCCGGCTCTTGAGCCGGGCTTTTTATTCAAGCTACTGCAATCAAGCGCCGTATACCGGCAGCTTCTTGCAGATGGCCTTGACCTTCTCACGAACAGCATCAATCACTGCGTCGTTGTTCAGGTCCGCCAGGATGTCGCAGATCCAGCCAGCCAGTTCCTTGCACTCTGCTTCCTTGAAGCCACGAGTGGTCACAGCCGGGGTGCCGAAGCGCAGGCCGGAGGTGACGAACGGCGAACGTGGGTCGTTCGGTACGGAGTTCTTGTTCACGGTGATGAAGGCTTTGCCCAGTGCGGCGTCAGCGTCTTTACCGGAGATGTCCTGCTTGATCAGGGACAGCAGGAACAGGTGGTTCTCGGTACCGCCGGACACCACGTCAAAACCGCGCTCGATGAACACGCCCGCCATGGCCTTGGCGTTTTTCACTACTTGCTGCTGGTAGGTCTTGAATTCAGGCTGCAGCGCTTCCTTGAAGCAGATCGCTTTAGCGGCGATCACGTGCTCCAGCGGGCCACCCTGGCCACCTGGGAACACAGCGGAGTTCAGCTTCTTCTCGATCTCGGCGTTGGCACGCGCCAGGATCAGGCCGCCACGTGGACCGCGCAGGGTCTTGTGGGTAGTGGTGGTCACTACGTCAGCGAATGGAACCGGGTTCGGGTAGACGCCAGCGGCGACCAGACCGGCCACGTGAGCCATGTCGACGAACAGGTAGGCGCCCACCTTGTCAGCGATTTCGCGGAAGCGTGGGAAATCCAGGATCTGCGAGTAGGCAGAGAAACCGGCCACGATCATTTTTGGCTTGTGCTCAACCGCCAGGCGCTCGACTTCGTCGTAGTCGATCAGGCCGTTGCCGTCGATGCCGTACTGAACGGCGTTGTACAGCTTGCCGGAGGAGGAAACGCTGGCGCCGTGGGTCAGGTGACCGCCGTGGGCCAGGCTCATGCCCAGGATGGTGTCGCCCGCTTGCAGCAGGGCCAGGTAGACGGCGCTGTTGGCCTGGGAGCCGGCGTGTGGCTGGACGTTGGCGTAATCGGCGCCGAACAGTTCCTTGGCGCGGTCGATGGCCAGTTGCTCAACGATGTCGACGTACTCGCAACCACCGTAGTAACGCTTGCCCGGGTAGCCTTCGGCGTACTTGTTGGTCAGAACCGAACCTTGAGCCTCCATAACCGCAGGGCTGGTGTAGTTTTCCGAAGCGATCAGCTCAATGTGCTCTTCCTGGCGCACGGCTTCTTGCTCCATGGCGGCAAAGAGATCGGCGTCGTACTTGGCAATAGTCAAATCACGGCTGAACATGGCGGTCCTCAAGGATCGGGGGCAGAAAAGAAGCGCATTCTAACCCAATGGGTTTTAGATGGCATATGAAAGGACATCATGTCGCGGACAAGCGGGGCTCACGTAGCCCCGTAGCCCCGTAGCAGCTGTCGAGCGCCAGCGAGGCTGCGTAAGCCGCACCGCCGAGCCATCGCCCGGCACTGGACCGAGTCGCTGCCGACGCAGCCTCGCTGGCGCTCGACAGCTGCTACGGGGGGTTAATCGAACATGAAGAGGGCATCGTTGCTGAACTGCGCCTCAAACCGGTTCGCCGGCATCGGGCGCCCGAACAGGTAGCCCTGCACCTCATCGCAACCGTGCTCCCGCAGGAAGTCCAGCTGCTCATGGGTTTCCACGCCCTCGGCAATCACCGCCAGGTTCAGGCTGTGGGCCATGGCGATAATCGCCCGGGCAATCTGCGCGTCCTGCTCGCCCGACGGCAGGCCGTCGACAAAGGTGCGGTCGATCTTCAGCACGTCGATGGGGAATTGCTTGAGGTAGTTCAGCGATGAATAACCGGTGCCGAAGTCGTCTACCGCAATGCTCAGGCCGAGGTTTTTCAGGCTGGCGAGAATCTGCATCGCCTCGTTGACCTCGCGCATCAGGATGCTTTCGGTCAGCTCCAGCTCCAGGCACGCCGGCGGCAGGCCGGTGTCCTTGAGGATGGTGGCGATGCGCTCGCCCAGTTGCCCGTCGGAGAACTGCCGGGCCGAAATGTTCACCGAGACCTTGGGCACCCGCACCTTGTTCTGGTGCCAGGTCTTGAGTTGGCGACAGGCTTCGCTGATCACCCAGTCGCCCACGTCCACCACCAGCCCCAATTCCTCCAGCACCGGGATGAAGTCCCCCGGCGGCACCAGCCCGCGGCGCGGATGACGCCAGCGCAGCAGGGCTTCGGCACCGGTCAGGCGTTTGCCGTCGCCGCTGAACTGCGGCTGGTAATACAGCACGAATTCGTTTTGTTCCAGGGCGTGACGCAGGTCGCTTTCCAGCTCCAGGCGTTCCAGGGCGCTGGCGTTCATGTCGGCCTGGTAGAACTGGAAGTTGTTCTTGCCGCGCTCCTTGGCGTGGTACATCGCCGTGTCGGCGTTCTTCATCAATTGGCTGAGCTCGTTGCCGTCCTGCGGGCTCAACGCGATGCCGATACTGGCGGTGACGAAGAACTCGCGACCCTCCAGTACAAACGGCTTCACCAGGCTCGCCAGAATCTGCTCGGCCACATGAATCGCCCGGTTCAGCGCCATCTCGCGGTTGACCCGGGGTTGCAGGAGCAAGGTGAACTCGTCGCCGCCCATGCGCGCCACGGTGTCGTCTTCGGCCACGCAGCCCAGCAGGCGGGTGGCCATTTCCTTGAGCATGCGGTCGCCGGCGGCGTGGCCCAGGGAGTCGTTGATCGGCTTGAAACGGTCAAGGTCGAGGAACATCAGCACCACCCACGACTTCTGCCGTTCCGCCGACTGCAACGCGGTGTGCAGGCGGTCCTGGAACAGCGTGCGGTTGGGCAGGTGGGTCAGGGCGTCGTAGTAGGCCAGGCGGTGGATCCGCTGTTCGCTGGCCTTGCGCTCGCTGATGTCGCTGAAGAAACACACGTAGCTGGCCAGGTCGCCTTCGTCATCGAACACGGCGGTAATCCCGACCCACGCCGGGTAGTGCTCGCCGTTGCGGCGCTTGAGCCACACTTCGCCTTCCCAGGTGCTGTGCTGGTGCAATTGCTTGAGCACGTAGCGCAGGTGGGCTTCCTGCTGTTCGTCGACAGTGAGCATGTTCGGCAACTGGTCGAGCACGTCCGCCACTGCATAACCGCTGACCCGGCTGAACGCCTCGTTGGCCTGCACGATATAACCGGCCGGGTCGGTGATCAGGATCGCCGAGGTGGAGTGTTCGAATACCGTGGCCGCCATGCGCAGGTCTTTTTCCGCACGGCGTTGCTGGCTGATATCACGACCCACGCCGAGAATGCCTTCGAACGCGCCGTGTTCGTCCCACACCAGCACCAGGCGCAGTTCGATCGGGACCTTGCGCCCGTCAGCCCGCAGGCAATCGAACAGGAACAACTGGGTCTGTACATCGTTGCGCAACGCGGCGAGGGATTCGGGTTGGTCCAGGGCGCGGCTGACTTGCTCCACAAGCGAATAGATGCCGGTCAGTTGCTGCGGGTTGGCGATGGTCGACTGCCAGCCGTTTTCGAAGATCCAGTCCACGTCATAGCCCAGCACCGCATTCACCGACGGGCTGACGTAGTTGAGGGCCAGCTTGCTGTCGGTGGAAAAGATCACGTCGCTGATGCTTTCGGCCAGCATGCGGTAGCGCTGTTCGCTGTCGCGCAGGGACTCGCTGGCCTCGATCTGGTCGGTGATGTCCTTGGCCACGCCGATGATGCGCGTGACCTGGTCGGTCTTGTCCCGGGCCAGGGCCTGTTCGCGGATATCGAAACGCCGCCATTGGTTGTTGCGGTGGCGAAAGCGCAATTGGCACTGCAACTGGCTGAGGTAGCCGGCCTGACGCTGTTGCAGGCGCAGGTCGTGGTAGCGCTCGGCGTCTTCGGGGTGCAGCAGGATTTCCCAGAAGTACTCGCCCATCTGCTGCAACTCGGGCTTGTTGTAGCCGAGGGTGTGGCCGAGGTGGTGGTTGCTGAAGATCATGCGCTGGCTGATCACGTCCTGCACATACAGGTGATCGGGCACGGTGCGCACCACGTCCGACCAGAACCCTTCGCGCTCCACCAGCGACAGCTCGATCAGCTTGCGGCTGGTGATGTCGCTGATGCTCAGGATCACCGCCTTGAAGTCGTCCTGTTGTTCCGGCAGGCGCATCACCAGCCACAGGTATTGGTCGTTGCCTTCGACATCGCTGAGCTGGATTTCCAGTTCGAGCTGCTTTTGCTGGGTCAGTACCGCGTCGATCACCTGGTTGCCGATGGCAGTCGGGCTCGACGGGCAGGCGTCGATCAGGCGTTCCCAGGCTTGCTCGCAAGAAGCCACATTCAGCAGGCGCACCGCCACCTGGTTGACCTCGGTGATGCGCAGCTCCTTGAGCAGTTGCTGGCGTTGCTCCGGGTTGTCTTGCAGCAACTGTTGCAGTTGCTCGCGGGTTTGCAATTGGGCCTTGTCGAAGAACGCGCGTAAACCCGACAGGTCGAGCACGCACAGGGCCACGCCGGTGCCTTCGAAAATGTCCTGGTAGCGGCGGCGCCCCTCGTGCACCTGGCGCTGGCGGCGGCGCATGTTCAGCAGCACGATCACCGGGATCAGCGAGAAGGCCAGGCCCAGCAGGCATTTGCCGATAAACGCCGGCAGCAGTTGCTCCAGCACGGCGGCGCGGTCGAACAGGCCGCGCAGTTGCCAGTCGCTCTTGCTCAGGGGCGTGACAAGCACACTTTTGTTCAGTTCGTCCGGGGTCAACGCCGAGGCCCACTGGGCCGGCATGCCGCTGTCACGGCTGACCACTCGGTGGTTGAGGCGGTTTTCGATGACCCACATCGGCCGCTGGCCCTGGCCGTCCTGGCGGGTCAGGTTGGCCAGGTAATTGGGCGCCAGGCGCAGGGCCCAGTACATCTTGGTGCCGCCGCTGGGCTGGTGCAGCAGCAGGTAGATGACGGTGCCGTCGTTGTTGTTGCTCAGGTAATAGGACTGGGCGTGGCTGCGCTTGACCAGCTCTTCGAGCCAGGCGCTGTCCTGGCTGTCGTTGGCACTGTCGCTGATCATCGCGCCGCTGGGGGCGAGCAGGGCCACGCTGCGCAGCTCCGGCAGGGAGCGTTGCAGGGTGCGCATCAGGATTTGCTGCTGTTCGGTATCCCGCGGTGGCTCGACGATCGGTAGCAGGTTCAGGGCGATCTGCGCGCTGAGGGCCATGTTCAGGCTGATCTGCTCGGCCAGGTCGGCGCTGTAGTCGATGGTGTATTGCTGCTGGTTCTTCTGGTTTTGCTGCAGTTGGTCCAGCAGTTGCCAGAACAATAAGGCGAGCAGCAGCAGGACCAGCGTCGCCAATGCGCCCTTGAGGGTTCCGTGCAGGGGCGCTCCCGGCGCTATATGAGCGGCGCGCAGGGGAGTTGGCTTTGTTACGTTGGACAAACTGTGATCCTGCGGTTTGGCTGGACTGGCGCGCGACGTGCACTATAAGCCGGACGCCCGGAGGGCGGCTAGCATGCCTTGTGTTGTGGCAAAGTGCCAGCCCCGCCTGGCTGGACTGCCCACCCGCATTCAGGTAGCTTTGCCGGTTACGCGAGGGCGTTCCAGCCCCAGACAATCAGGCATCTACCGTACGCAGGCATTGATCGTCATCAACGGCCCGCGCGGCGCATGGCCTGGCACGGGCTTCGCCCGCTTAATTCATCAGTCACTGACGCTAGGTTCACCATGGCTCAATACGTCTTCACCATGCATCGGCTGGGAAAAGTTGTTCCGCCGAAGCGGGAAATCCTGAAAAACATTTCTCTGTCCTTCTTCCCGGGCGCCAAGATCGGCGTGCTCGGCCTCAACGGTTCGGGTAAATCCACCCTGTTGAAAATCATGGCCGGCGTCGACACCGAGTTCGACGGCGAAGCCCGCCCGATGCCCGACCTGAACATCGGCTACCTGCCACAGGAACCAATCCTGGACCCGACCAAGACCGTGCGTGAAGTGGTCGAGGAAGCGGTCAGCGTGATCAAAAACGCTCAGGCGCGCCTGGACGAGGTTTACGCGGCCTACGCGGAAGAAGATGCCGACTTCGACAAGCTGGCGGCAGAACAGGCCAAGCTCGAAGCCATCCTGCAAGCCGCTGACGGTCACAACCTGGACCGCCAGCTGGAAGTCGCCGCCGATGCGCTGCGCCTGCCGGCGTGGGACGCCAAGGTTGAACACCTCTCCGGTGGTGAAAAGCGTCGTGTGGCCCTGTGCCGCCTGCTGCTGTCGGCTCCCGACATGCTGCTGCTCGACGAACCCACCAACCACCTGGACGCCGACTCCGTCGCCTGGCTGGAGCATTTCCTCCACGACTTCCCGGGCACCGTAGTTGCGATCACGCACGACCGGTACTTCCTGGACAACGTTGCCGGCTGGATTCTGGAACTCGACCGTGGCGCCGGTATCCCTTACGAGGGCAACTACTCCGGTTGGCTGGAAGCCAAGTCCAACCGTCTGGCGGCCGAATCCAAGCAGCAGTCGGCCCATGAAAAGGCCATGAAAGACGAGCTGGAGTGGGTGCGTAAAGGCGCCAAGGCGCGTCAGTCGAAATCCAAGGCCCGTCTGGCGCGTTTCGAAGAGATGCAGTCCCAGGAATTCCAGAAGCGTTCCGAGACCAACGAAATCTACATCCCGGCCGGTCCGCGCCTGGGTGACAAGGTCATCGAGTTCAAGAACGTCTGCAAGGGCTACGGCGACCGCGTGTTGATCGACAACCTGTCGTTCTCCATGCCAAAAGGCGCCATCGTTGGCGTGATCGGCGGTAACGGTGCGGGTAAATCCACCCTGTTCCGCATGCTGATGGGCAAGGAACAACCGGACTCGGGCACTATCGAAGTCGGCGAAACCGTGCAACTGGCGTGCGTGGACCAGAGCCGCGACGACCTCGACGGCAGCAAGACCGTGTTCCAGCAGATTTCCGACGGTTCCGACCAGATCCGCATCGGCAACTATGAAATCCCGTCGCGCACCTACGTGGGTCGCTTCAACTTCAAGGGCGGCGACCAGCAGAAGTTCGTCAAGGACCTGTCCGGTGGTGAGCGCGGTCGCTTGCACCTGGCCTTGACCTTGAAGGAAGGCGGCAACGTCTTGCTGCTCGACGAACCGTCAAACGACCTCGACGTTGAAACCCTGCGTTCCCTGGAAGAAGCCCTGCTGGACTTCCCGGGCGCCGCCATTGTGATCTCTCACGATCGGTGGTTCCTCGACCGCGTGGCCACTCACATCCTGGCGTACGAAGACGACTCCCAAGCCGTGTTCTTCGAAGGCAACTACACCGAATACGAAGCCGATCGCAAGAAACGCCTCGGCGAAGCCGCTGCCCAGCCGCATCGTGTACGGCACAAGAAACTGGCCTGATTCGGGTTGGTGGTATGAAAAAGCGGAGCCCTTTGTGGCCCCGCTTTTTTTTGCATTTTTTCAGCTGGACCGAGGTGGATTCATCGCAGGCAAGCCAGCTCCCACACTTGAAATACATTCCAGATGTGGGGGCTGGCTTGCCTGCGATAGCGGTTCACCTGTTGGTGCAAAATCCGGATTGAAATCCTCATTAAGGTGCAAAAAACCGCCTTAATTTATATCTAATGCACCATTTAAATTCACAAAAGCGACATTTCGCCCTGTCGCGGTGCGACATGAATTGATAAAGTCCGGGACAAATCTCCTTTAACGACAATAAATTTGCCGAGACTTTTCATGATCGAATCCGTTGAATCCTTCCTTGCCCGCCTCAAGAAGCGCGACCCCGACCAGCCGGAATTCCACCAGGCCGTGGAAGAAGTCCTGCGCAGTTTGTGGCCGTTTCTTGAAGCCAATCCCCACTACCTGAACTCGGGCATCCTGGAGCGCATCTGCGAGCCGGAGCGTGCGATTGTGTTCCGGGTGTCGTGGGAAGATGACCAGGGCAAAGTGCGGGTCAACCGCGGGTTCCGGATCCAGATGAACAGCGCCATCGGTCCGTACAAAGGCGGCCTGCGATTCCACCCGTCGGTGAATCTGGGCGTGCTGAAATTCCTCGCCTTCGAACAAACCTTCAAGAACTCCCTGACCTCCCTGCCCATGGGCGGCGGCAAGGGCGGCTCGGACTTCGATCCCAAGGGCAAGAGCGATGCCGAGGTGATGCGCTTCTGCCAGGCATTTATGAGCGAGCTGTACCGCCATATCGGTTCGGACGTGGATGTGCCGGCCGGTGATATCGGCGTGGGCGCGCGTGAGATCGGTTTCCTGTTCGGGCAATACAAACGCCTGAGCAACCAGTTCACCTCGGTGCTGACCGGCAAGGGCATGAGCTACGGCGGCAGCCTGATTCGCCCGGAAGCCACCGGTTTTGGTTGTGTGTACTTCGCTGAGGAAATGCTCAAGCGCAACGGTGAGCGGGTCGAAGGCAAGCGCGTGGCCATCTCCGGTTCCGGCAACGTCGCCCAGTACGCGGCGCGCAAAGTCATGGACCTGGGCGGCAAGGTGATTTCCCTGTCTGACTCCGAAGGCACCCTGTACTGCGAAAGCGGTTTGACCGAAGAACAATGGTCGGCACTGCTGGAGCTGAAAAACGTGCAGCGCGGGCGCATCAGCGAGCTGGCTTCGCGTTTCAGCCTGGAATTCCGTGCCGGCAAGGCACCGTGGGAACTGGCCTGCGACATCGCACTGCCCTGCGCGACCCAGAACGAACTGGACGCCGAAGCGGCGCGCACCTTGTTGCGCAATGGCTGCGTGTGCGTGGCCGAAGGCGCCAACATGCCCACCACCCTTGAAGCGGTGGATATCTTTATCGAGGCCGGCATCCTGTTCGCGCCGGGCAAGGCATCCAATGCGGGCGGCGTGGCGGTGAGCGGGCTGGAAATGTCGCAGAACGCCATGCGCCTGCTGTGGACCGCTGGCGAAGTGGACAGCAAGCTGCACAACATCATGCAGTCGATCCACCATGCGTGCGTGCACTACGGCGAAGAAAACGGCCGGGTCAACTACGTGAAGGGCGCCAACATCGCCGGCTTTGTGAAAGTCGCGGACGCGATGCTGGCCCAAGGCATCGTTTAAGCCTCGGGCTCGATGCGCAGGATTTCGATCAACTGATCACCGACGGGGCGCTTCCACAGCACCTCGTCGCCTACCTGCGCACCCAGCAGCGCCCGGCCCAGCGGCGAGCCCCAGTTGATCAGGCCCACCGTGGCATCGGCCTGGTCTTCGCCGACCAACTGAATGCGCTGCTCTTCGTCCTGTTCATTGGCAAACGTCACCCAACTGCCGATCTGCACCTTGTCGGTGGAGGTCGCCGGCGCCACCACCTGCGCGTTTTGCAGGCGCTGGTTGAAGTAACGCAAGTCCCGCTCAAGGTCGGCCTGACGCTGTTTATCGGCCTGCTCGCCCTTGGCGGACTCTTCGCTGTGCTCGCTCTGCAACTGCGCCACCTTGGCCTGCAACTGCGCGAGCCCCAGGGCGGTGAGGTGATTGGGTTGCGCGCTGACCTGGCGTTCCACCGGCTGGCTGGCCTGGGCAGCGGCGCTGTCTTCGTTGACGAACGCTCGACTCATGGGATTCTCCTGCTATGGAGTTTGGGCCATGGTCGCAGGGGTTAAGTTTCGCCGGATGTCTGAAAGCGACCTATGGCGAGCGAAAGGCCCGGGCGGCGTCGCGATCCTTTTCCTGTTGCCAGGCGCGTTCGCGGTCGTCCCAGTGGCGGTTCTTGTAGTCGTTGAGGTCTTCGTTCTCGCGCATCGCCTTGCACTGGCGAAAGCCGTCATCCCAGCCTTCGGCGTAGGTGCGGTCCTTCAGATAGCGGGGGACGTTCTTGCGAAATTCCCCGGTGATTACCCCGGCGGCCTGGCGGCCGCTGCTGCAACCGTCGTCATAGCCGTCGGCGAAGGCGGGTGGGTAACCCTTGGCCAGCAAATCTTCGTGGGTCGATTGGCAACCCGACAGCAAGGCCAACACGCCCAGCATTACTGCGTACCGCCACATCGCTTGCTCCCTGGCCGTTGAACGGCTGATGAGGGGAGTTTAGAAGGCGATTCGTTGGGGGGATGTGAAAGGGCTGTGATTAATCTGTTGGCACTGCTGCGTCTGAAGTGTGGGAGCTGGCTTGCCTGCGATGGCATCGTTGCGGTGCAACTGGCAGACCGCGTCGTCTGCATCGCAGGCAAGCCAGCTCCCACATTTGATAGGTGTTTTCCTGGAGAGTGGGGTCAGTAGTGATACCACTTCACTTCCAGCATCACTTCATTGACCGGTGTCGCCAAGTGGCTGTATTCCCGCTGCGCACTCAGTCTCAACCCCAGGTTGCGCGACAGTTCCCACTGTTGATTCAGGCTGATACTGCGCCGCACTTCGCCATTGGTGAAGAAATCACCCTTGGCTTCCAGGCTGAGGTTGCCCAGCGGGTTGCGCCACAGCACGCCGGTATTGAACCCGGCCGCCGGGGAGATGGCTTCGCCGAAGTCGCTGTTGTGTTCCACACGCACGGTGCCCAGTGCAAAGCCGAGCATGTCGTCGCGCAGTTGCCAGGTGCCGCCAGCGCCGCCGTTGACGTGGCTGACCAGGGTTTCGTCGTCATGCTTGCCCGGTACGCGCTCAAGGCCGCCCGTCACTTGCCACGACCAGGGTTGTAGCAGTTCGTTGCGCGGGGTCAGTGAGCGGATGGTCGCCAGATCCAGTTGCTGCAATTGCCAGTGGTTGCCTTCGTACTGGCGCAGTTTCATTTGCAGGATTTCGATCTGCGCGCCCAATGGGAAGCCTTCGGCGTTGTCGTTCAGGTCGTGGTAGGCCATGCGCAGGCCGTATTCGCCGAACGCTTTGTCGCCCCGGGTGCCGATGCCCGCTTGCCAGGTGCGGGATTCGTGGCCGTCTTCGGGCAGGCCGGGGCGTTCGATCTTCAGGTCCGGCGCCGGGTTCTGGTTGATCGCCCGCAGCAGTTCAAAGCTGCGCTGGGAACGTTCGGTGTCGCGCTCCAGGCCGTTGGCGCGGTAGCGGCCAAGGCGGTAGGCGGCGTCGATGATCAGGGCCTGGCGGTCTTTGGCGATGGCCTTGAAGGCCGGCTCTTGCAGTTGTTTCTGGTCGTCACTGATCTTCAGCACCCATTGCTGCTCGTCACTGTCCAGCGGCTTGGCGCGTTCCAGCAGTTCCCGTTCACGGGAGGGGCGGTAGTCGATTTTCTCCACCAGGCCGGCTTCTTTCACGGCTTTGACCGTGTCGGTGGGGATGGCGGTCAGCGGGAATTGTTCGGTCAGGCGCAGGCTCGGGCGGGCCACTTGCAGCAGTTCCAGCAGGCGATAGGAGCAGTTTTCGTCGAAGAAGAAGTAGTCGAACTGGATCTGCTTGAGCTCCCACACGTGCTCGACCATGCGCTCGGTCTCGACCTGGGTCAGGTTCAGGCGGTATTCCCACAGGTCGCGGTTCTCCAGGCTACGGTATTCCGAGAGTTTTTCCTGGTAGGGCACCAGTGCGAACAGGCCCGGATAGCCGCCCATCAGGCCTTTCCAGGCGTAGAGGATGCTGTTGTCCGAGCCTTCGATATAGGCGCCGAAGTTGATCGCATAGCTGAGCAGGGCGGTGTTGTTGCTCTGTACGTCAGCCTGGTCGATGCGCAGCAGGGTGTGGCCGAACATTGACGAGGGGCTGTTGAGGTAGGCCGCCGGGAAGATCATCACCGCGCTGTGGGGGGCGACGTCCTTGAACCATTGCTTGAATTCCTTGCAGTCCAGCGCCGGCAGGTCAGTCAGGTGCAACTGGTCCTTGAGCCAACGGGTACGTGCCGGATACACGCATTGGGCGTGTTTTTCACCGAGGCTGGCCGGGGCATACAGCGCCTCTACAGTCGCCTTCAGTTCCTGGTCCGGATGGTGGGCGCCATCGGGAGCGAGGAAGAATTTCTTGTCGCTGACATAACTGCGCCAGCCCTTGAACTTGCCGGATTCGTAATGCCCCAGCGAGAGCCAGAACGGATCGTTGGCCAGTTGCTGCAAACGTTGATCATCAAGGTGCGGGGCCGCATACAGCGGGGCGCAGGCGAAGAGTGCCAACCAGGCAAGGCGTTTGAGCATGTGGGCAACTTAAGTCGAGATAAAAAGACCCAAAGGGGAGGCAGGTCCAAAAAATAATAAAACCCGTGCCTCAAGAGGCACGGGCAGGTCGAGCTTAAGCCTGGGTAGCGTATTTCGCCAGACGGGTGTCGCCTTTCAGTACCGCCAGGGTGTTGTTGTGCACGTCATCAGCAGTGACGTCAGCCTTGCTGAAGATTTGCTGGAAGTGCTCGTGAGTCACAGCGGCAAAGTGCTCGCGATCTTCAGGAGCAACGCCCAGTACCACGGCGTAGGTAGTCAGCGCCTCGCCGTTACCCTTGGCCATGTCTTCGGACAGCTCGTTCATCATGCCATTCATGGCAATCCACGATTTGCCACCGTAGGTCAGTGCGCTGTTGGTGCTGCAGCCGTTGGTGCCCGAGGTCATGCCGAAGGTGGCGTTGCCCGAGGTACCGTTGGTGGTGGAGGCGAGGAAGTGAGCGGGAGTGCCGCGTTGGCCTTCGAACAACATGTTGCCCCAACCGCAGTTCGGGCCACCTGGCGCTTCAGCCATTGCATTGAGGGAGACGACGGTGAAGAGAGTACCGAGAAGGATCCGTTTCATAGCTTTGTTCTCTTTGTGTGCAAACCAATGGACAAGGGTTCAGGCGCCTCAAAGCGCCCTAGGGGCCGGTTATTAGTCCAACCCGCGCAGTTTGGAGTTTAGGCATGATCCAAGGGTTCCGTGACTTTTTATGAAACAAGCCGGAAACACTCGGTTTTTTTACAGCCCCGAACCCGGGTCTATGCTTTCCCTAAGCCGTGCCTTGCCAGCCGGCCCAACCCGGCGCCAGAATGCCGTCATCTGCCCCGCCTGATGTAAGGAAGCCCGATGCCTGATCCTGTTGCTGCCAGCTTGCGTCTAGCGCCCGAAGCGCTGACTCGTCCTTTTTCCGCTGAACAGTTCAGCTTCTCGACCACCAATGATTTGGAGCCCTTTCGCGGTGTGCTTGGCCAGGAACGTGCGGTCGAAGCCTTGCAGTTTGGTGTGGCCATGCCACGCCCCGGTTACAACGTATTTGTCATGGGCGAGCCCGGTACGGGCCGCTTTTCGTTCGTCAAACGCTACCTCAAGGCCGAGGGCAAGCGCCTGCAGACCCCGGCCGACTGGGTCTACGTCAATAACTTCGATGAGCCTCGCGAACCCCGTGCCCTGGAGTTGCCGGCGGGCGGTGCAGCTGCGTTCATCAGCGACATCAACGGCCTGATCGATAACCTGGTCGCGACCTTCCCGGCGGTCTTTGAACACCCGACTTATCAACAGCGTAAAAGCGCCATCGACCGTGCCTTCAACCAGCGTTACGACCGCGCCCTGGATGTGATCGAGCGCCTGGCCCTGGAAAAGGACGTGGCGCTGTACCGTGACAGCAGCAACATTGCCTTTACCCCGATGCTCGACGGCAAGGCCCTGGACGAGGCCGAGTTCTCGCAGTTGCCGGAAGCCGACCGCGAGCGTTTCCACACCGACATTTCCGAACTGGAAGAACGCCTCAACGAAGAACTCGCCAGCCTGCCCCAGTGGAAGCGCGAGTCCAACAACCAGATGCGCCAGTTCAACGAAGAAACCATCACGCTGGCCTTGCAGCCACTGCTGGCGCCGCTTTCCGAGAAGTATGCGGAGAACGCGGCGGTCTGCGGCTACTTGCAGGCGATGCAGGTCTACCTGCTGAAAACCGTGGTCGAGCAGTTGGTGGACGACGCGAAAACCGACGCCCAGGCCCGCAAGTTGCTGGAAGAGCAGTATTGCCCGAGCCTGGTGGTGGGCCATCCGGTCAACGGTGGCGCGCCGGTGGTCTTCGAGCCGCATCCGACCTACGACAACCTCTTCGGCCGTATTGAATACAGCACCGACCAGGGCGCGCTCTACACCACTTACCGTCAGTTGCGGCCGGGTGCGTTGCACCGGGCCAACGGCGGTTTCCTGATCCTTGAAGCCGAGAAGATGCTCAGCGAGCCGTTTGTGTGGGACGCCCTCAAGCGCGCCCTGCAATCGCGCAAGCTGAAGATGGAGTCACCGTTGGGCGAACTGGGCCGCCTGGCCACCGTGACCCTCAACCCGCAAGTGATTCCGCTGCAACTCAAGGTCATCATCATTGGTTCCCGTCAGCTGTACTACGCGTTGCAGGACGCGGATCCGGACTTCCAGGAGATGTTCCGGGTGCTGGTGGACTTTGACGAAGACATCCCGATGGTGGATGAAAGCCTGGAGCAGTTCGCCCAGTTGTTGAAAACCCGCACTTCGGAAGAAGGCATGGCGCCGTTGACCTCGGATGCCGTGGCGCGGCTGGCGACCTACAGCGCGCGCCTGGCGGAGAACCAGGGGCGCTTGTCGGCGCGTATCGGTGATTTGTTCCAGTTGGTCAGCGAGGCGGACTTCATTCGTCACCTGGCGGGTGATGAACGTACCGACGCCGGGCACATCGAGCGCGCGCTCAAGGCCAAGGCCACGCGCACTGGACGGGTTTCCGCACGGATTCTCGATGACATGCTCGCCGGGGTGATCCTGATCGACACCGCCGGTGCGGCGGTGGGCAAGTGCAACGGGCTGACCGTGCTGGAGGTGGGTGACTCGGCGTTCGGTGTGCCGGCACGGATTTCCGCCTCGGTGTACCCGGGCGGCAGTGGCATCGTGGATATCGAGCGTGAGGTCAATCTCGGCCAGCCGATTCACTCCAAAGGCGTGATGATCCTCACCGGTTACCTGGGCAGCCGTTATGCCCAGGAATTCCCGCTGGCGATCTCGGCGAGTATCGCCCTGGAGCAGTCCTACGGTTACGTCGACGGTGACAGTGCGTCCCTGGGCGAGGCCTGTACCTTGATCTCGGCCCTGTCGAAGACGCCGCTCAAGCAATGCTTCGCCATTACCGGCTCCATCAACCAGTTTGGTGAAGTGCAGGCGGTGGGCGGGGTCAACGAGAAGATCGAAGGCTTCTTCCGCCTCTGTGAAGCCCGCGGGCTGACCGGCGAGCAGGGGGCGATCATTCCCCAGGCCAACGTCGCGACGCTGATGCTTGATGAGAAGGTGTTGCAGGCCGTGCGGGACGGGCAATTCCATGTCTACGCCGTGCGTCAGGCTGACGAAGCCTTGAGCCTGCTGGTGGGCGAGCCGGCCGGTTCGCCGGACGAGGAGGGGCAATTTCCTGAAGGCAGCGTCAATGCGCGAGTGGTGGAGCGTCTGCGGGCGATTGCCGAGATGATCAGCGAAGATGACCTGAAGGAAGCCGAGAAGGAGCTGGCGCAGGAGGCGTTGGCCGAGGCCAAGCCGGTGTAATCAATGCCGAAGGGGCCGGCTGTCCGGCCCCTTCGGCATATTTTTGACGCCGCCATGACGGCAGTCGTCCGTTGGTCCCCCAGCCTTGGTTTGTAGCGGGTTTCTTCTATTCTCAGCTCAAGGGATATCCAAAGGAGTCGCTGGATAGAAACAGTCTTGCCCTGCAAGGCTGAATACCGGATCTACCGAGGGTCGCCGCCATGTCGCGCAACCTCTGCCTTACCCGCCAGTGCCTGGGCCTGGTCACCCGTATCGAATGTTCGATTCGCCCTCTCGCGGGGGATACCGGGATGTGGACTTTGTTGTTTGCCGCCGGAATGACTGGCGAGCAGCCTTCCACCATCAAGTCCCAAGGCCCGTTTCACGGACCTTTCGTGGCACAAACCATCCTCGATTCGATTGTCGAAAGCCTGACCCTGCACGGGTACGAGCTGGCTGATGACCCGCAGATATGGTGCCTGCACCTGCAGGCGCACTTGCGACAGCTCAATGGCGGACGGCAAACGGCGCTGAGTGATATCCGCTAAACATCGAAAACCAAATGTGTGGGTTTGTGTGGGAGCTGACTTGCCTGCGATGCAGGCAACTCGGTCTTTCAGCCAGACCGAGGTGATGCTATCGCGGGCAAGCCCGGCTCCCACACAAGCCGGCTTGGAGCTTCAGTACGGGTGGCGCTTACGGTTTGGGGGCAGGCGCTGCCTCGGGCTTGTCCAGCTTGACCTCAAATCCATACTCCACCGTATTCAGTCCGGTGCGCTGATAGGTTTCAAATGTGGTCGGCTGGCCGTAGAAGTAATGCACGTCGAACAACGCAGTGCCGTATTCCTCGGCCCGGTGGCTGACGCCGAGGATTTCCTTCAGGTAGTTGCCGCTTGCGTCCTTGGCATAGAACCGCCAGCTGTCGGCGGGGAACTGCTTCTGGTCGACAATCAGTGCGTTGTCTTTCAGCTCCAGGCCCTTGGGCAGTTGCCCTGCGGTGAGCGTGCCTTTTTCGATGGTGGCCAGGAACAGTGGCATTGATCCGACGGCAAATCCCGGGTTCTCGGGGAACAGGTTCAGGTCATAGGTGATGGTGGCGCGGCCCGGGTCGACCTCGTAGGCTTCGGCGGGCAGTTCGATCGGCTCGCCGAGCTTGCCTTCGTCGTTGGCAGTGAGGAAGGTCACGGGGGCATCGCCGCCGCCGCGGTCGTCGCCCAGCAGGTCATCGTTGAAGGTGTACGGGTGATCAAACTCGATGTGCGCCGCGCTGGCGTCATCCACCGATTGGTTGATGATGACGCTTTTCTTCAGTTGGTCTTCGGACAGCGTGGCATCCTTCAGCCAGTCGGAGGCCTGGTCGTCATACACGGTGACCGGCATCGGCAGGGGCTGTACGGTTTTCTCCAGGCTGTTCTTGTCGAAGCGCCGTACGGGCAAGTCCAGGTCCTTGCGGGTAATCGTGGCTTGGGAGAAGTCGAGGACGCTGACTTGCACGTTGTCGATCAGGCCGTTGAAGTACACCTTGGTGTAGTGGCTGTCCTGCTTGTGTTCGAAGGCTTTCTGCTCGTCTTCCAGCTGCTTCTCGAAGGTGTCGGACCAGGCTTTCTGCTTTTGCATCTCCGCCAGTTGTTTCTCGTAGAACGCCAGTTGTGCGGCGTTCTCGTTGATCGAGCCCGAGCGCGAGAGAAATTGCCCGGTGGTGTCGCGCGCCTGCACCAGCAGCGGGTTAGGCGATTCGTCGGCGACTTCCGGCGCGAGTGGAGCGCTGTTGGTCAGTTCGATCTCGGCGTAGTTCTTTTCCAGGGTCAGCAGGGTGACCGTGACGTTTTCTTCGGTGCGTTTGCGGCCCACGTCCTTTTTCGACAAGTCGAAGGTGAAGACTTTACGCGGGGCTATCACTTCTACCTTGCCCTTGAGGGTGACGGGCTGCGGCTGGCTCTTGTTGTCAGTCTCGATGCCTTCGACGAACGGGTAGGTCACCGTCAGGTCATCGGGGTTGGTCAGGTTGGAACTGGTGGGGCTCAACTGGATGCCCGGGTCGGTTTCCGACCATTCCGGCTGGAACGGGATGACCTTGTTGTTGCTCAGGGTCACCGACTGCCATTCCAGGCCGTGGGGGAATGGGAACTGATCGGGCATGTTGAAGTTGAAGGGGAAGATCGGCTGCAGGTCCGTCAGGTAGTCCGAATGGGACGCCTTGCGCAGCACAAACAGGCCATTGATGTAGGTATCAACCAGGGCCTGGGGCGTCGGGTAATGCTTGAGCAGCGCCAGGCTGTCTTCGCTGTACTCGGCCTCGATGGGCTTGGTGGCGAGCTTGGCCCGCGCCCGTTCCAGCAACAGCAACGAGCCACCGAGCTCGGACACGGCGTCCTTGAGCTTGGGGTCCTGGATGGCGTCCAGGGACTGTTCGAACTTGGCGGTTTTCTCTTCGAGGCTGGCTTGCTTGTGTTCATCGCTGGGGGAACAACCGCTGCCCATCAGCAACGCCGCACACAGGCCAATGCTGGCCAAAGGGGATCGCACATCCATTATCTGAGTTTTCCTGTCCGACATCATCGAGCCGAGTTGATGAGCTCGACACTAGCAGAAAAATTCTTTTACAGATGCCGTACAGATCAGTTTTCTCGACGGTTTCTGGGGTTTGGATGCGGCTGGTATACTCGGCGCCATTTTTAGCCACGCTGTGTGAGATTCAATGGAACGCTTTATCGAAAATGCAATGTATGCCTCACGCTGGCTGTTGGCGCCGATCTACTTCGGTTTGTCCCTGGGGCTGCTGGCGCTGGGGTTGAAGTTTTTCCAGGAAGTCTTCCATGTGATTCCCATGGTGTTCTCCATGAGCGAGTCGGATGTGATCCTGGTGCTGCTGTCGTTGATCGACATGGCGCTGGTGGGCGGCCTGCTGGTGATGGTGATGATCAGTGGCTACGAGAACTTCGTCTCCCAGCTGGACATCGACGAAAGCAAGGAAAAGCTCAACTGGCTGGGGACCATGGACTCCTCGTCGCTGAAGATGAAGGTTGCGGCGTCCATCGTGGCGATTTCGTCGATCCATTTGCTGCGGGTCTTCATGGACGCCAAGAACGTCGACCCCGAACACCTGAAGTGGTACGTGATCATTCACATGACGTTTGTAGTGTCGGCGTTTGCCATGGGTTACCTGGATAAGGTCACCAAGCATTAATTACCCCCTGGCGCTCTCCTGCGCGGGGCTCATCAAGGGCGTAGCTTGTGTGCTAGGCTGCTCGCCCTTTTAGTTTGGACGGCGTGTGTTGTCGTCCTACAGCGGAGCAGTTCCATGTCCGAAGTCAACTTGTCCACCGACGAAACCCGCGTGAGCTACGGCATTGGCCGTCAGTTGGGCGACCAACTGCGCGACAACCCGCCACCGGGCGTGAGCCTGGATGCGATCCTGGCTGGCCTGACCGACGCTTTCGCCGGCAAGCCTTCCCGTGTGGACCAGGAGCAAATGGCCGCCAGCTTCAAGGTCATCCGCGAGATCATGCAAGCCGAAGCTGCTGCAAAAGCTGAAGCCGCTGCGGGCGAAGGCCTGGCTTTCCTGGCTGAAAACGCCAAGCGTGACGGCATCACCACCCTGGCTTCCGGCCTGCAATTTGAAGTGCTGACTGCAGGTAGCGGCGCCAAGCCGACCCGTGAAGACCAGGTACGTACTCACTACCATGGCACCCTGATCGACGGCACTGTGTTCGACAGCTCCTACGAGCGTGGCCAGCCTGCTGAATTCCCGGTTGGCGGCGTGATTCCTGGCTGGACCGAAGCCCTGCAACTGATGAATGCCGGCAGCAAATGGCGTCTGTACGTGCCGAGCGAACTGGCTTACGGCGCTCAAGGCGTTGGCAGCATCCCGCCGCACAGCGTTCTGGTGTTCGACGTCGAGCTGCTCGACGTTCTGTAACACCTGCTGACAGCTGCTCCTGGCTCTGAGTGGGAGCTGGCTTGCCTGCGATAGCATCACCTCGGTTTCAAGTTAAACCGAGTCGTTTGCATCGCGGGCAACCCGGCTCCCACATAGAGCCAGTGTTATTCAGGGTTTGCAGGTTGCTCATGGATGAAACTTGCCATTGAGATCCGTCACTGGGCGCAACGCCCGGGCATAGCAGAACAGAAACAGATTTCTCACCACCTCCTTCAATACCCCAGGTTCACTGGAGCTCAGGCCATTGACGTCCAGGTCGCCCTGGTCCTGCAGTTCGCTTAGCGCTTCTTCTTCCAGCACTGCGCAGACTTCCCCGGTTTCCCGATGGAGGATTCGCAGGTAAGGGTGTGGACGGTCCAGCCAGGCATCGATCAAATAAGTCATGGGAAGCATCTCCTTGATGGGTTTCAATGAGAATAATTCTTATTCAAGGAATAGCAAGTGCCTATTGGCGATTTCCGGACTTTTCTGTGTGGATATTGTTTCTGATCAAAAGGCCTGGCCTTTTGCCGCCAGTGCGGAAGTGACGCGGGGAGGGTGAAGCGCCATCCCGTGCAGGGCACGGGATGGAGGCAGCAGGTTCAGACCTTGCGGACGAACTCGGACTTGAGTTTCATCGGGCCGATACCGTCGATCTTGCAGTCGATATCGTGGTCGCCGTCACACAGGCGGATGTTCTTGACCTTGGTGCCGACCTTGACCACCAGGGACGTGCCCTTGACCTTGAGGTCCTTGATCACGGTGATGGTGTCGCCGTCCTGCAGGACGTTGCCCACAGAGTCTTTCTTCACGGATTCATCGCTGGCAGCCTCGGCTTCGCCACCGACGGCCCACTCATGGGCGCATTCCGGGCAAATCAGCTGGGCGCCGTCTTCGTAGGTGTATTCGGAATTGCATTTTGGGCAGGGTGGCAACGTGCTCACTAAAGCTCCTTTAGTTTCAGGATGGCTAAAAAGCGCACATTGTATAGGGTTTTAGCCGGGCAGGGTGCAGCAACGCCAGAGAACGCTGTGGGAGCTGGCTTGCCTGCGATTGCATCACCGCGGTGTGACAGACAAACCGAGGTGCCTGCATCGCAGGCAAGCCAGCTCCCACATGAAGCAGAGCAGAATCAGTGAGTACGGGCGACCGCAAATTCACTCAGCTCAACCAGGGCGTCCCGGTATTCGCTGGCTGGAAGGGCTTCCAGGCACTGGATGGCACGAGCGACGTAGTCACGGGCCAGTTGTGCGGTGTATTCGAGGGAGCCCGAGGCTTCCACGGCTTCGCGGATGCTTTCCAGGTCTTCGATCCCGCCTTTCTGGATCGCCTTGCGCACCAGGGCCGCCTGTTCCGGCGTGCCTTCGCGCATGGTGTAGATCAGCGGCAAGGTCGGCTTGCCCTCGGCCAGGTCGTCACCGACGTTCTTGCCCAGGGTTTCGGCGTCGCCGCGATAATCCAGCAGGTCGTCCACCAGTTGGAAGGCCACGCCCAGGTGATCGCCGAAGGTGCGCAGGGCTTCGCGCTGCTCGGGTGTCGCTTCGCACAGGGCTGCGGCACTGTGGGTCGAGGCTTCGAAGAGCATCGCGGTCTTGCCGCGAATCACTTCCATGTAGGTTTCTTCGGTGGTGCTGGCGTCGCGAACCTTCGACAGCTGCAACACTTCGCCTTCGGCGATGATGCGCGTGGCCTGTGAAAGAATCTTCATCACCGGCATCGAGCCCAGCTCGACCATCATTTCGAACGAGCGTGAGTACAGGAAGTCGCCCACCAGCACGCTCGGCGCGTTGCCCCACATCGCGTTGGCCGTCTCGCGACCGCGGCGCATGCCGGACATGTCGACCACGTCGTCGTGCAGCAAGGTGGCGGTGTGCAGGAACTCGATGGTCGCGGCCAGCAGGCGCAGGTCATCGCCTTCGCGGCCGAGGGCCTTGCCACACAGCAACACTAATAAAGGACGCAGGCGTTTACCGCCGGCCGACGTAATGTAGTCGCCAATTTTGGAGACCAGCGGCACTTTAGAAGTCAGCTGCTTCTTGATGATGCCGTCGACGGCGCTAAAATCGTCCGCCACCGCGCGGTAGAAAGCTTGGGGTTGCATCAGCGACAGTCGCTCCAGAAGGGTTGCGCGGCATGCTAGGACCCACGTCCCGTAGTGTCAAGGCGCGATAGACGGCTACTTGCAACACCTCCATAGCTTGCGTACAATCGCGCACCCTGAACTTCCTGGGCAGCACCTGCCTTACGCAATTGCATTCGGGACGTCCATCCCATGCAGCCATGCCAGCCAATACCTCTTCTTATAAAGCGCTGGGTGAGCAGGATTATCGGAGAAATACCATGTCGTACGCAGTAATTGTTACTGGTGGCAAGCAATACAAGGTCGCCCCAGGTGAATACCTGAAGATCGAGAAGCTGGAAATCGCTACTGGCGAATCCGTTACTTTTGATCGCGTTCTGTTGGTCGCCAATGGCGATGACGTGAACATCGGCGCTCCAGTTGTTGCAGGCGCTACCGTTGTGGCTGAAGTGATCTCCCAAGGTCGTCACGATAAAGTCCGCATCATCAAGTTCCGTCGTCGTAAGCACCACATGAAGCGTATGGGCCACCGCCAGTGGTACACCGAGATCAAAATCACCGGTATTCAGGCTTAATTTCAGCCTAATTCCTCACTAGGAGAATTGACTCATGGCACACAAAAAAGCTGGTGGTAGTACCCGTAACGGTCGCGACTCAGAAGCCAAACGCCTTGGCGTGAAGATGTATGGCGGCCAGGTTATCATTCCGGGCAACATCATCGTGCGTCAGCGCGGCACCCAATTCCACGCCGGTTACGGTGTTGGCATGGGTAAAGATCACACTCTGTTCGCTAAAATCGACGGCGTGATCAAGTTTGAAGTAAAAGGCGCTTTCAACCGCCGTTACGTGAGCATTGTCCCGAAGACTGAAGTCGTCGCGGCATAATTACGTAGTTGCTGGAAAAGCCCTGTCTCGCGACGGGGCTTTTTCGTTTGTGGGGTGAGTCTCTTGCAAAGCTGTTTGTGATGGGCGAAAGCAGTGGATTTGCGGTCGTTGCTTGAGGTCGCTGCGCTCATTTTTGCAAGAGTCTTATGTCTTGGTTTCTTAAGCTCGTCCGTGCGACGAGAGGCGTTTTGTTATGAAGTTTGTTGATGAAGTTTCGATCCGAGTAAAAGCTGGCGACGGCGGTAACGGTTGCATGAGTTTCCGTCGGGAAAAATTCATCGAAAACGGTGGTCCTAACGGCGGTGATGGTGGTGATGGCGGCTCGGTCTACATGATCGCCGACGAAAACCTCAACACCCTGGTGGACTACCGTTACACCCGGCACTTTGATGCCGAGCGTGGCTCCAACGGCGGCAGCACCGACTGCACCGGCAAGAAAGGCGAAGAGCTGGTGCTGCGGGTTCCGGTCGGCACCACCGTAATCGACTCCGCTACCCAGGAAATCATCGGTGACCTGACCAAGGCCGGTCAGCGCCTGCTGGTGGCTCATGGCGGCTGGCACGGTCTGGGTAACACCCGTTTCAAATCCAGTACCAACCGTGCGCCACGCCAGACCACGCCGGGCAAGCCTGGCGAGCAGCGTGATCTCAAGCTGGAAATGAAGGTGCTGGCTGACGTAGGCCTGCTGGGTCTGCCGAACGCCGGCAAAAGTACGTTCATCCGCTCGGTGTCGGCTGCCAAGCCGAAAGTCGCCGATTACCCGTTCACCACTCTGGTGCCGAACCTGGGCGTGGTCAGCGTCGATCGCTGGAAAAGCTTCGTGGTTGCGGACATTCCGGGCCTGATCGAAGGTGCTTCCGATGGCGCAGGCCTGGGGATTCGTTTCCTCAAGCACTTGTCCCGTACCCGTTTGCTGCTGCACCTCGTCGACATGGCGCCGCTGGACGACACCAGTGCGCCGGACGCCGCTGAAGTGATCGTCAGCGAGCTGACCAAGTTCAGCCCGTCCCTGGCGGAGCGTGATCGTTGGTTGGTGCTGAACAAGTGCGACCAGATCCTCGAGGAAGAGCACGAAGAGCGCGTCAAGGAGATCGTTGATCGCCTGGAATGGACCGGTCCGGTCTACGTGATCTCGGCCATTGCCAAAGAAGGCACTGAGCGCCTGACGCGTGACATCATGCGTTACCTCGAAGATCGTGCCGATCGCCTCGCGGCCGACCCTGTCTACAAGGCAGAGCTGGCCGAGCTGGATCAGCGCATCGAAGACGAAGCCCGTGCCCAGCTGCAGGCGCTGGATGACCAGCGTGCGCTGCGTCGCAGTGGCGTCAAGTCGGTCCATGATATCGGTGACGACGACTGGGACGAAGAAGACGTGGATGATGAAGATGGCCCGGAAATCATTTACGTGCGCGACTGATTCGTTGCAGTAAACTTAAGCGCCGCTCAATCGAGCGGCGTTTTGGTATCTGGAAATCGGTAGTCACGAATAACGTTATGGGCGGCGCTGGGTCGCGCGGCCCTCTATCTAAGGTTGAAGATGATGCGGAGCAAGGTGACAGGTGCGCAGCGTTGGGTCGTTAAGATCGGTAGCGCGCTGCTGACGGCGGATGGCAAAGGGCTGGATCGTGCGGCCATGAGCGTCTGGGTGGACCAGATGGTGGCCTTGCATGAGGCTGGCGTCGAGTTGGTGCTGGTGTCGTCCGGGGCGGTTGCCGCGGGCATGAGCCGTCTTGGCTGGACCGCGCGACCCAGCGCGATGCACGAGCTGCAAGCCGCTGCCGCCATTGGTCAGATGGGCCTGGTGCAGGCCTGGGAATCCAGCTTTGCCGAGCACGGTCGCCACACGGCGCAGATTCTGCTGACCCATGATGACTTGTCCGACCGCAAGCGTTACCTGAATGCCCGCAGCACCCTGCGCGCTCTGGTTGAACTCAAGGTGATCCCGGTGATCAACGAGAATGACACCGTGGTGACTGACGAAATCCGTTTCGGCGATAACGACACCTTGGCAGCCTTGGTGGCTAATCTGGTCGAGGCTGACTTGCTGGTGATCCTCACCGATCGCGACGGCATGTTCGACGCTGATCCGCGCAATAACCCGGATGCCCAGCTGATTTACGAAGCGCGTGCCGATGACTCGGCGCTGGATGCGGTAGCCGGCAGTGTCGGTGGTGCCCTGGGGCGCGGCGGCATGCAGACCAAGCTGCGTGCGGCGCGGCTGGCGGCGCGTTCCGGTGCGCACACGATCATCGTCGGTGGTCGGATCGAGCGGGTGCTGGATCGTCTCAAGGCGGGCGAGCGCATCGGTACGCTGCTGTCGCCCGAGCGCGGCATGCTGGCGGCGCGCAAGCAGTGGCTGGCGGGGCATCTTCAGACGCGCGGTACCCTGGTGCTGGATGCGGGGGCGGTGTCTGCGTTGTCTCAGGGCAACAAAAGCCTGCTGCCGGTGGGTGTAAAACTGGTCCAGGGCAGCTTCCGCCGTGGCGAGATGGTGGTGTGTGTGGCGCCTGACGGGCGTGAGATTGCCCGTGGCCTGGCTAACTACAGCGCCCTTGAGGCGCAGAAAATCATTGGGCAGTCGTCTGAGGCGATTGTCGGTCTGTTGGGTTACATGGCTGAGCCGGAGCTGGTTCACCGGGATAACCTGATTCTGGTTTAAGTAATAGGGATGTCTCGATGCGCGTAATGAAGGGATTGCTCGGTTTGCTGCTGGCGATGCCGTTGCTGGCGTCGGCCGAAGAGATTGGCCAGGTGTCGACGGTGTTCAAGTTTGTCGGCCCCAATGATCGGATCGTGGTCGAGGCCTTTGATGATCCGAAGGTGGATGGTGTGACCTGCTACCTGTCTCGCGCCAAGACGGGCGGGGTGAAGGGCGGCTTGGGTCTGGCTGAGGATCGCGCCGAGGCGTCGATTGCCTGCCGTCAGGTAGGGGCGATTCGCTTCAAGGGTGAGCTGAAGGATGGGGATGAGGTGTTCAAGGAGCGCACGTCCCTGGTGTTCAAGACCATGCAGGTGGTGCGTTTCCTCGACAAGAAGCGCAATACCCTGGTGTATCTGGTCTACAGCGACCGCTTGATCGAAGGCAGTCCGCAGAATGCGGTGACGGCGATTCCGATCCTGCCGTGGCCTACCGGGCAATAACCCTGCTCTATGTGGGAGCTGGCTTGCCTGCGATACAGGCACTTCGGTGTATCAGTGATGCCGAGGTGATGCTATCGCAGGCAAGCCAGCTCCCACATTTGTTTTGCAGTGCCTGTAAAAACGTAGGCAATAAAAAACCGACCCTGGGGTCGGTTTTTTAACAAGCTTATCGCTTAGGCTGCAGCAGCAAGGTTCAGAGCCTTGATGTGGCCATTCAGACGACCTTTATGGCGAGCAGCTTTGTTCTTGTGGATGATGCCTTTATCGGCCATACGGTCGATAACTGGCACGGCCAGAACGTAAGCAGCTTGAGCTTTTTCAGCGTCTTTTGCGTCAATGGCTTTAACTACATTCTTGATGTAGGTACGAACCATGGAACGCAGGCTGGCGTTGTGGCTGCGACGCTTCTCAGCCTGTTTTGCACGTTTTTTGGCGGAAGGTGTGTTGGCCACCGTCGAGCTCCTCGAAAGACTTTTTAGGAAATAGCAAACAAAATAGGCCGCGAATCATGCCGATGAGTTGAAGTCTTGTCAAGGGCGGGTGATGCGAACTGCTGAGTGGTCGATCTTAAGAGGCGGGTGATTTATTTCCGGCGCTTGACCTGTAAACTCGCGAGCTTTGGCTCTGTGCTTGTTGCAGGCGCGGAGTATCGCATATGTGGGCCGTTTGTTCGCCTGCTCTTTATCTATAGGCAAAAACTCTTTCAATGAATCTGCTCAAGTCGTTGGCCGCCGTCAGCTCTATCACGATGATTTCCCGGGTTCTTGGGTTTGTGCGTGACACGCTGCTGGCGCGTATTTTTGGCGCCAGCATGGCCACGGATGCCTTCTTTATTGCCTTTAAACTGCCCAACCTGCTGCGGCGGATCTTCGCCGAGGGGGCTTTTTCCCAGGCATTCGTGCCGATTCTGGCCGAATACAAGGCCCAGCAAGGCGAGGAGGCGACCCGTACCTTTATTGCTTATGTGTCGGGTTTGCTGACGCTGGTGCTGACGCTGGTGACGATCGCCGGGATGCTCGCTGCGCCCTGGGTGATCTGGGCCACAGCCCCCGGCTTTGCCAATACGCCGGAAAAATTCGCCCTGACCACTGATCTGTTGCGGGTGACCTTTCCTTATATATTGCTGATTTCCCTGTCGTCCCTGGCCGGGGCGATCCTCAATACCTGGAACCGTTTCTCGGTGCCGGCGTTCGTGCCGACCCTGCTTAACGTCAGCATGATTATTTTTGCGCTGTTCCTGACGCCGTACTTCGATCCGCCCGTGATGGCCCTGGGCTGGGCGGTATTGGCCGGCGGCCTCGCGCAACTGCTGTACCAACTGCCGCACCTGAAGAAAATCGGCATGCTGGTGCTGCCGCGCCTGAACCTCAAGGACACGGGCGTCTGGCGGGTGATGCGCAACATGCTGCCGGCGATCCTTGGGGTTTCCGTCAGCCAGATCTCGCTGATCATCAACACGGCCTTTGCCTCGCTGCTGGTCTCGGGCTCGGTGTCGTGGATGTACTACGCCGATCGCCTGATGGAGTTGCCATCCGGCGTGCTGGGCGTTGCGCTCGGCACCATCCTGCTGCCTACGCTGTCGCGCACCTATGCCAGCAAGGACCGCCACGAGTATTCGCGGATCCTCGACTGGGGCCTGCGCCTGTGCTTCGTGCTGGTGCTGCCGTGCGCCGTGGCGCTAGGGTTGCTCGCCGAGCCACTGACGGTTGCGCTGTTCCAGTACGGCCAGTTCACCGCGTTTGACGCCTCGATGACCCAGCGTGCGTTGATCGCCTATTCCGTCGGCCTGCTGGGCATTATCGTGATCAAGGTGCTGGCTCCCGGCTTTTATGCTCAACAGAACATCCGTACCCCGGTAAAAATCGCGATCTTCACCCTTGTGGTGACGCAACTGCTCAACCTGGCGTTCATTGGCCCGCTGAAGCATGCCGGGCTTGCACTGGCAATCAGTGTCGGGGCCTGCATCAATGCCGGCCTGCTGTTTTATCAACTGCGTAAACAGAAAATGTTCCAGCCTCAGGCGGGCTGGAGTCTGTTCGCGATCAAGCTGGTGGTGGCCGTGGGGGCAATGGCCGCGGTGCTGCTGGGCCTGATGCACTTCATGCCAGCCTGGGATCAGGGCCAGATGCTGGAGCGCTTCATGCGCCTCGGTGCGTTGGTGGTCGCTGGCGTTGTGGTGTACTTCGGCATGTTGCTGCTGATGGGCTTCCGCTTGCGGGATTTCAATCGCAAGTCGCTGAGCTAGAGACTTTTCGTCGATAAAGCGGTTGTTTTATCGATTCGCGCAAATGGCCTGCGCTGTTGCCTGTCGTCCAGGGCCGGGTGTGGTTATAATCGACCACTTTATGAGCAAGAAGCGCGTTATGCAGCTGGTTCGAGGTCTCCACAACCTGCGCCCCCAGCATCGGGGCTGCGTCGCCACTATTGGCAACTTTGACGGTGTTCACCGTGGCCACCAGGCTATCCTGGCCCGCCTGCGTGAGCGTGCGGTTGAGTTGGGCGTGCCCAGCTGTGTGGTGATTTTTGAACCACAGCCGCGCGAATTTTTTACTCCTGAGACGGCGCCGGCACGTCTGGCCCGCCTGCGGGACAAGCTGCAGCTGCTGGCGGAAGAGGGCGTGGACCGTGTCCTTTGCCTGGCTTTCAACCAGCGTTTGCGCAGCCTCAGTGCCGCCGAGTTCGTCGACCGCATCCTGGTGGATGGCCTGGGCGTGCAGCACCTGGAGGTCGGCGACGACTTCCGTTTCGGTTGCGACCGGGTAGGGGATTTCGATTTCCTGCAACAAGCCGGCGTCACCCAGGGTTTTACCGTCGAAGCCGCGCAAACCGTCGAACTGGACGGCCTGCGCGTGAGCAGTACCCAGGTGCGTAACGCCCTGGCCGCTGCCGACTTCGCCTTGGCCGAGCGCTTGCTCGGTCGCCCGTTCCGGATTGCCGGGCGGGTTTTGCACGGCCAGAAGCTGGCGCGCCAACTGGGCACGCCGACCGCCAACGTGCAACTCAAGCGCCGTCGTGTGCCGCTGACCGGGGTTTACCTGGTGAGTGTCGACATCGACGGCCAATCGTGGCCCGGAGTCGCCAACATAGGCGTCAGGCCCACGGTTGCAGGTGATGGCAAAGCCCACCTGGAAGTTCACCTTTTGGATTTTGCCGGTGATCTGTATGACCGGCGTTTGACGGTGGCTTTCCACCAAAAGCTGCGTGAAGAGCAGCGTTTCGCCTCCCTGGAGGCGTTGAAAACGGCGATCAATGCGGATGTCGCCGCCGCCCGTGCACTAGCCGCACCTAGCGCCCATCGCTAATGAAGAGCCTTAAATGACCGACTATAAAGCCACGCTAAACCTTCCGGACACCGCCTTCCCAATGAAGGCCGGCCTGCCACAGCGCGAACCGCAGATCCTGCAGCGCTGGGACAGTATTGGCCTGTACGGAAAGTTGCGCGAGATTGGCAAGGATCGTCCGAAATTCGTCCTGCACGACGGCCCTCCTTATGCCAACGGCACGATTCACATCGGTCATGCGCTGAACAAGATTCTCAAGGACATGATCGTGCGTTCGAAAACCCTGTCGGGTTTCGACGCGCCTTATGTTCCGGGTTGGGACTGCCACGGCCTGCCGATCGAGCACAAAGTCGAAGTGACCTACGGCAAGAACCTGGGCGCGGATAAAACCCGCGAACTGTGCCGTGCCTACGCCACCGAGCAGATCGAAGGGCAGAAGTCCGAATTCATCCGCCTGGGTGTGTTGGGCGACTGGGCCAACCCTTACAAAACCATGGACTTCAAGAACGAGGCCGGTGAAATCCGTGCCTTGGCCGAAATCGTCAAGGGCGGTTTCGTGTTCAAGGGCCTCAAGCCCGTGAACTGGTGCTTCGACTGCGGTTCGGCCCTGGCTGAAGCAGAAGTGGAATACGAAGACAAAAAGTCCTCGACCATCGACGTGGCCTTCCCGATCGCCGACGAAGCCAAGCTGGCCGAGGCTTTCGGCCTGGCGAGCCTGGCCAAGCCAGCCTCCATCGTGATCTGGACCACCACCCCGTGGACCATCCCCGCCAACCAGGCGCTGAACGTGCACCCGGAATTCACCTATGCCCTGGTGGACGTCGGTGATCGCCTGCTGGTGCTGGCTGAAGAGCTGGTCGAGTCGTGCCTGGCCCGCTACAACCTGCAAGGCTCGGTGATCGCGACCACGACCGGCTCCGCGCTGGAGCTGATCAACTTCCGTCACCCGTTCTACGACCGCCTGTCGCCAATCTATCTGGCCGAGTACGTTGAACTGGGCGCCGGCACCGGCGTGGTTCACTGCTCGCCTGCCTATGGCGTGGACGACTTCGTGATCTGCAAGCAGTACGGGCTGGTCAACGACGACATCATCAATCCAGTGCAAAGCAACGGCGTATACGCGCCGTCCCTGGAATTCTTCGGCGGCCAGTTCATCTTCAAGGCCAACCAGCCGATCATCGACAAGCTGTCGGAAGTCGGTGCGCTGCTGCACACCGAAACCATCACCCACAGCTACATGCACTGCTGGCGCCACAAGACTCCGCTGATCTACCGCGCCACCGCGCAGTGGTTCATCGGCATGGACAAAGAGCCGAACAGCGGCGAAACCCTGCGCAAGCGCGCGATCAAAGCGATCGAAGACACCAAGTTCGTTCCGGCCTGGGGCCAGGCGCGCCTGCACTCGATGATCGCCAACCGTCCGGACTGGTGCATCTCCCGTCAGCGCAACTGGGGCGTGCCGATCCCATTCTTCCTGAACAAGGAGAGCGGCGAGCTGCACCCACGTACCGTCGAGCTGATGGAAGTGGTTGCCCAGCGCGTTGAGCAAGAGGGCATCGAAGCCTGGTTCAAACTGGACGCCGCCGAGCTGCTGGGCGACGAAGCGCCGCTGTACGACAAGATCAGCGACACCCTCGACGTCTGGTTCGACTCGGGCACCACCCACTGGCACGTCCTGCGCGGCTCGCACCCGATGGGTCACGAGACCGGCCCGCGTGCCGATCTGTACCTGGAAGGTTCCGACCAACACCGTGGCTGGTTCCACTCCTCGCTGCTCACCGGCTGCGCGATCGACGATCACGCCCCGTACCGCGAGTTGCTGACCCACGGTTTCACCGTCGACGAGAACGGTCGCAAGATGTCCAAGTCCCTGGGCAACGTGATCGCGCCGCAAAAGGTCAACGACACCCTGGGCGCCGACATCATGCGCCTGTGGGTTGCCTCTACCGATTACTCGGGCGAGATGGCCGTGTCCGAGCAGATCCTGCAGCGCAGCGCCGATGCCTACCGCCGGATCCGTAACACCGCACGCTTCATGCTGTCGAACCTGACCGGTTTCAACCCGGCCACCGACATCCTGCCGGCCGAGGAAATGCTCGCCCTGGACCGTTGGGCCGTGGACCGTACCCTGTTGCTGCAACGCGAGTTGCAGGAGCACTACGGCGAATACCGTTTCTGGAACGTCTACTCGAAGATCCACAACTTCTGCGTGCAGGAGTTGGGTGGCTTCTACCTCGACATCATCAAGGACCGCCAGTACACCACCGGCGCCAACAGCAAGGCCCGCCGTTCGGCGCAGACCGCGCTGTACCACATCTCCGAAGCGCTGGTGCGCTGGATCGCACCGATCCTGGCCTTCACCGCCGACGAACTGTGGGAATACCTGCCGGGCGAGCGTAACGAATCCGTGATGCTCAACACCTGGTACGAAGGCCTGACCGAATTGCCGGCCGACTTCGAGCTGGGTCGCGAGTACTGGGAAGGCGTGATGGCGGTGAAGGTTGCCGTGAACAAGGAGCTGGAAGTGCAGCGCGCGGCGAAAGCCGTTGGCGGCAACCTGCAGGCCGAAGTCACGCTGTTTGCCGAGGAAGGCCTGACCGCTGACCTGGCCAAGCTGAGCAACGAACTGCGCTTCGTGTTGATCACGTCCACCGCCAGCCTGGCACCGTTTACCCAGGCTCCGGCGGACGCCGTGGCGACCGAAGTCCCGGGCCTCAAGCTCAAAGTGGTCAAGTCGGCCTTCCCCAAGTGCGCCCGTTGCTGGCACTGCCGTGAAGATGTCGGCGTGAACCCTGAGCATCCGGAAATCTGCGGTCGTTGCGTCGACAACATCTCTGGCGCTGGCGAGGTTCGTCACTATGCCTAAAGCCAGTCGTTTTGGACGCCTGGGCTTGCTCGTACTGAGCGTGCTGGTGCTGGTCATTGACCAGCTCAGCAAGGCTCATTTCGAAGGCGCCTTGCAGATGTACCAGCAGATCGTGGTGATTCCCGACTACTTCAGCTGGACCCTGGCCTACAACACCGGTGCTGCGTTCAGCTTCCTGGCTGACAGCTCCGGCTGGCAGCGCTGGCTGTTTGCCCTGATCGCCGTGGTGGTCAGTGCCGTGCTGGTGGTCTGGCTCAAGCGCCTGGGGCGCGATGACACCTGGTTGGCTGTCGCGTTGGCGCTGGTGCTGGGCGGTGCGCTGGGCAACCTGTACGACCGCATCGCCCTGGGCCATGTGATCGACTTCATTCTGGTGCATTGGCAGAACCGCTGGTACTTCCCGGCGTTCAACTTTGCCGACAGCGCCATCACCGTCGGTGCAATCATGCTGGCGTTGGATATGTTCAAAAGTAAGAAAACCGGAGAGACCGTTCATGACTGAACAGGTATTGGCTGAGCAACGCATCGGCCAGAACACGGAAGTCACCTTGCATTTCGCATTGCGCCTGGAGAATGGCGACACGGTCGACAGCACGTTCGACAAGGCCCCGGCGACCTTCAAGGTCGGTGACGGCAACCTGCTGCCGGGCTTCGAGGCGGCACTGTTCGGTTTCAAGGCCGGCGACAAGCGCAACCTGCAGATCCTGCCGGAAAACGCCTTTGGCCAGCCCAACCCGCAAAACGTGCAGATCATCCCGCGTTCGCAGTTCCAGGACATGGAGCTGTCGGAAGGCTTGCTGGTGATCTTCAATGATGCGGCGAATACCGAGCTGCCAGGTGTGGTGAAAGCCTTTGATGACGCGCAAGTGACCATCGACTTCAACCACCCGTTGGCCGGGAAAACCTTGACCTTTGATGTTGAAATCATCGACGTTAAAGCGCTGTAACTAACGAAACCGGCCCCTGTAGGAGCTGGCTTGCCTGCGATGGAATCACCTTGGCGTACCTGATATGCCGAGTCGTCTGCATCGCGGGCAAGCCCGGCTCCCACAGAGGCTTACTCTTACAGAGTAGAGTTGATCCCATTTCTTGCCCTGCAAGACACGAGGCACAGCATGCAAATCAAACTCGCCAACCCCCGTGGCTTCTGCGCCGGCGTGGACCGGGCGATTGAAATCGTCAACCGCGCCCTGGAAGTCTTCGGGCCGCCGATTTACGTGCGCCATGAAGTCGTCCACAACAAATTCGTGGTCGAAGACCTGCGCAGTCGCGGCGCCATCTTCGTTGAAGAGCTGGACCAGGTGCCGGACGACGTAATCGTCATCTTCAGCGCCCACGGTGTTTCCCAGGCGGTGCGTACCGAAGCTGCAGGCCGTGGCCTGAAAGTCTTCGACGCCACCTGCCCGCTGGTAACCAAGGTGCACATCGAGGTCGCGCGCTACAGCCGTGACGGTCGTGAATGCATCCTGATCGGCCACGCCGGTCACCCGGAAGTCGAAGGCACCATGGGCCAGTACGACGCCAGCAATGGCGGCGCGATCTACCTGGTAGAGGACGAAAAAGACGTCGCCGCCTTGCAGGTGCACAACCCTGAAAAGCTGGCCTTCGTTACCCAGACCACCTTGTCGATGGACGACACCAGCCGCGTCATCGATGCCTTGCGCTCGCGTTTCCCGGCCATCGGCGGGCCACGCAAGGATGACATCTGCTACGCCACGCAAAACCGCCAGGATGCGGTCAAGCAATTGGCTGACGAATGCGACGTGGTACTGGTGGTGGGCAGCCCCAACAGCTCCAACTCCAATCGGCTGCGTGAGCTGGCCGAGCGCATGGCGACTCCGGCCTACCTGATCGATGGTGCCGAAGACATGCAGCGCAGCTGGTTCGACGGTGTCGAGCGCATCGGTATCACGGCGGGCGCCTCGGCCCCGGAAGTGCTGGTACGTGGTGTGATTCAACAATTGCAGGCCTGGGGCGCCACGGGCGCTGATGAACTGGCTGGTCGTGAAGAGAACATCACTTTCTCCATGCCCAAGGAGCTGCGGGTTCGTTCGCTGCTCTGAGTCCCAGGGTGCCGGCATAGCCCCGGCACAGCGCCTGCTCGGTCTTGTTACTGCGCAGGCTGATTCGCCCGCTGGCTGCCAGCACTATCTGATACAGGCTCAGTTGCTGGTCGGTCGCGCACACGTGGACCGTGCCAGCACTGAAGGCCCCCGCTGACAGCAGCGGCTCCCCCAAGCCGCTGAAGCGTATCTGGGTTCGCACTGGCGTATTCCCCACAATCGGTATCTGCCCACTGTCCTGGCGCTCCAGCAGTATCGGGTTGTCGTCGTCCAGATGACCGCGACCGTTCAGGTCCAGTATCACCCTCCATCCTCGGCTCCAGTCGTCGTCCAATGCATGGATGACCACCGTGCGATTGCGTGCGATGGCTTCCGTGCGGGCGTAGCGCACACCACCGGCAAGGGATTCGGCGGCGTTTTGGCGCCGTTGCGACTCCAGCAGCCCCTTGAGGCTCGGCACTGCCAGGTTGGCCAGGATGCCGCTCAGGAACAGGCCCAGTATCAGCTCGATCAGCGAGAAACCTCGTTGTTTCATGTGCCGTCCCTCCGTGGACGCGGTGTGTTTTTTCAGTCGATGCCGGATGGCAGACATAGTTATAGCGCTGGGGTTGGAACCTCGAATGATGGCCATCCTGTCCAAAGTATTTCGCTTTGTTCCGGGGTGCAGCGCTGGGCCAAGACCGACGCTAGTCTTGCGTCGCACTGCAGATTTTCTTCTGCTTTTTGACGACTTTCGACATGGATGGCGATGGTAATGAACACTTGCCCCGTAACCTTTCGACCTCAACCGGCCCAGGCCGGGATGACCCTGATCGAAGTCCTGGTGTCTGTGCTGATCCTCGCCGTTGGCCTGCTGGGGGCGGCGGTGATTCAGCTCAATGCGCTGAAGTACACCGACAGTTCCAGGATGACCAGCCAGGCCAGTTTCATTGCGTACGACATGCTTGACCGAATCCGCGCCAACTCGGGCGCCGATTACTCATGGGGGCAGAGCGAGCGCGCGCCTGCCAGTACGGCGGTCGCCAGTGTCCGTGATCTGGACCTGCACGATTTCGAAGCCAACATTGCAGGGTTTGCCGGGGAGAGCGCCAAAGGCTCGGTCGTGGTCAATCAGCGAGAGGTGACCATCAGCATCAGTTGGGACGACTCTCGCGCAGCGAAGGCTCAAGGCGCCCGGGAAACATTCACCCTGACGAGCCGGGTTGCCGTCGACTCGAGGGCGCTGCCATGAGGGGCGCGGCTCGCGGTTTCAGTCTGGTGGAGATGCTGCTGGCATTGGCGCTTGGCCTGGTGCTGATCATGGGGGTGACCCAGGTCGCGCTCAGCTCCCGAATCACTCATGCCAGCCAGAATTCAGCTTCGTTGTTGCAGGATGATGCACGCTTTGTGCTGGGCAAGCTGATTCAGGAAATACGCCTGGCGGGCATGTTTGGCTGCCTGTCCACCGCCTCAATCGGCAATGCGCCTGCGGGGTTTGATCGTCCCATCGGCTGGAGTATCACTGGCAGCTCACGGTCCCTGACGCTGGTGACCGCCGACGTCGGAGAGGGTGGCAGCAAGCCTGACTGGACAGTGCTTTCCGATTGCACCGGCGCTGCCCAAGCCTATGCAGGGAGCGGGCCTGTGCCAGCGCCCGGGCAGACCCGCTTTCCACTGCGCAGGCTGACTTACACCTTCGAGGGCGGGCAGTTGAAGTTCAGCACGCTGGCGGCCCCGAGCAAGGCCGTGCTGGTGGATAACGTGGGTGCATTCGATATCAGTTTCGGGGTGGCCGGGAAGGCGGGCTCAACGATTGTCAGCCGATACGACCCTGACCCCGCTGATGAGTCGCTGATACGTAGTGTGCGGATTCTGCTGACGCTTCAGGACCCGAAAGGATTGGTTAAAGACCAGACCTACAGCGTTGTAGCGGCGCTGCGTAATCGGCTGGAGTAGCTCGATGATGGGTTATTACCTCTCACGTTCGAGGCAGTCTGGCATGGTGTTGATGGTCGCCCTGGTATTCCTGCTGCTGTTGGCGCTAATCGGGTTGTTTTCGATGCAGGGCGCAATCTCCCAGGAAAAAATGACCGGCAGCGTTCGCCAGCGCAACCAGTCGTTTCAGTTGGCCGAAAGCGGCCTAAGGCTTGGCGAGTCTTCGGTGCAGGCGCCTGGTTTTGCCTTGCGCCGTTGTCGCTCGACTACCGTCTGTGCGCCTCCTGCCGAGTCGGTTTCCGTCGTGGGACCAGGGACGAACCCCGTGTCGACCGTGACCTGGGTCGGGATGAAGGACAGCCTTTACGGCATTCAAAACCTGGGCTCGGGGACGGGGCTGGCTCATCTGCCGGCAGAAACCCAGGCCACCCTCTATCGCGTGACGTCGGTGGGTGTCAGTGGCCACTCGCGGTCCGTCCTGGAATCTGTGTATGCGCACGTGGGCAGCGGTCCCGGTGAGCGTTTTCGACGAATCATGTGGCGACAACTTCAATAGGTGAGCAGCACGATGAGCAAGGATTGCACAGGCTTCACCCTGATCGAATTATTGATCGCCGTGGCGATCATCGGTCTCCTGGCCGGCGTCGCCTATCCCGGGTACGCCAGCCATATGAAAAAGGTCTATCGCGCGGAAATTGCCGGGTTGCTGACTGAGCAAGCCCAGTACCTTGAACGTTATTACGCGAGGAACGGTACTTTTATTGATGCGACTGGCGTCATCGCCGGCAATGATCGCTATAGAATCACCCCTGTATTGAACCCTCAGGATTTCGTTCTGCTTGCCACGCCGGCGATTGACTCGGTGATGGCGGGTGATCCCTGTGCCGCCTTCAGCCTGAGCAGTACCGGTGCGCGAAGCAATCCGGGGGCCGCGCCTGATATGACGGGCAAGGCGTGTTGGGGGTAATGATGAGGACGCTGGACGATTGGGCGCCGGGCGTGCCTTTTTCTTTTTATCGGCTGGATCGAACAATGGCTAAGCAACAGCAAGTAGTGGTTGTGGGTGGTGGGGTCATCGGCTTGTTGACAGCGTTCAACCTGGCGACCCAGGGGCAGGCGGTTGTGCTGCTGGATCGTTCGGCGGTCGGGCAGGAGTCTTCGTGGGCAGGCGGCGGCATTGTTTCCCCACTCTATCCGTGGCGCTATAGCCCGGCGGTGACGGCTCTGGCGCACTGGTCCCAGGACTTTTACCCGCAACTGGCAGAGCGTCTGTTTGCAGCGACTGGCGTTGATCCGGAGGTTCACACCACGGGCCTGTACTGGCTGGACCTGGACGATGAGGCCGAGGCGCTTGCCTGGGCGGCCCGCGAAGGACGCCCGCTGAGCAAGGTGGATGTTTCAGCGGCCCATGACGCGGTGCCGGTACTGGGCGCCGGGTTTTCCCAGGCGATCTATATGGCGGATGTGGCCAATGTGCGTAATCCGCGACTGGTCAAATCCCTCAAGGCGGCCTTGTTGGCCTTGCCAGGCGTGACGATTCACGAGCAGTGCGCGGTTGATGGGTTTATTCAGGAAGGCGGGAAGGTCGTTGGAGTGAACACGGCGTTTGGGCCGATCCGTGGTGATCAGGTAGTGCTCGCCGCCGGCGCCTGGAGCGGTGAGTTGCTCGGTAGCCTGGGGTTGGCGTTGCCCGTGGAGCCGGTCAAGGGCCAGATGATCCTGTACAAGTGCGCGTCGGACTTTTTGTCGTGCATGGTCCTGGCCAAGGGCCGTTATGCGATTCCCCGGCGCGATGGGCATATTCTGATCGGCAGCACACTGGAGCATGAGGGTTTCGACAAGACGCCTACCGTTTCCGCGCTGGAAAGCCTGAAAGCCTCGGCCGTCGAGTTGATTCCGGCCCTGGCCGATGCCGAAGTGGTTGGGCATTGGGCCGGCTTGAGGCCAGGGTCGCCGGAAGGCATTCCCTATATTGGCAAAGTATCCGGGTTTGAGGGGCTGTGGCTCAACTGCGGGCATTACCGCAATGGCCTGGTGCTGGCGCCGGCGTCCTGCCAGTTGTTCGCCGATTTGTTGCTGGAGCGTCAGCCGATCATTGATCCGGCACCGTACGCGCCGGCAGGCCGAATCAACGCTGGATAGCCTTCGGCCCTTGCTCCAGGTGCGCCTGGGTGCAATACCACTCCTGGCGCTGGCTCAAGGCCCGGTCCTGCGGCAGGTGAAGGCCGCAGTGGGCGCAACGCACCATCTGGATGGTGCCGGGTTCGCTGGGCCGCTGCTGTTTGGCGGCCGGGCTTTTGAATTTGCGCCAAAACCATACCGCGGCAGCAATAACGGCAATCCAGAACAGTAGACGAACCATGGTGGGCAGCTTCTCGACAAGGAATGCGCCAGTTTAGCCAAGGACGTGGCAGGCGCACAGCGCAATAATGCTGCGCAATAAAAAAGGGAGCTCCGAAGAGCTCCCTTTTTGCGTCGCGGCGAACGATCAGTCAAAGATACCGAACGTCATGTAGCTGAACCACGAGCGGTCTTCGTTGTTGCCCAGGGCTTGAGGCCCTTGCTCTTCGATGATGTCGCCGTTTTCGTCACGGGGCTTGAGGTCCGATGGAATCGAATCCTTGGCGTCCTGGTATTGCTTGATGATGTCCTGGTTGGCGCGGGTTTCACCCGGCGGCAGCGGTGGACGGGACTCGATCAGGCCCAGGGTGTACTTGCTCAACCACGAACGGTTGTCGGCTTCGGCTACCTGAGGTACGAACTGGCCGTCCTTCAGGCTTGGGTGGTCCGGGTAGTTGAGCTTCAGGGTTTCCAGGCTGGTGGCCGCCAGGGCGTCCAGGTGCAGGCGCTGGTAAGCCTCGGTCATCACGGCCAGGCCGTCACCCACGGACGGGGTTTCCTGGAAGTTTTCCACGACATAGCGGCCACGGTTCGCAGCGGCGACATACGCCTGGCGGGTCAGGTAGTAGTGGGCTACGTGGATCTCGTAGGAAGCCAGCAGGTTGCGCAGGTAGATCATGCGCTGCTTGGCGTCCGGCGCGTAGCGGCTGTTGGGGTAGCGGCTGGTCAGTTGGGCGAACTCGTTGTAGGAGTCGCGGGCAGCGCCCGGGTCACGCTTGGTCATGTCCAGCGGCAGGAAGCGCGCCAGCAGGCCGACGTCCTGGTCAAACGAAGTCAGGCCCTTGAGGTAGTAGGCGTAGTCTACGTTCGGGTGTTGCGGGTGCAGGCGGATAAAACGCTCGGCGGCGGACTTGGCAGCTTCCGGCTCAGCGTTCTTGTAGTTGGCGTAGATCAGCTCGAGCTGGGCCTGGTCGGCGTAGCGCCCGAACGGATACCGCGACTCCAGTGCCTTCAGCTTTGCCGTGGCGCTGGTGTAGCTGTGGTTGTTCAGGTCGGTCTGAGCTTGTTGGTACAGCTCGACCTCGCTCAGGTTTTCGTCGACGACTTCCTTTGTTGACGAGCAAGCAGCAGTCATGGCGAGGATGGCGATCAGCAGCAGGTGTTTCACTTGCATGGCGGCTTGCGTCCCTATGACGGCCGCTGTCTTGGGCGGGGCCGTCCTGTTATGATGAGCGCCCCTTGGAAAGCCTCGGGGCAAAAGACGCCGTATTTAACCACAAGCGCGCAGCCGAAACCAAAGGCTGTGCCACGCCTAGTCTGAGCATGTCCGATAAAATTGAACTTCGCGCAGAGGTGCCGTCCGAATTGGGCGGCCAACGCCTCGATCAAGTCGCCGCACAATTATTCGCTGAGCACTCGCGCTCGCGCCTTTCCGCCTGGATCAAAGACGGCCGCCTGACTGTGGATGGAGCGGTTATCCGCCCGCGAGACATAGTCCATGGTGGTGCGATTCTTGAGCTGACTGCCGAGCAGGAAGCCCAGGGAGAATGGATCGCCCAGGACATTGAACTGGACATCGTCTATGAAGACGACGACATCCTGGTGATCAATAAACCCGCAGGCCTGGTGGTTCACCCGGCCGCCGGGCACGCTGATGGCACGCTGCTCAATGCCTTGCTGCACCACGTGCCGGACATCATCAATGTCCCGCGCTGCGGCATCGTGCACCGCCTGGACAAGGACACCACCGGCCTTATGGTGGTGGCCAAGACCATTCAGGCGCAGACGCAGCTGGTCACACAACTGCAGAGCCGCAGTGTCAGCCGGATCTACGAATGCATCGTGATCGGCGTGGTAACCGCTGGTGGCAAAATCAATGCCCCGATCGGTCGCCACGGCCAGCAGCGCCAGCGCATGGCGGTGATGGAAGGCGGCAAACAGGCTGTCAGCCACTACCGTGTGCTCGAACGTTTCCGCTCCCACACTCACGTGCGGGTGAAGCTGGAAACCGGTCGTACCCACCAGATTCGGGTACACATGGCGCACATCAACTTCCCGTTGGTCGGAGATCCGGCCTACGGTGGTCGCTTCCGTATTCCGCCGGCGGCCAGTGCAACCATGGTCGATTCGCTGAAAACCTTCCCGCGCCAGGCATTGCATGCACGCTTCCTGGAGCTGGATCATCCGACGAGCGGTAAGCGGATGAGCTGGGAATCGCCACTTCCAGACGATTTTGTCTGGTTGTTGTCGCTGCTCAAGCAGGATCGCGAGGCGTTTATCGGATGAGTGACTGGCTGATTCCTGACTGGCCCGCGCCGGCAGGGGTGAAAGCCTGTGTTACCACCCGTGCGGGCGGCGTCAGTGTGGCGCCGTTCGACAGCCTCAATCTTGGCGATCATGTCGAGGACAACCTCGAGGCCGTTCTTGAAAATCGCCGTCGCCTCACTGAAGCCTTCAATATCCAGCCGGCCTGGCTGCGTCAGGTTCACGGTGTCGTTGTGGTTGAGGCCGATCCCGGTCGGACTGCCGAAGCAGATGGCAGTTGGACCAGCACCCCTGGCATCGCCTGTACGTCAATGACTGCCGATTGCCTGCCTGCGCTCTTCTGCAACCGCGCGGGCACCCGCGTTGCGGCAGCCCATGCCGGTTGGCGTGGCCTGGCTGCCGGTGTATTGGAAGCAGCGTTTGAAAGCCTGGAGACCGAACCTGGCGAAGTGCTGGTCTGGCTGGGCCCTGCCATTGGTCCGCAAGCCTTTGAAGTCGGCCCGGAAGTGCGGGAAGCCTTTGTGCAGCAACTTCCGGAAACGATTGCGGCATTCGTCCCCAGCCACAATCCCGGCAAGTTCATGGCCGACATTTATCAGCTGGCCCGCCTGCGCCTCGCAGCCCGCGGAGTCACAGATGTGTACGGTGGCGGCTTCTGTACCGTGACCGATCCCCGTTTCTATTCCTACCGTCGCAGCCCGCGCACCGGTCGGTTTGCCTCCCTTATCTGGCTCGAACGCTAGACTCTCTTGACTTGGGTCAATCCTGACGCAAGTCAGCGATAGGCTGCTTGAATCTTGCAGAATCCACCCCATCTATAGGGGTATCTGGCAGGTTTCTTCATTCAGGATGTGTTTGTTCATAGCTCCGGCCTGCTCAAAAGGAAGGTGACTAATGCGTATTGATCGTTTAACCAGCAAATTGCAGTTGGCTTTATCTGACGCCCAATCTCTGGCGGTTGGCCTGGACCACCCGGCCATCGAGCCTGCGCACTTGATGCAAGCGCTCCTGGAGCAGCAAGGCGGTTCCATCAAACCCTTGCTGATGCAGGTGGGCTTTGACGTCAACAGCCTGCGCAAGGAGTTGAGCAAAGAGCTCGACCAACTGCCGAAAATCCAAAATCCAACTGGCGACGTGAACATGTCCCAGGACCTGGCGCGCCTGTTGAACCAGGCCGACCGCCTGGCCCAGCAGAAGGGTGACCAGTTCATCTCCAGTGAAGTGGTGTTGCTCGCCGCGATGGACGACAACAGCAAGCTCGGTAAATTGTTACTGGGCCAGGGCGTGAGCAAGAAAGCCCTGGAAAATGCCATCAACAATTTGCGTGGCGGCGAAGCGGTAAATGACCCTAACCACGAGGAGTCGCGTCAGGCCCTGGACAAATACACCGTCGACCTGACCAAGCGCGCCGAAGAAGGCAAGCTCGATCCGGTGATCGGCCGTGACGATGAAATTCGTCGCACCATTCAGGTCCTGCAGCGCCGCACCAAGAACAACCCGGTATTGATCGGCGAGCCTGGCGTGGGTAAAACCGCGATTGCCGAAGGCCTGGCCCAGCGCATCATTAATGGCGAAGTGCCGGATGGCCTTAAAGGCAAGCGCCTGTTGTCGCTGGATATGGGGTCGCTGATTGCGGGCGCCAAGTTCCGTGGCGAGTTCGAAGAACGCCTCAAGTCCCTGCTGAATGAACTGTCGAAGCAGGAAGGGCAGATCATTCTGTTTATCGACGAACTGCACACCATGGTCGGCGCCGGCAAAGGCGAAGGTTCGATGGACGCGGGCAACATGCTCAAGCCAGCACTGGCTCGTGGTGAGTTGCATTGCGTCGGTGCGACCACGCTGAATGAATATCGCCAGTACATCGAGAAGGATGCGGCCCTCGAGCGACGCTTCCAGAAAGTGCTGGTGGAAGAACCGAGCGAAGAAGACACCATCGCGATCCTGCGTGGCCTGAAAGAGCGGTACGAGGTTCACCATAAAGTCGCAATCACCGACGGCGCGATCATTGCGGCGGCGAAATTGAGCCATCGCTACATCACTGATCGTCAGTTGCCGGACAAGGCCATCGACCTGATCGACGAAGCGGCCAGCCGTATTCGGATGGAGATCGATTCGAAGCCCGAAGTCCTGGATCGTCTGGATCGGCGCCTGATTCAACTGAAAGTTGAATCCCAGGCCCTGAAGAAAGAAGAGGATGAGCCGGCGAAGAAACGCCTGGAAAAACTTCAGGAAGAAATTGTTCGTCTGGAACGCGAGTATTCGGACCTCGAAGAAATCTGGACCTCGGAAAAAGCCGAAGTGCAGGGTTCGGCGCAGATCCAGCAAAAGATCGAGCAGTCCCGCCAGGAGTTGGAAGCGGCACGCCGTAAAGGCGACCTGAACCGCATGGCCGAGTTGCAGTACGGGGTGATCCCGGACCTGGAGCGCAGCCTGCAGATGGTCGACCAGCACGGCAAGCCTGAGAACCAATTGCTGCGCAGCAAGGTGACTGAGGAAGAAATCGCCGAAGTCGTCTCGAAGTGGACCGGTATCCCTGTGTCGAAAATGCTCGAAGGCGAGCGCGACAAGCTGTTGAAGATGGAAAGCCTGTTGCACCAGCGCGTCATCGGCCAGGAAGAGGCGGTTGTCGCGGTGTCCAACGCGGTACGGCGTTCCCGGGCCGGGTTGTCCGACCCGAACCGTCCGAGCGGCTCGTTCATGTTCCTCGGCCCGACCGGCGTGGGTAAGACCGAACTGTGCAAGGCCTTGGCCGAGTTCCTCTTTGATACCGAAGAGGCCATGGTACGGATCGATATGTCCGAGTTCATGGAGAAACATTCCGTGGCTCGCCTGATCGGAGCTCCACCAGGCTATGTAGGGTACGAGGAGGGCGGTTACCTGACCGAGGCAGTGCGGCGCAAGCCTTACTCGGTGATCCTCCTGGACGAGGTCGAGAAGGCCCACCCGGATGTGTTCAACGTGTTGCTGCAAGTGCTGGAAGATGGCCGGCTGACGGACAGCCACGGGCGTACCGTGGATTTCCGTAATACGGTGATCGTGATGACCTCCAACCTGGGCTCGGTACAGATCCAGGAACTGGTGGGTGATCGTGAAGCCCAGCGTGCAGCGGTGATGGACGCGCTGACCAGCCACTTCCGGCCGGAGTTCATCAACCGGGTCGATGAAGTGGTGATCTTCGAGCCTTTGGCGCGGGATCAGATCGCGGGCATCACCGAGATCCAGTTGGGCCGCCTGCGCAGCCGTCTGGCGGAGCGCGAGTTGTCGCTGGAGCTGAGCCGCGAGGCGTTGGACAAGCTGATCGCCGTTGGTTACGACCCGGTGTATGGCGCACGGCCGTTGAAGCGTGCTATCCAGCGCTGGATCGAGAACCCGTTGGCACAGCTGATCCTGTCGGGCAGCTTTATGCCGGGCACCAGCGTCGAGGCTACGGTGGAGAACGACGAAATCGTCTTCCACTGAGTCCAGGCTGTAGTGCTATAAGAAGAGGCCTCGCATTGCGGGGCCTTTTTTTTCGATAGGGCGTTGAACTGTAAGGCAAAGGCTTGTAAAGTGCGCCCCGCAGCAACGTCAGCCCAACGGTTTCTTCTCCCCAAGGAGAAATCAGAAAGAAGCGCAAATCCTTGTCTTAAAAGCAATTTAAAGGGTTGACAGAGGTTTTTAAGATTGTAGAATAGCGCGCCTCAGAGGCACTAACGTAGCGATACGGAAGCGACGAAGAGAAGGTAACAAGCAACAACGTAACACTTTGAAATATGTAGTTCCGTGATAGCTCAGTCGGTAGAGCAAATGACTGTTAATCATTGGGTCCCAGGTTCGAGTCCTGGTCACGGAGCCAATTTCAAACCGGGGTATAGCGCAGTCCGGTAGCGCGCCTGCTTTGGGAGCAGGATGTCAGGAGTTCGAATCCCCTTACCCCGACCATATTTGGGTCGTTAGCTCAGTTGGTAGAGCAGTTGGCTTTTAACCAATTGGTCGTAGGTTCGAATCCCACACGACCCACCATTTTTGAGACCAGTTAACGCTGGAATCGAATCTTAAGATCAGAGGCCAAAAGCGCTGATCGAAGAAGGCGACTGAAAGGTCGCCTTTTTTTTACCGGGGTATAGCGCAGTCCGGTAGCGCGCCTGCTTTGGGAGCAGGATGTCAGGAGTTCGAATCCCCTTACCCCGACCATATTAAAAATCCTCGTATCGAAAGATACGGGGATTTTTTTTTGTGCGCGAAAATCCTGGGTTCACCACAAAAAAATGTGGGAGCGGGCTTGCTCGCGAAAGCGGTGGTTCAGTGCCAGATGTACTGACTGACACACCGCTTTCGCGAGCAAGCCCGCTCCCACACTAACCGCGCCCCATCCGGGGCCGTGTTATCAGTGCAATTTAAGGCGCGGCTCGGTCCCTCGCCCAATCTTGCTCCCCAGCATCAGCATCGCCGTGCGGAAGAAGCCATACAGCGCCATCTGGTGCATGCGGTACAGCGACACATAGAACATCCGCGCCAGCCAGCCTTCCAGCATCACGCTGCCCGTCAGGTTGCCCATCAAGTTACCCACCGCCGAAAAACGCGACAGCGAGATCAGCGAACCGTAGTCGGTGTACTTGTACGACGGCAGGTCCTTGCCCTCGATCCGCAGTTTCAGCGACTTGGCCAGCAAGGACGCCTGCTGGTGAGCTGCCTGGGCCCGTGGCGGCACGTTGCGATCGGTGCCAGGTTGCGGACAGGCCGCGCAGTCACCAAAGGCGAAGATGTTCTCGTCGCGAGTGGTTTGCAGGGTCGGCAGCACTTGCAGCTGGTTGATGCGGTTGGTTTCCAGGCCGTCGATATCCTTGAGGAACCCAGGCGCGCGAATCCCCGCAGCCCAGACCTTGAGGCTGGCGGGAATCACCTGGCCGCTGCTGGTGATCAGGGCGTCGGCAGTCACTTCACTTACGGCGGAGTTGGTCAGTACGGTCACCCCAAGTTTCTCCAGGGTTTTGTGCACCGGCCCGCCGATACGCTCCGGCAGGGCAGGCAGCACCCGTGGGCCGGCTTCGATCAGGGTGATGTGCATGTTTTCCGGTTTGATCTTGTCCAGGCCGTAGGCCGCCAGTTCATGGGCCGCGTTATGCAGCTCGGCGGCCAGCTCGACCCCGGTAGCACCGGCACCGACGATGGCGACGCTGATCTGCTCCACCACATCCGTTTGCCCGGCATGGGCCCGCAGATAGTGGTTGAGCAACTGCTGGTGGAAACGCTCGGCCTGTTTGCGGGTGTCGAGGAACAGGCAGTGTTGCGCTGCGCCCTCGGTGCCGAAGTCATTGGTGGTGCTGCCGACCGCGATCACCAGGCTGTCATAGCCCAGCACGCGCGCAGGCACCAGTTCCCGGCCTTCTTCGTCGAGGGTGGCGGCCAGCTGGATTTTTTTCTGCTCGCGATCAAGCCCGCTCATACGCCCCAGCTGGAACTCGAAGTGGTTCCATTTGGCCTGGGCAACATAATTGAGCTCGTCTTCCGAGGAGTTCAACGAACCGGCCGCCACTTCGTGGAGCAAGGGCTTCCAGATATGGGTAAGGTTGGCGTCCACCAGCGTGATGCTGGCAGTGCCGCGCTTGCCCAGAGTCTTACCCAGGCGGGTAGCCAACTCCAGGCCGCCGGCGCCGCCGCCGACGATAATAATACGATGGGTCATGGGGATATCTCGCAAGGCTAAAAGAAATCGGTGCGGTTACCCGTGCGAGCGCAAGGCAGCTCATAGCGTCAGGTAACTCAAAAGGCGGCTCAGCAAACCCATGCCGATCACTGCAACCAGCACCACGGCAAGGAGCAGCCAGGGCCGGAAAGGCTTGCGCTCGACTTGGTTCTGGGACAGTTGCAGGTACTCTTCGACATGCTGTTGGTCGTCGGGGTTCAGGCGGCTGGTCATAAAGGCCTCGTCAGGTAGACGTTGCTAAAGGGCGCCACGTTACAGTCGTGTGATTGGCGGCATTGCAGGAAGCATAGTCGCCAACCCGATCACAGGCTGATGCCCACATCGAACACTATGCTGCGCCCCAGATTGTTGCGCAAGAAGTCCGGAGCGTCCGGATGAGCAAACAATACGCGGGCAAAGGTCGGGCCGACCAGGGACAACGAGCGCCAGCCCTGGCGCAGGTACTCGGTGGGCGGTGGAAAATGGCTGTTGAGGTCCAGCACTTCGCGCTTGAGACTGGCGAAGGCGATCAGGTCCAGCTCCCCCAGGTCCATCCCGCGCTCCTTATAGTTATGAGCCTTCTTGCGCAGGGTGGGTGCCAGGCGCAGCAGGAATTCGTGGGCGGGAATGCGCCGCGGCTTGGCTTCGCGCCGAACCAGTTGGCTCAGGGAAAAGGCACTGCGTCGACGCAGCAGTTCGTCGCGCCACTCGTCGTTCAGGCGCCGGCCTTCGTCGAGTACGAAAAACACCTCGAAACTGGCGTCGCGAAACAGCACATCCGGCGGCTCTTGCCCGGCGGCGTGGAATTCTTCGGCACGGTAGGGCACGTTCAAGCCTTGCAACAGGCGCTGGCAGACCCAACGCTCACGCTCCCATTTGCGGGCATTGGACAGGAACGCGTTGGCTTGTTCGGCCGCTACGGTGAGCAGGCGCAAATAATCTGAGTCATCCATGTCACCAGCTTAGCGTCCAAATGATGACCGCAGGAAGTCCCGGGTCAAAAGGTCGGTGTAGACTTGTCGCTCGACAGTTTCCCGTGCTGAGAGGTGCGTGCAGTGAAGTTTTTTGTGGTGCTGTTCTTGAGTCTTCTGCCCTTGTGGGCCCAGGCCGTCGAGGTCGGTGAGCGTGTTGCACCCTGGACGTTGCTTGACCAGTTCGACCAGGCGTACACCCTGGATGACCAGGCGCAAACCCTGCTCGTCGCCCGCAGCATGGACGCGGCCAAAATCGTCGATGCGGCGCTGCAAGGCCAGCCCAAGGGTTATCTGGAGGCGCGGCATACCGTGTTTCTCGCGGATATCCAGCGTATGCCCCGGCTGATTGCGAAGCTGTTCGCGGTGCCGGCGATGCAGGCCTACAACTATCGCGTCATGTTGGACCGCGATGCGCGCATAACGCCGCGCTATCCGGCGCCTGTGGATAAAGTCCTGTGGCTGCAACTGAACCACGGCACGCTGGTGGCGCAGCACGAATACGCTTCCGCCGCTGAACTGCGCCAGGCCCTGGAGCAGGTGCAGCCGTGATCAGCGCAGCGGTGCTGGCGCCGGAAACCCTCAGCATCGGCTGGCTGCTGTATGCGCCGGTAGTGATGTGGGCGCTCCTGCGTTCGCCGTGGGTCGAACTGTTTGCCGACCGGCGGCGCCAGCATTTACTGTTTGGTACCGTGTTTGCGCTGTTTATGTTGTGGTTGGTGCGCCGGGATTTCGACACCGGTGTGTCCTACCACTTCATCGGCATGACCGCCGTGACCTTGTTGCTTGATTGGCCCCTGGCCATCGTCGGCGGGTTTGCCGCGCAGTTGGGCCTGGTGTTGCTCGGTCGCCAGGACCTGGCCGCCGTGGGCATCAACGGCATGCTGTTGATCCTGTTGCCGGTGCTGGTCACCGAAGGCTGTGCGCTGCTGGTGGAACGGGCGAAACCGCGTAATCCCTTTGTGTATATCTTCTGTTCGGGCTTTTTCGCCGCCGCGCTGTCGGCGTTGCTGTGCCTGCTGGTTGGCCTGGGGTTGCTATGGTTCGACGGCCGTTTCGCGATGCCGGAGTGGATCGAGGATTTCGTCGGCTACCTGTGGCTGATCATTTTCCCCGAGGCCTTTATCAACGGCATGGTGATCAGCGCCCTGGTGGTGTTTTGCCCTGAGTGGCTGGAGACATTCAACCGCACCCGCTACCTCTCGGCGCCCTGGAAGGACGACGATCCACGGCCTTGATCCAGGTCAAATCCTGTACACGTGAGTGGTCGCATGCTCTGCAAAATTTCCAGGAGCACGGAATCATGAGTGTGTACGAGTGGGCACGGCAGGAGTTACGCAGAAGCCAGGACGCGGCGCAGGAAATCGGCTTTGACCCGGGCTTGACCCTGCGCGCCATGCTCAGCGCGGTGGTGCAGCAGAGCAAGGGCGTACGCAGTTTTGAAGACCTGGCCGACGAGCTGCAATACCTTGCAGAGAATCTCGACGACCAGCAGGACTATGGCTTTATGCGGCCTTAGTGTTTGGGCTGAAAGTCTTCGGAGAACAGTTCGTCCTCGGCGTCCGGGCTGACCGGAATCTTGTGTTCTTCCGACGCCCAGGCGCCCAGGTCGATCAGTTTGCAACGGTCCGAGCAGAACGGGCGGTTGGGGTTGGTCGCTTTCCATTCCACGGGCGCGCCGCAGGTTGGGCATTCGACGGTCAAGGGTTGGCTCATGATCGGCCTCCACGCAAAGTAAGGTAAAAGTGGTGCAGTCGCTCGACCTCGGCATGCAGCCGGGCCAGGTCCTGGTCGTTGACCAGCACGTCATCGGCATGGCGCAGGCGGTCTTCACGGGTGGCCTGGGCCTTGAGAATCGCCTGCACCTGCTCTTCGCTGATGCCATCGCGCTGCAGGGTACGCTGAATCTGCAACGATTGCGGCACGTCGATAACCAGCACGCGCTGGGTCATGGTGTACTGGCCGGACTCGATCAGCAACGGTGACACCAGGATCGCGTAAGGCGATTGTGCGCGGGCCAGATGGCTGCGAATCTCCTCGTTGATCAGCGGGTGCAGTAAAGCCTCCAGCCAACGGCGCTCGTTGGGTACTTCAAAGATCAGCTTGCGCAACGCCCCGCGGTCCAGTTGCCCGTCAGGTTGCAGCACGCCCGCACCGAAATGCGCGGCAATCTGCACCAGGGCAGGGCGCCCGGGTTCGACGACCCAGCGCGCGGCGTGGTCGGCGTCAATCAAGTCCACGCCAAGCCGCACGAAGTGTTCGGCTGCCGCGCTTTTGCCACTGCCGATGCCGCCAGTGAGGCCAAGAATCCAGGGTGTTGCAACAGAAGTGGTCATCTGAAACCGACAGACTGCAAATAGAAGTCGGTTATTTGACCACCCCAGAGCAATGCAATCCAGCCGGCAATTGCCAGATACGGACCAAAAGGCATTGGCGTGGAGGCTTGGGCTTTGCGCAGGCGCAATAGAATCAGGCCACCCATCACGCCCACCAGGGATGACAGCAGCAGCGTCATCGGCAGGATTTGCCAGCCGCCCCAGGCACCGAGCATTGCCAGCAGCTTGAAATCACCGTACCCCATACCGTCCTTGCCGGTGATCAGCTTGAACAACCAGAACACCGACCACAGGCTCATGTAACCGGCTACCGCGCCCCATAACGCATCGGGCAACGACACAAAAACGCCGAAGCTGTTGAGGATCAATCCCAGCCACAGCAATGGCAGTATCAGTGCGTCCGGCAGCAGTTGGTGGTCTACGTCGATCAGGCTCATTGCCAGCAAGCCCCAGCTCAATACCAGCACTGCGCCGGCCGCCCAGCCAAAGCCGAAATGCCAGGCGACAACCGCCGAGATCAATCCACATGTCAGCTCGGTGAACGGATAGCGCGCGCCGATCGGTTGATGGCAGCTCGAGCACTGCCCCTTGAGCATCAGGTAGCTGAGCAGCGGGATATTCTCCCAGGGCCGAATCGGGTGGTTGCAGTGGGGGCAGCAGGAGTTGGGGCGCATCAGGTTGTAGGGGGCGGCCACCGGCTCGGCGGGCAGGCCAAGGACTTCATGGGCCTGGGCTCGCCATTCGCGCTCCAGCATCTTCGGCAGGCGCCATACCAGCACGTTGAGAAAACTGCCGACAATCAGGCCCAGCACCAGCGCAGCCGATACGAACACCCATGGCTGATAAACCAGGATTTCAGTCAATGGCGTGCTCAAAAGGCAGTACCGAGCTGGAAGATCGGCAGGTACATGGCGAGTACCAAGGCCCCGACGATGCCCCCGACTACCACCATGATCAGCGGTTCCATCAGGCTGGTGAGGTTGTCCACCAGATTGTCGACGTCGGCTTCGTAGTGGCTGGCGACTTTTTCCAGCATGGTGTCGAGGGTGCCCGACTCCTCGCCGATAGCGGTCATCTGGATCGCCATGCCAGGAAACAGACCGCTTGTGGCCATGGATTCATTCAATTGGGTTCCGGTTGATACGTCGTGCCGCATGCGATTGATTGCCTGTTTGAACAGCCCATTGCCCGTGGCGCCGGCCACTGAGTCCAGTGCTTGCACCAACGGTACACCGGCAGCAAAGGTGGTGGAGAGCGTACGGGCGTAACGGGCGACCGCCGATTTTTTCAGCAGTGTGCCTGCCACGGGGGCTTTCAACAAACTGGCATCGAGCCAGTAGCGAAAGCCCGTGGATGCACCATAGGCTTTGCGCAACCCGATGAAACTGGTTCCTGCGGCCAGCATCAGCACCCACCCGTTTTGCTGGATGAACTCCGACAGGCTGATGACGCCCAGGGTAAAGCCCGGCAGTGGCGCATCGACGCCGGCAAACAGGCTTTGGAACTGCGGCACGACGTGTATCAGCAAGATCGCGCTGACGACGGTGGCGACTGCCAGCACCGTGATGGGATAGGTCATGGCTTTCTTGATTTTGGCTTTCAGCTGCTGGCTTTTTTCCAGGTGAATGGCGACCCGTTCCAGCAGTGCTTCGAGCGCGCCCGCCTGCTCGCCTGCTGCGATCAGATTGCAGTACAGCTCATCGAAGTAGCGTGGCTGTTTTTGCAGCGCGGCTGCCAGGCTGCTGCCGGCGGCGATCTCCTGTTTCAAACCTTGTACCAGTGCCCGCATGTGCCGGTTTTCGACCCCTTCGGTAATGATGTCCAGCGCCTGCAACAGTGCAATGCCGGCCTTTAGCAGCGTTGCCAACTGGCGGGTGAAGAGGGCGATCTCTGTCGATTTGACCGGAGCTGCTAGGCTCGGCCAACCCCTGAATTTTTTCCGCACCCGCCCGGGGCTGATCCCTTGCTGGCGTAACAGGGCCTTGATCAATGCAGGATTATGGCCACTGGTTTCTCCAGATACTTTGTGCCCTTTGCGGTTGACGCCTTCCCAGGCATAGATCGCTGAAACATCATTCATTTCGCAGTTCCGCACGCCGACAGTGGAAGTTTTATAGCTTAGTCAGGTGACGGATTGGGGCCTGGGCGTCTTGAGCGAAAAAATGTCAGTTTGTGCGTCTTGTACAGGATTGGCTGCGCGGGGATGAGTACACTGGCGCGGTTACCGAGACGGGGTGCAGGATGCGCCTTGCGACAGGTTTTATTCTGGAGAGTGAATGTGATGCGTCAGAAAGGCTTTACCTTGATCGAATTGTTGATCGTCGTGGCGATCATCGGCATTTTGGCCACCATCGGCCTGCCCATGTACACCAAGCACCAGGCCAAGGCCAAGTTCACTGCCGGGCTGGCTGAAATCTCCGCGTTGAAGGCGGGCTTTGAAGACACGCTGAACCAAGGTACGCCGCCGACCCTGGCGTTGATTGGCGGGACCAGCCCCACCGCCAACTGCAAGATTGACGTGACCGGCGATGTCGCCACCGGTGCCGGCACCATTGCCTGCGAAATCCTCGATGCGCCCGCACCGGTCCTGGGCAAGAGCATCACCTTGACCCGCAGCGCCACAACCGGCTGGAAGTGCGCTACCACGGCAGAAGATCAATACGCTGCCAAAGGGTGTGCCTCCGGCGGCGCATGATCGCAAGGTCGTCTACTGTTTAGCCAACAATGGAGAGCGCTTGCGTAAACCGCTCCACATCCGCCACAAGGAAGTAGAGGTTGCCGATGACGTTGTCTGTCCAGCAGCGGGGGAGCACATTCCTCGTCGTGGTGATGTGTTTGCTGACCCTGGCTATTTGCGCGCCTTTCAGCAGTCACGACTGGCAACGTGTGGTGCAGATATCGGTGGCGGTGTGTGCCGTGGTGTATGGGCTGTGCTCGCCGCGGGCAGACCGATGCGTCGATAGGCCGACAGCCGTCGGAGTGTTACTGATTGGGGTGATGGGCCTGGCTTCTGCCGTATTGGCCCATCAGCCGGTCTGGGCCTTCACCGAGCTGGCGCTGGCAATCAGTTGTTGCGCCATTGCCGTTACTTTCAGCCGGGTCAGGCGCAAGGGGGATGAGTCCCTGGATCGCGTGTTGATCCTGTTCGTATTGTTGCTGTGCCTGATCAAAAGTATTCAGTATCTGCATGCTGGCATCCTCGCGTTTTCCAGCGGTGCAGCGATATTGGACCCGGATCTGCTGCTTTCGGGGTTTTCCAACAAGCGCTTTTATGGGCAATTCCAGACCTTCACCCTGCCGCTGCTGGCACTTCCCTTGCTGCTTTCAACTACCTCGCGTACAGCGCGGGCAATGGTGTTTGCGCTGCTCTGTGCCTGGTGGCTGATCGCGATAGCTGGCGGCACCCGTGGCACGTGGCTAGGTATGGGTGTCGCCGGCTCCATGCTGGTGTTTTTTGGGCCGTCGGGGCGGCGCTGGCTGGCCTGGCAGTTGGCGGCGCTGGCCTGCGGGTTATTGCTGTATTGGTGGGTGTTCAGTGTGCTGGCCGGCTACCTGGGGATTGAAGTTTCCAATGCTGCCGCAGACCGCCTGACGACCAGTTTGTCGGGGCGTGGGCCCATCTGGTGGCAGGCCTGGAGCATGATCGTTGAGCGGCCTTGGCTGGGCTTCGGGCCGATGCATTTCGCCGACATCGCCAACGACATTGCCGCGCATCCTCACCAGGCGATCCTGCAGTGGGCCAGCGAATGGGGCGTACCGTCGGCCCTGTGTGTGATCGTGTTGGTTGCGCGGGCGAGTTGGGCAACGGTGGGTGTGTTGCGTGAGCGTGCGTTGTCGTTGGCGCCCGTGGATCTGCTGCGCCTGTGTCTGTTTGGCGCACTGGTGGGGGCTTTGACCCAGTCCATGGTGGACGGCGTGATTGTGATGCCCGTTTCGCAACTCTGGCTGGCGTTGGTGGTGGGCTGGTTGATGGCATTGCATGTGTGGCGAACTCCACCGGTCGTGCCGGCGCCGATGTTTTACAGGACCTGGCTGGCGGCGAGTGTCGTGGCCATCGGCTTGCTGGTGTTCGTCGCGACTCGTGACGTGCCCCACCTCACGCAACGTAGCGAGCACTATATGAAACTGAGTGACGGTCATCTGCAGCCACGCTTTTGGGTGCAGGGCGTGATTGCCCTCGAAAAGCAGTGAGTTGCCGGACGTCCAAGGCAGTGCTAGCTTTAGCCCACCGCCCGTGTAGCTCAGTCGGTAGAGCAGCGCACTCGTAACGCGAAGGTCGCAGGTTCGATTCCTGTCTCGGGCAAAAAGGCAACACAGTTTTCAGATGATCCCAGAATGGTTCTGAAGGCCAGACGAACCGGTATTCATGCCTGTTCTTTTGTATCTGCGCGACCTTGATGACCCAGATGCATCCCCATTCCTCGATCTAAGAGAACGACATGACCACACAAGAAATGACCCAGGAAGCGCGGCACGAAGCAGCCCTCAAAAAGTACGTGGCGGAGTCGCCGGAACTGCTGGATGAGATCAAGGACCTGAGCGCCGATGATCAAAGGGACCAGATCCAATGGGCATTTGAGGATGAGGCCGAGGCTCAGGGCCTGCAGCCATGGGAATTGACCCTGAAGTACACCTCCACCCCCGAAGCGTTCGAGGCGGCGCGCCTGGCGTTGCACAAGGAGGCTGCCGAGGTGCTGGGTGTCGACTGGAACGAGTATTGCGGGATGAATAATCTCGCGATCTGACACAAGTTTAATGTGGCGAGGGAGCTTGCTCCCGCTGGAGTGCGCAGCGCTCCCAAGGTTTTTGGGGTCGCTTCGCAACCCAGCGGGAGCAAGCTCCCTCGCCACAAAAGCATGCGCTTACATTTAAAGGCGTTTCAGAGACTCAACCGCATCGACAAATCCACCGCCTTCACATCCTTGGTCATCGCTCCGATGGAGATGTAGTCCACGCCGGTTTCAGCGATGGGCAGCAAGGTGCTTTCGTTAATTCCGCCGCTGGCCTCCAGCTTGGCCTTGCCGCCGTTCAGGCGCACCGCTTCGCGCATGTCATCCAGGCTCAGCTCATCGAGCATGATGATGTCGGCGCCCGCCGCCAATGCTTCGCGCAGTTCCTCCAGGCTTTCCACTTCGATTTCCACCGGCTTGCCCGGGGCGATCTTGTGGGCGGCGCTGATGGCCTGGGCAATGCCACCGCAGGCCGCGATGTGGTTTTCCTTGATCAGGAACGCGTCATACAGGCCGATGCGATGGTTATGGCAACCGCCGCAGGTCACCGCGTACTTCTGCGCCAGGCGCAGGCCGGGCAGGGTCTTGCGGGTGTCCAGCAGCTTGACTTGGGTAGACGCGACAAAGTCCGCCAAATATTGGGCGCGGGTGGCAACGCCTGACAGCAGTTGCAGGAAATTCAGCGCACAACGCTCGCCACTGAGCAGCGAACGGGCCGGGCCTTCCAGGTGAAACAGCGCCTGGTTCGGGCTGACGCGCTCACCGTCGCGCACCTGCCAATGCACCGCAACGCGCGGGTCCAGCTGGCGAAACACCGCATCCACCCAGGCCGTGCCGCTGATAACGGCGGCATCGCGCGTAATGATCGTGGCCTTGGCCAGGCGTTCGGCCGGGATCAGTTGTGCGGTGATATCCCCACTGCCGATGTCTTCCAGCAGTGCGCGACGCACGTTGGCTTCGATTTCGGCGGTCAGGTCGGCTAGACGAAGATTGGGCATAACAGGCTCCACAAACAAAGTGCCTGGATTATAGGGGCAGGGCGGGCCTGAACCCAAGGCAAGCAAGTACCACTGACGCGGCTTGCGGTGCTCATTTACACGGCCATCACAGAGTTTGCTGGCGCAACAACCCCCATTTGCAAGATAATCTCGCGCCTTGCAATTGGCGTCATAGCTTTGACGTCGCAGTGATAGCCCGATTTTCGCAGTGTTCCGGGGTGTTTGCTCCGTGACTGCACCGATCTTTCACACAATCGAATACCGCCGTTTCAGGAGGCCAGGATGCACAATGACGGGAAGGTGGTGCCGATCAATAAGGCACGGGCAACGCCATCGCCGCTTGCCCGCCTGCCGGTGGTGTTGCTTCAGGTCCGTGACAAGGCGGCGCAGCAACTCAGGCAGGGATTGCAGGAACTGTTTGATAACGCCGACGACACCTTGTTCGAAATGGCCGACAAGACCCGCAGCAATGTCGACCACGGTATTTTCTTTGAAGCCATGCGCGACTTGCGCCTCAAGCGCAAGAATTTCGAGCGTGGCTTCATGGAGCAGCTCTACGAGGCGTTTGCCAACCTTGGCACTGTGGAGCGCGGCGACCTGCAACTGATTCCGGTGGTGTCCTACACCGCGGTGCCTGGTGTTTCCGGCGATGAGCTGGAAAAAGCCGTCGCCCTTGAGGCCATGCTGGGCAAGGTGCTGCGCCGTGATGGCCTGGCCCTTGGGCAGTTGACGGCCCGGTTGAGCGCGCTGCTCGACAACCCGCTGGACGATCGGGACAACCCCCTTGGCCCGGCGATGCTGTGCGCGTTCTTCCTGCAAGCGGGACGCAGCCTTGGCGTGGAAATCCGGGTCAAGCTGATCATTCTCAAGCTGTTTGAAAAATACGTCCTCAGTGATGCCGACCTGCTGTACGGCGAAGCCAATCAGTTGTTGATCGCCACCGGCGTCTTGCCCGAACTCAAGGCCGTGCCATCGCGGCGTGCCGTCGCCACCGCTGAGTTGCCCGAAGACGCGCCCCCCGTTGCCGAACACTCCGCCGACGACAGTGGGCAGGAAGTCTTCGCGGCGCTGCAGGAGTTGTTGTCTGCCGTGCGCGGCAGTGTGGCACCCACCCTCGAGGCCAGTGCCGAGACCCAGCCGATTTCCACCCGCGACCTGCTGCGCCTGCTCTCCCATTTGCAGCAATACGTGCCCGCGCCCGAGGTCGAGGATGATTTCGACCTGCGCAACCAGCTTGAACAGCTGCTGACCCGAGTCAGCGTCAAGAGCGGCAAGTCGCGGGTGGTGGAGGATGCGGACGAGGATGTGATCAACCTGATCGCCATGCTCTTCGAGTTCATCCTCAACGACGGCACGGTGCCCGAGTCCCTCAAGGCGTTGATTGCCCGCCTGCAGATTCCGATGCTGAAGGTGGCGGTGCTGGACAAGAGCTTTTTCAGCCGCGCCAATCATCCGGCGCGGCGCCTGCTCAATGAAATCGCCGCGGCCGCCATGGGCTGGAGCCGACGCGACGACTATCAGCGTGACAGCCTGTACCTGCACATCGAGCAGGTGGTGCAGCGGTTGTTGAACGACTTTGTGGATGACCCGGCGATTTTCTCCCAGCTGTTGGCGGAGTTCACCGCGTTCAGCCATGACGAGCGACGCCGCAGCGAATTGCTGGAACAACGCACCCGCGATGCGGAAGAGGGGCGCGCCCGTACCGAAATCGCCCGTCAGCGGGTGGCCGAGGCCCTCAATCGGCGGTTGCTGGGCAAAATGCTGCCCGCGTTCGTCGTGCAGTTCCTGCAGCAAGCCTGGAGCCAGGTGCTGTTGCTGGCGTGCCTGAAACATGGCGATGACTCGCCGCAATGGGCAGCCGGGCTGCGCACCATGGACGAGTTGATCTGGAGTGTGGGCCTGAACGAAGACACCGAAGCCGGCCGGCACTTGCTGGAGCAGTTACCGGGCTTGCTCAAGGCCTTGCGGGATGGGTTGAGCGGCGCGGCATTTGATCCCTTCATCACCCGGGATTTTTTCACCCAGTTGCAAACCCTGCATGTTCAATCGTTCCGGGGCGATGCCGGCGAACAACCTTCGCTGTCGCCGATCGAGGTGCGCGAGGCATTCGTCCTCCATCCGGCTGCACCGGCCATTGCGGTGAGCCTGCCGGAAGATGATCCCGACCTGCTCAAGGCTCGCCAGTTGCGGGTCGGTTGCTGGGTCGAGTTCCAGGAAGACGCTGAAAACACCCTGCGTTGCAAGCTGACGGCGATTATTGCGCCGGGCAATACCTGTATTTTCGTCAATCGAACCGGCCTCAAGGTTCTGGAAAGAAGCCCGGTTGAACTGGCTTTGGAGTTCAAGCGCGGCGCGGTGCGAACCCTGGACGATGCGCTGCTGTTTGACCGTGCCCTGGCCTCGGTGATTGGCAACCTGCGTCAACTTCATCGCGCCAAGTGATCGCAACCAGACAGCGGAACGCGGCATACTGAGTCACCCCAGCCTCGTTCAAGGAACCTGTATGCAGTTGGACCCCGCCAGCGGTTGGTGCCAGGGCATTCGTCATTGCCCCTCGCCCAACTTCAACGAGCGCCCCGGTGGCGAGATTTCCCTGTTGGTGGTGCACAACATCAGCCTGCCGCCTGCGCAATTCGCCACCGGCAAGGTGCACGAGTTTTTCCAGAATCGTCTGGATGTCACGGAACATCCCTACTTTGAAGGCATTGCCGACCTACGGGTTTCTGCGCATTTTCTGATTGAGCGTGAGGGTGCGGTGACGCAGTTTGTCTCGTGTCGGGACCGGGCCTGGCATGCCGGTATATCCAGCTTTGAAGGTCGCGAGACCTGTAACGACTTTTCCTTGGGGATCGAGCTGGAAGGCACGGACGACCTGCCTTTCACCGATGCCCAGTATCAATCCCTGATTACCCTGACGCGCCAGTTGCTGGCGGCGTACCCGGGCATTACCCGCCAGCGCATTTGTGGCCATAGCGATATCGCCCCGGGACGCAAGACCGATCCCGGACCCGCTTTTGATTGGGCGCGCTTTCGCAGCGCCTTGCAGGATGGAGGACACGCACAATGAGTTTTCTGGTGTTGGTGCTGGCCGTATGGATCGAGAAGTTCTCGGCCCTGCGCCAGCGTATACAACGTGATGGCGGTTGGCTGCGTGAGCTGGCCAAGCTGGAATCGAGCGCCAGCCTGGGCAAACAGCCATGGCTGATCCTTGCGCTGCTGGTGCTGCTGCCGGTGGCCTTGCTCGCGCTGTTGTTGCTGGTGCTGGAGCCCGTTGCCTATGGCCTGTTGGCGCTGCCGGTGCATTTGCTGGTGGTGATCTACAGCCTGGGCCGTGGCGATCTATTGGCCGGGCTGGGACCGTTTCGGGATGCCTGGCGCCGGGGTGACCTGCAAGCCGCCGAGCATGTGGCCGAGCGCGACTTGAGCATCAGCGCCGACAGTGGCGAGCAGTTGCTGGAACGGGTCCAGGGCCATCTGTTGTGGCAGGCCTACCAAAGCTTCTTTGCGGTGATTTTCTGGTACTTCCTCCTCGGACCGGTTGCGGCCCTGGCCTACCGGCTGCTGGCGCTGGCCACCGAAAACAGCCAGAACCCGCTGGTGGCCGAACGTGCCGGGCAATTGCGCCATGCCTTCGACTGGTTGCCGGTACGCCTGCTGGCGGCAAGTTTCGCCCTGGTGGGCAACTTTGTGGCGGTCGGCCGGGTGATGCTGCATGAGCTGCTGAGCTGGGACATCACGGCGGCGCAACTGGTGGACAAGGTCGGCCTGGTGGCCGCTGAAATCCCGCCACCGGTGGTGGGCGCCGAGGGCATCAACAGCCTCGACCGAATCTGGGAACTGCTGCTGCGCGCCGCCGTGCTGTGGTACGCCGGCTTCGCCATCTGGACCGTGCTGCCCTGATCCACCCCTGTAGGAGCGAGCTTGCTCGCGAAAAACGCAAGGACACCGCGTGCATCCAGATAGCGCGCGTTATCGTTGACGTTCTTCGCGAGCAAGCTCGCTCCTACCTCTTTAACCTTAAGTTACAAACCTCCTTTTCGAATTGAGCTATACAGACAGAGCGCCAAATAGTGGCTATCTGCCGCCGCCCTGCGCCCTCAATAAAAATAAAAGAAAAGGGAGTTCACCTGTGAAGAGCTTGCTCTATCCCGCCGTCGCGTTCATGAACCGCCTGACCTTCGGCATGAAGTTCAGCCTGATCAGCGTGCTGTTCCTGTTGCCCATGCTGGCTACCAACTACTACCTGGTGCGCGATTCCTGGCGTGAATTCCAGGGCACCCGCATCGAGCTGCAAAGCCTCGACCTGCTGGGCAGCAGCTTGGCCCTGCGTCGCGACCTGGAAACCTTGAACAACCAGGTGCAGATCAACGCAACTCTTGGCCAGTCGGGCAAGGCCGGTGATATCGAAGGCAAGATCGTCGCCCTTGAACAGAGCCTGTTGCAGCGCCTGCAAAGCTTCCAGGCGCTGTCCGCCGACCCCGAACAAGCCGCCGCCTTCGAAGGCAAACGCGATGAAATGATCGCTGCGTTCAAGGCCCAGCAACAGGAAACCTCGCTGCTCAGCAAAAGCGCGCTGATCGGCAAACTCCTCAACAAGGCGCAAATGCTCAGCCAGATCATTGCCAGCCAGTCGGGCTTGAGCCGTGACCGCCAAGGTGACCTGCGCCAACTCAGCGAACTGATCACCAGCGTCACTCCGCTCGTCACCCAGACCCTGGGCGAAGGCCGGGCGATGGGGGCTTATTCGCTGGGCCAGGGCTTTCTCAACTCATCTTCCAGTACCCGCTTTGATGAATTGCTGCAGCAACTGGAAAAACTCCAGGCCGAATATGGCCTGAAACTGCAAGACGCCCTCGGCGCCAGCAAACCCGCTCACGCTGCCCTGGCAAGCCTGGCGGACGCGAGCAAAGCCAGCCTCAAGCAAGGCAGTGAGTTGTTCGAAGAACAGGTCGTCATGGCCGAAACCCTGGACGCCCCGTGGCAAGGGTTTTACGACGAAGTCAGCACATTGATGGCCAAGACCTATCAGTTGGACGAAGCCACCCTGGCGTTCCTCGAGCAGCAACTGGAGCAGCGCCTGTCGGAAAACCGCACACACATGATCGGGTTGGTGGCAGCCCTGTCGTCGGTGTTTTTGCTGATCTTCTACCTGTACGCCGGGTTCTACGCCTCCACCCGCACCACCCTGCGCCGCCTCGGGGCGATGATGGACAAGGTGGCGGCGGGCGACATGACCGTCACCTTCGTGGCCCACAGCCGTGACGAACTGGGGGACTTGGGCCAGGTGTTCAACGGCACTGTGGCCAAGATCCATGACTTGATCGAGCGGGTAGGGCACACCGTCAACCAGGTCGAACACCAGGCTGGGCAAGTGGAGTCGGTTTCGGCCAGCAGCAACCAGGCCGTGTCCGGCCAGCGCAGCCAGATCGAGCAAGTGGCCACCGCCATGAACCAGATGTCATCCACTGCCCAGGAAGTGGCCCGCAGCGCGGCAGCGGCGGTCAGCAGCGCCCACAGCGTCAACGATGAAACCGTCAGCGGTCGTGGCCTGGTGCAGTCCCAGCAAGGCAGCATCGCGGCGTTGGCCTCGGAGATCGATCAATCGGTGCGGGTGATCAACCAGTTGGCCATCGACAGCCAGTCCATCAGCCGCGTACTGGAAGTGATCAAGAGCATTGCCGAACAAACCAATCTGCTGGCGCTGAATGCCGCCATCGAGGCCGCGCGCGCCGGTGAGCAAGGGCGCGGTTTTGCCGTGGTGGCCGATGAGGTGCGCACCCTGGCCCGGCGCACCCAACACTCCACCGAGGAAATCGAGCAGATGATCGCCAAGCTCCACAGCGGTGTCGGCGCGGCAGTGAAGGCCATGGGCACCAGCCACGAGATGGCCAATGGCACCGTGGGCCAGTCGGAAAAAGTCCAGCAGGCTCTGGAAAATATCCTCGGCGCCGTGGGCATGATCGTCGACCAGAACCAGCAGATTGCCGCTGCCGTTGAGCAGCAGACCGCCGTGGCCCACGATATCGATCAGAACATCGTTGAAATCAACCGTGCCGGTGAACACGCGGCGCACGGCGCGCACCAGACCGAAGAGGCCAGCCGGCAGTTGTCCTTGCAGGTGATCGAGCTGAAGCAGTTGATCGGTGCCTTTCGGGTGTGAGGTTTGGCTGTAGGATTACTTCGAGGGTGGCGTGGCATTTGTCTTATTTTTGGTGCTGACCTTTTTCCGCTGCCAAAATAGACCAAAATTTGTGCCACATATTTCTCGGAGGTTCGCTTATGACCGCTGCCATTGTCGGCGTCAGAGGGCATTGCGTCCTTTGCGATGTGTCCTTTGAGCTCAAGCCCTGGCAGCTCAATGCCATTGCCATCAACGAACCCTTTGAGTGCCCGTATTGCCACAAAGGCGTGGAACCGAGTTGCCCCAAGCAGTTGAAGCAGTTCAAGTCCCTGGAGAACCTAGGCCTGCTGCGCCCGAGCATGATCGTACTCACCAGCGCGGCGCTGCTGGTGGCACTGGTGGCGGAGTGGATAGGGCTGATCAGCGTGATCGGGCAGCTAAACATCTCACTGGTGGCTGTGCTGATCTACTTCATCACCTTGCGCTATGCCCGTCATCGCCAGCGAATGACCCTGACACTGCGTGAGGTAAAACCCTTACCAGTTGAATAGCTCGCAGGCATTGCGGGTGCTCGCTTGCGCCAATGCTGAAGGACTGATGCCCATGCGCTCCGCCAGAGCGGTGCAGATGTCGGGCAGGTGTTCGGGGCTGTTGCGCTGGCCGGGGTACATCACGGGCGCCATGTCCGGCGAGTCGGTTTCCAGCACTACGGTTTCCAGTGGCAGGCGGGCGATCACCTTGTGCATCCGCAGGGCTTGGGGCCATGTCGCCGCGCCGCCCAGGCCCAGTTTGAAACCGAGCTTGATGTACTCGCGAGCCTCTTCCTGGCTGCCGGCAAATGCGTGAATGATGCCGCCCCGTGGCAGGCGAATGCGCTTGAGGGTGGCGATCACGGCGGCGTGGCTGCGGCGCACGTGCAGCAGCGCCGGGAGCTGGAAATCCACGGCCAACTTCAGTTGGGCTTCAAACAGGGCCTGCTGGCGTTCGCGATCCAGTTGTTCGAGGAAGTAATCCAGGCCGATTTCCCCCACCGCACACAGTTGCCGGTGGCCGCTCAAGCGGGTCAGCCAGTCGCCCAGCTCCGTCAGGTCGGCGGGGCGATGGTCGTCGAGATACACCGGATGCAGGCCGAAAGCGGCGAATAGATCCGCGTCCGTTTGCACCAGGTCCCACAGCCGTTGCCAATTCTGCTGATAGACCCCCAGCACCACCATCCGGCGCACACCCGACTCGCGGCTGCGCGTCAGGACTTCACTGCGGTCGGCATCGAAGTCCGGAAAGTCCAGATGGGTGTGGCTGTCGATCAGCTCCACACCGTTTACTCCGCGTGAATCCGCTGCTTGAAGGTACGGCCGATGGCATGCACGCCCGGCGCGTAGTGCTGTTCTTCAATGGCCGCCAGCGCCAGGCGCAGCGCGGTGTCGGCGATCAATTGATGCTGCTGGGCCATGGCGTTCACTGGCAGCGGCAGGAAGTCCAGCAACTGTGTGTCGCCAAAGGTGCCGAGGCGCAGGGGGCGGGATTTGAGCGGGAAATCATGCAGCGCATCAAACACGCCTTGCAGCAGCACGTAGGACGTCGTCACCAGCGCGTCAGGCAAATGCCCCAGGCTTTGCAGCAATTGCTCCATCAGCTGTCGGCCACAGTCGCGACTGAAGGCCTCGCCCTGTTCGATCAGCACTTCACCGCTGAAGTCTTTCAGCGCTTCCTTGAAGCCGGCGGTACGTTCCTGGCTGATGCTCAGCTCGGGCCGGGCGCCGATCAACACGATCTGCTTGGGCAGCGGTTGCAGCAGGCTGCTGGTCAATTGCTGGCAGGCCTGGCGATCATCACTGACCACCGAGCAGAACTGCGTAGACTCCATGACCCGGTCGATGGCGATCACCGGCAGCCCCTTGGCTTGCAGTTCACGGTAGCTGTCGTCGCTGGCCGGCAGGCAGCTGGCAACAAACAGCGCATCGCACCGGCGGGCGCGGAACAACTGCAGCAATTGCCGTTCACTGTTGGCGTCGTCGTCGGAGCTGGCGATCAGCAGTTGATAGCCACGGGCCCGCGCGCCTTGTTCCAGAAGCTTGGCGATCCGGGCGTAACTGGGGTTTTCCAGGTCCGGCAGGATAAAGCCCAGGGTACGGGTGTGCCGGCTGCGCAGCCCGGCGGCCTGGGGGTTGGGCGTAAAGCCATGTTCTTCAACCACGGCGCGCACCCGTTCGACGGTTGCGCTGCTGATCCGTTGCTGTTCGGCCTTGCCATTGATGACGTAGCTGGCGGTGGTCACGGACACACCGGCAATGCGCGCGATATCACTGAGTTTCAAACCGGGATTTCCTTGTTTTTTAGAGCTTGCCCCGACACTTTGTCCAATCGTAACCGATTACTGCAGGCGACCATTGTCGCAACTCAACAGCCGAGTGGCTCTTCAATCATGCTTAATTAACGCGTAATCTGCCATAAATTCTAGATTAAACGTTTCAGCAAGCGTATTTTTACGATTATCGCGACGAACGTGGTCCTGCCAACTGACCACTCAGTCAATTTTATTCGAACGCTTTTGCACTGATTTATTCAAAATAATACCTAGTGCGCCCGCCGCACTAACTAGGAGAACGGCATGCTTGAGCTCACCCACGAGCAGATTTCCATGGGCCAGACGGCTGTGGATAAGTCTGCTGCCTTGCAACTGCTCGCTGAAAAACTGGTGGCCGATGGCCTGGTCGCCGAGGGATACCTCAGTGGCTTGCAAGCGCGTGAAGCCCAGGGCTCGACCTTTCTCGGCCAAGGCATCGCCATCCCCCACGGCACCCCGGAGACCCGCGACCAAGTGTTCGCCACCGGCGTGCGCCTGCTGCAGTTTCCCGACGGTGTGGATTGGGGCGATGGCCAGATCGTCTACCTGGCGATCGGCATTGCCGCCAAATCCGACGAACACCTGCGCCTGCTGCAACTGCTGACCCGCGCCCTCGGCGAGACCGACCTGGGCCAGGCCCTGCGTCGCGCCGGCTCCGCCGAAGCCTTGCTGAAGCTGCTGCAAGGTGCGCCGCAGGAGTTGGCGCTGGATGCACAGATGATCGGCCTGGGCGTGTCGGCTGACGATTTCGAAGAGCTTGTCTGGAGAGGCGCGCGCCTGTTGCGCCAGGCCGATTGCGTGAGCAATGGTTTTGCCGCCGTGCTGCAGCAAGTCGACGCGCTGCCCCTGGGCGATGGCCTGTGGTGGCTGCACAGCGAGCAGACGGTCAAACGTCCGGGCCTGGCCTTTGTCACTCCGGACAAACCCATGCGCTACCTGGGCCAGCCCTTGAGTGGCCTGTTCTGCCTGGCCAGCCTGGGCGAGGCCCACCAAACCCTGCTCGAACGCCTGTGTGCCTTGCTGATCGAAGGTCGCGGCCAGGAACTCGGCCGCGCCACCAGCAGCCGCGCCGTGCTGGAAGTGCTCGGCGGTGAGTTGCCTGCCGACTGGCCAAGCGTGCGCATCGCCCTGGCCAACGCCCACGGCTTGCATGCGCGCCCGGCGAAGATCCTCGCGCAGTTGGCAAAAAGTTTTGACGGTGAAATCCGTGTGCGCATCGTGGATGGCGACGTCAGCGCCGTGTCGGTAAAAAGCCTGAGCAAGTTGCTGAGCCTCGGCGCGCGTCGTGGTCAGGTGCTGGAGTTTGTCGCTGAACCGGGCATTGCCGGTGACGCCTTGCCGGCCTTGTTGGCGGCGGTGGAAGAAGGCCTTGGCGAAGAAGTCGAGCCGCTGCCGGCGGTCAGCGTTCAACAGGCTGTGGTCGACATCGAACCGGTGCTCAGCGCGCCAGCATCCGGCAGCCTGATCCAGGCCATCGCCGCCGCTCCCGGCATCGCGATTGGCCCGGCACATATCCAGGTGCTGCAACCCTTCGAGTACAAGCTGCGCGGCGAGTCGCCGGTGATCGAGCGCCAACGCCTGCACGCCGCGTTGACCGATGTGCGCCAGGATATCCAGGGCCTGATCGAACGCAGTAAGTCCAAGGCCATTCGCGAGATCTTCATCACCCATCAAGAGATGCTCGACGACCCGGAACTGACCGACGAAGTCGAGACGCGCCTCAAGCAGGGCGAAAGCGCCGAAGCGGCCTGGATGAGCGTGATCGAAGCCGCCGCCAAACAGCAGGAATCGCTGCAGGACGCCTTGCTCGCTGAGCGCGCCGCCGATCTGCGTGACATTGGCCGCCGCGTGCTGGCGCAACTGTGTGGCGTCGAAACTGCTCAGGAGCCCGACGAACCCTACATCCTGGTGATGGACGAAGTCGGCCCCTCGGACGTGGCACGCCTGGATCCGGTGCGTGTCGCCGGCATCCTCACTGCCCGTGGCGGCGCCACCGCCCACAGCGCCATCGTCGCCCGTGCCCTGGGCATTCCGGCGCTGGTGGGCGCAGGCGCTGCCGTGTTGCTGCTGGCGTCCGGCACGCCGTTGTTGCTTGATGGCCAGCGCGGTCGCCTGCATGTCGACGCCGACGCCGCCACCTTGCAGCGTGCCACCGTCGAGCGCGACACCCGCGAACAACGCCTGCAAGCCGCTGCCGCGCAACGCCATGAGCCGGCCCTGACCCGCGACGGCCACGCCGTTGAAGTATTCGCCAATATCGGCGAAAGCGCCGGGGTTGCCAGCGCGGTGGAGCAGGGCGCCGAAGGCATTGGCCTGCTGCGCACCGAACTGATTTTCATGGCCCACAAACAGGCGCCCGACGAAGCCACTCAGGAAGCCGAATACCGCCGCGTGCTCGACGGCCTCGGCGGTCGGCCGCTGGTGGTGCGCACCCTCGATGTGGGCGGCGACAAACCGCTGCCGTACTGGCCGATCGCCAAGGAAGAAAACCCCTTCCTCGGCGTGCGCGGCATTCGCCTGACCCTGCAACGCCCGCAGATCATGGAAGCGCAATTGCGCGCGTTGCTGCGCTCGGCGGATAACCGTCCGCTGCGCATCATGTTCCCCATGGTCGGCAGCGTTGACGAGTGGCGCCAGGCCCGTGAGATGACCGAGCGCCTGCGCCTGGAAATCCCGGTGGCCGACCTGCAACTGGGGATCATGATCGAAGTGCCGTCGGCCGCGCTGCTGGCGCCGGTGCTGGCCAAGGAAGTGGACTTTTTCAGCGTCGGCACCAACGACCTGACCCAGTACACCCTGGCCATCGACCGTGGCCACCCGACGCTGTCGGCCCAGGCGGATGGCCTGCACCCGGCGGTGCTGCAATTGATCGACATCACCGTGCGCGCCGCCCATGCCCATGGCAAATGGGTGGGCGTGTGCGGCGAGTTGGCGGCCGACCCGCTGGCGGTTCCGGTGCTGATCGGCCTGGGTGTGGATGAGCTGAGCGTCTCGGCGCGCAGCATCCCCGAGGTCAAGGCGCGGGTACGTGAATTCAGTCTGGTCGAGGCTCAAGGCCTGGCCCAAAAAGCCCTGGCGGTGGGTTCTCCCGCCGAAGTGCGTGCACTTGTGGAGGCCGTGTAAATGGCAAGGATTTTAAGCCTGACGCTGAACCCGGCGTTGGACCTCACGGTACGCCTGGCCCGCCTGGAACCGGGTGAGGTCAACCGCAGCGAAGCGATGATCACCCACGCCGCCGGCAAGGGCGTGAACGTGGCCCAGGTGCTGGCGGACCTTGGCCATCAGGTGACCGTGGGCGGCTTTCTTGGGGAGGACAATCCTCAAGCGTTTGAGATGCTGATTGCGCGGCGTGGTTTTACCGATGCGTTTATTCGCGTGCCGGGCGAAACCCGCAGCAATATCAAGATCGCCGAGCAGGATGGGCGGGTAACGGACGTCAACGCACCCGGGCCGATAGTCAGTGAGCAGGCGCAACAGGCGCTGCTTGAACAACTGGCGCGGATTGCACCCGGATACGATGCGGTCGTCGTGGCCGGCAGCCTGCCTCGTGGCATCACCCCACAGTGGTTCCAGGGCTTGCTGCAGCAACTGAAAAACCTTGGTTTGAAAGTCGCCCTGGACACCAGCGGTGAAGCGTTGCGCGCCGGGCTGAATGCCGGCCCCTGGTTGATCAAACCCAACACTGAAGAACTGGCCGATGCCCTGGGTCATTCCACGGATGCAATCCGCGAGCTGCACCAGCTGGGTGTGGAACATGTGGTGGTCTCCGACGGTGCTGCGGGTGTGAGCTGGTATAGCCCCGGCACGGCATTGCACGCCACGCCGCCCAAGGTCCGCGTCGCCAGCACCGTGGGTGCCGGGGATTCGCTGCTGGCCGGGATGCTCCACGGTTTGCTGACCTTCGACGTGCCCGAAACCACCTTGCGCCGCGCCACCGCAATCGCCGCGATGGCGGTCACGCAGATCGGCTTCGGCATCACCGACGACGCACAGCTTGAGTCTTTGCAGAGCGGCGTCCACGTGCGCCCGCTGACAGAACAATAAGAGGGTTGGTCATGAAGTTAGCCATTGTTACTGCCTGCCCGAATGGCATGGTCACCAGCGTGCTGTGCGCCCGCTTGCTGGACGCCGCCGCGCAACGCCAGGGCTGGAGCACCAGCGTCGAAGTGGTCGATGTGCAACACCCGGAACGCCAGTTGTCGGCGGCCACCCTTGAGGCCGCTGAGTGGGTATTGCTGGTCACCAGCACCCCGGTGGACATGCAGCGTTTTGTCGGCAAGCGCGTATTCCGCAGCACGCCGGCCCAGGCGTTGCAGGATGTGGAAGCGGTGTTGCGTCGCGGGGCCGAAGAGGCCCAGGTGCAGGTGGCTGAAGCGGCTCCGGCTAAAAGCACGCCGCGTATCGTTGCGATCACCGCGTGCCCGACCGGCGTCGCCCACACCTTCATGGCTGCCGAAGCGTTGCAGCAAACAGCCAAGCGCCTGGGGTATGACCTGCAGGTGGAAACCCAGGGTTCGGTGGGCGCCCGCACGCCGTTGAGCCCGGAGGCGATTCGTGACGCCGACGTGGTGCTGCTGGCGGCGGATATCGAAGTCGCCACCGAGCGATTTGCCGGCAAGAAAATCTATCGCTGTGGCACCGGGATTGCGCTCAAGCAATCGGAGGTGACTCTCAACAAGGCGCTGGCCGAAGCCAAGCAGGAGTCCGCCGCCAGCGGTGGCGCTGCCAAGCCGGAAAAGACTGGTGTCTACAAACACCTGCTTACCGGCGTGTCGTTCATGCTGCCGATGGTAGTGGCGGGCGGTCTGCTGATCGCCCTGTCGTTCGTGTTCGGCATTCATGCCTTTGAAGAAAAAGGCACCCTGGCCGCCGCGCTGAAAACTGTCGGTGACCAGGCCTTCATGCTGATGGTGCCGCTGTTGGCAGGCTACATCGCCTACTCGATTGCCGACCGTCCGGGCCTGGCGCCCGGGATGATCGGCGGCCTGCTGGCCAGCACCTTGGGGGCGGGGTTTATCGGCGGGATCTTCGCCGGTTTCCTGGCTGGCTACTGCGTCAAATTCATCAGCCGCGCGATCCGCTTGCCACAGAGCCTGGAAGCCCTCAAACCGATCCTGATCATCCCGTTGCTGGCGAGCCTGTTCACGGGCCTGGCGATGATTTACCTGGTGGGGCCGCCGGTGGCGCAGATGCTCACCGGCCTCACGGATTTCCTCAGCACCATGGGCACCACCAACGCCGTGCTGCTGGGCATCTTGCTGGGCGGCATGATGTGCGTCGACCTGGGTGGGCCGATCAACAAGGCGGCCTATGCGTTTTCCGTCGGCCTGCTGGCGGCCCAGAGCGGCGCGCCGATGGCCGCGACCATGGCCGCCGGCATGGTGCCGCCGATTGGCATGGGCATCGCCACCTTGCTGGCACGACGCAAGTTCGCCCAGACCGAACGCGAGGCCGGCAAGGCGGCGCTGATCCTCGGCATGTGCTTTATCTCCGAAGGCGCGATTCCGTTTGCCGCCAAGGACCCGCTGCGGGTGATCCCGGCCAGCATCGCCGGCGGCGCATTGACCGGTGCGCTGTCGATGTATTTCGGCTGCAAGCTGATGGCGCCCCATGGCGGGTTGTTCGTGATGCTGATCCCGAATGCAATCAACCATGCGCTGCTGTATCTGTTTGCGATTGTGGCGGGGAGTTTGTTGACGGCGGTGGTGTATGCCTTGATCAAGCGGCCCGAAGCGGTCGAGTTGACGGTCGCGCCCGTCAAGGTCTGACTCGGTCAATGTGGGAGCTGGCTTGCCTGCGATAGCGGTGCATCAGCAACAGGGATGTCAACTGGCAGTCCGCCATCGCAGGCAAGCCAGCTCCCACATTTGATCTCCAGTGTCTGAGAGGGTGTCACACGCCCTTCACGCCCCCATGCTTAAGTTTCCCTTTTGCTGCTCGAGAGGGAACCTGCATGAGCCACTTCAATCTCGGCCGCCGCCGCGTGATGCAAGCCGTCGGCGCCGGCCTGTTGCTGCCGGGCCTCGCGCCAGCGGTGATCGCCTCGGTCAAGGACCGCCCGCAGCTCACCGACGGCGTGCAGTCCGGCGACCTGCTGGGCGACCGCGCGATGATCTGGAGCCGCAGCGACCGCCCGGCACGGATGGTGGTGGAGTGGGACACCCGCAGCGTGTTCAGCAACCCGCGCAAATTCGTCTCGCCCCTGGCCGACAGCCGCACCGACTTCACCGCCCGTGTCGAACTCACCGGCCTGCCCGTCGACCAGGCGATTTTCTACCGTGTGCACTTCGAAGACGCCCAGACCGGCGTGGCCAGCGAGCCCTGGTTCGGCCACCTGCGCAGCGTGCCGCAACAGCGCCGGGACATCCGCTTCGTATGGAGCGGCGACACCGTTGGCCAAGGCTTCGGCATCAACCCGGACATCGGCGGCATGCGCATCTACGAAGCCATGCGCCTGCGCCTGCCGGACTTCTTTATCCACAGCGGCGACACCATCTACGCCGACGGCCCGGTGCCCGCGCAACTGACCACCGAAGACGGACGCCTCTGGCGCAACATCACCACCGAAGCCAAGAGCAAAGTCGCCGAAACCCTGAATGAATACCGTGGCAACTACCGCTACAACCTGATGGACGACAACGTGCGCCGCTTCAACGCCGAAGTGCCGCAGATCTGGCAGTGGGACGACCACGAAGTGATCAACAACTGGTCGCCGAGCAAGCAGTTGGATGAGCGCTACAAGACTCGCGATATCAACACCCTGGTGGGCCGCGCACGCCAGGCCTGGCTGGAATATTCACCGATGCGCCGGCAGAGCGCTGACCAGGGCGGGCGCATCTATCGCAAGCTCAGCTATGGCCCGTTGCTGGATGTGTTTGTGCTGGACATGCGCAGCTATCGCGGGCCCAACGATGACAATCTTGGCGGTGAAAAACCGTTCCTTGGGCGTGAGCAACTGGACTGGCTCAAGCGCGAATTGAAGGCCTCCCAGGCCCAGTGGAAAGTCATTGCCGCCGACATGCCCATCGGTCTCGGTGTGCCCGACGGTGAAGTCAGCCCCGGTGTGCCGCGCTGGGAGGCCATCGCCAACGGCGACCCGGGCCCGGCCCAGGGACGGGAATTGGAGATCGCCGAATTGCTCGGGTTTTTGCGGGCGCAGCAGGTGCGCAATCACGTGTGGCTGACGGCGGATGTGCATTACTGCGCGGCCCATCATTACCACCCGGACCGGGCGGCGTTCCAGGACTTTGAGCCGTTCTGGGAGTTTGTCGCCGGGCCGCTGAATGCCGGGAGTTTCGGGCCTAATCCGCTGGATAAGACGTTTGGCCCGCAAGTGGTGTTCGAGAAGGCACCGACGGTGCAGAACAGCTCGCCGTTTGCCGGCTTCCAGTTTTTTGGCGAGGTGCAGATTGATGGGCAGACGGCGGAGTTGACCGTGATTTTGCGGGACCTGGATGGCGTGTCGGTGTTCGAGCAGAAGCTGCAGCCCGCCTGATTTGGAATGCCGTTAAAAATGTAGGAGCTGGCTTGCCTGCGATGGCGGAGTGTCAGTCAATAATTTTTAACTGATACACCGCCATCGCAGGCAAGCCAGCTCCCACAGTTGACCTTCATTGTCTGGAGGAAATCAGTAGACATCCCGGCGATAGCGCCCCTGCTCGATCAACCGCTCGACGGCTTCACTGCCCAGCACATCGTGCAGCACCTGCTCCACACCCGCCGCCATCCCCTGCAAACTGCCGCAGACATAAATCGCGGCGCCTTCCGCCACCCATTTACGCAGCACATCAGCCGACTCTCGCAGGCGATCCTGAACGTAGATTTTCTCTGCCTGGTCCCGGGAAAACGCCAGGTCCAGCAACGCCAGGTCACCGCTGGCCAGCCAGCCTTGCAACTCGTCCTGGCAGTGGTAGTCGTGGGCGATATTGCGTTCGCCAAACAGCAACCAGTTGCGCTGCTGGCCGTCGGCGATCCGAGCTTTGAGCAGGCTGCGCAACCCGGCCAGGCCAGTGCCGTTGCCCAATAGAATCATCGGCACCGGTTCGGTTGGCAAATGGAACCCACTGTTGCGCCGCAGCCGCAGGCTGATGCTCGAACCCTGCGGCGTATGCTCGGTCAGCCAGCCGGAAGCCACGCCCAGGCTGCCGTCGGGGTGGCGTTCCTGGCGCACGATCAGTTCCAGCACGCCATCGCTGGCAATCGAGGCGATGGAGTATTCGCGCATGCTCAACGGCACCAGTGCATTGACCAGCGCCTGGGCATGCAGGCCCACCAGGTGCGCGCGATTGTCCGGCAGTTGGCGGCTGGCCAGCGCCTGGTCCAGGGTGTGGGTCAGGCCGTCGATCACGACGCCTTCACTGCCGGCCAAGCCCAGACCCTCCAGGAAGTGTTCGATGGCCCACGGGCAATTGCGCGGCAGCACTTCCACCAGGTCACCCGCCAGCCAATCCCGGGGCGCGGGTGGGGTGAGGCCGAGCAGATAGACGCCGGAGCCACTGCTGTCCGGATTGAGCAGCGTGCGCTGGCTCAGCGTCCAGTTTTCATAAGTCGCGGTGGCCCATGCCGTCGCCGGTACATGGCCAGTCAGTTGACCCAGTTGTTGCTGCCAGTGCAGCAGGGCATCGGTGTCGCCGCTGTCGACTTCCACCGGGGCGAACAGTGGGTTGCCGCCCTGGTTGGTCAGCCAGAAATGCAGGCGCCGGGCGAAGCCGCAGAAGTGTTGATACTGGCGGTCACCCAAGGCCAGTACGGAGTAGTTCAAGCCCTTGAGGGACACGTCCCGGCCGAGCACGCTGCGCTCGAAACCCCGGGCGCTGTCCGGCGCTTCGCCGTCGCCGAAGGTGCTGACCACGAACAATGCATTGCTCGATTGGCGCAAATCCTCTTCGCTGACGCTGCCCAGCGATTGCACCTTCACCGGCAAGCCGGCGGCCTGCAATTGCCCGGCGGTCTGCCAGGCCAGTTGCTCGGCAAAGCCGCTCTGGCTGGCAAAACCGATCAGCCAGGCTGGTGCGTCGCTGTGGTTATCGGCCAGGCCTTTGCGTGCATCGCGCACCTGGCGTTTTTTGCGGCGACGGTCCAGGTACAGCAGCCAGCCGGTGATAAAGAACAGCGGCATGAGCAGCGCGGTGAAGGTCAGGATGATGCGCCCTGGCAGGCCGAAATAGCTGCCGGTGTGCAGTGCATAGATGCTGGTCAGAATCTGCGCCTTGAAGCTTTTGCCGGCGTAGGTGGCGTGGGACTTGACCTCGCCGGTGGCCGGGTCGAGGTTGATCTGGTTCAGGGCGCGGTCGTGGGGCGAGGTCTTCAGCAGGTAGTAGACCGTGGCGGGCTGGCCAGCCACTGCTGGCATACGGATGTTGTAGCCGCTCAAGCCGGGGCCGGCGTTGCTGTAGATGCTGCTCCAGATCGCGTCGTAATTGGCCACGGGCGTCGGGCCTTCCGGCGCCGGGCCGCGCTTGCGTACCCGTTCGTTTTGCGGAGCGTCGGACAGCAGCTTGGTCATGCCGTCGCTGTACCATTCGTAGGACCAGAACAGCCCGGTCAGTGCCGCCAATAGATAGAACAGCAGGCACCAGGTGCCGAACACCGAGTGCAGGTCCCAGTTGAAGCTGCGGCCCTTTTTGCGCCAGTCCAGGGTCAACCACGCACGCCAGCTTGCCACCTGGCGCGGCCAGCGCAGGTACAGGCCCGAGAGGCAGAAGAACACCAGGATCAAAGTGCAGGCGCCGGTGATTTGCCGGCCAGTGTCGCCGATGGCGAGGAAGCGGTGCAGTTGCAGCACGAAGCCGAAGAAGTCCTGGCCGACCGGGTCGCCCAGGTAGTCGCCGGTGTACGGGTCGAAGTAGCGCATCTGGCCGCGACGTTCACCGGGCGGTGGAGTGAACCAGGCCTTGGCGGCATTGGTGCTGTCGGGTTGCACCGTGAGCATCGACACGACTTTGCCTTCCCGGGCTTCCAACAGGCGCACCAGTTCAGCGGGCGGCAGTACACCGGCCGGGCGCTGTTGAACCGTCAATATGGTCGGGTTCAGCGCCTCGATGATTTCGTCCTGGAACGACACCGTCGCGCCGGTGATCCCCATCAAGGCCAACACCAGCCCGGCGGTAATGCCGAAGAACCAATGCAACTGGAACAGGGTTTTCTTCAACACGTCGTACGGCCTCGTCATCAGGTTAGGTGTCTCACGGCGCGCATTATGCCGCGAGTTGTCGAGAAAGATTCTTTTTTACACGCAAAAACCCCACGCATCCGATGCGTGGGGTTTTGTGCGGTGATTTGTATCGGTTTAGAAATGGAAACTGGTGGTCAACATGGCTGTGCGGCCTGCCGCCTGGTTGGCGAAGTGTGCTGCGAACGCCTTGTCGTAATAGGTCTTGTCGGTCAGGTTCTGCACGTTCAGTTGCAGGTCGACATTCTTGGTCAGCTTGTAGCTGGCCATGGCGTCGTAGCGGGTGTAGGACGGCACGTACACGGTGTTGCCAGCATCGCCGTAGACTTCGTCGACATAGAACGCGCCGCCGCCGATGGTCAGCTTGGGTGTCACGTCATAAGTGGTCCAGAGGCTGAAGCTGTTTTTCGGCGTGTTGGGCATTTGGTTGCCCTTGCTGGAGCCGCTGCCGATGACGCCGTTACGACCGTTCAACCCCGGGTCTACCAGTTCGCTTTTCAGGTAGCTGTAGCCGGCGAACACTTGCCAGTGATCGGTGAGCTTGCCGCTGGCGGACAGCTCCAGGCCGTCGACGCGGGATTCGCCGCCGTTTTCATAGGTCAGCGCGTCCACCAGGATCCGCGTGTTTTTCTTCTCGGTGCGGAACACCGCCGCGGTCAGAGACAGGCGATCATGGAACAGGTCCCACTTGGTGCCCAGCTCATAGTTGACGGTTTCTTCCGGTTGCAGGTCGCTGGTGGCGGCCCCGGCAGACAGCGGGTTGCCGTCGGCGCCTTCACCCACCAGACCGCCGGCAGGCGATGCCGAGGTGGCGTAGGAGGCGTAGATGCTGCCGTTTTCCGCTGGCTTCCAGACGAGGCCGGCCTGCCAGTTGAAGAACTGGCTGTCATTCTTGATCTTGCTGCGGGCCTTGACGGTAGCGCTCGGCACCGCGTTGGTGTTGGCCACGGTGTCGAAGGTGTCGTAGCGCAGGCCGACGTTCAGCAGCCATTGCGGGTCAAGTTCGATGGTGTCGAACACGTAGGCCGCGCGGCTGGTGGCCTTGGTGTTGGTGCCGTTGTAGTTACGCGTGATGCTGCTGTTCCACGGGTCGTTCGGGTTTGGGTTGCTCAACGAAGTACAGCTGGGCGCGGTGCCGGGGTTGCACACTTGCGCGTTGTTGGAGGTGCCGAAGTTGTAGCCGCTGACACGGGTTTCTTCACCGGTGAATTCCAGGCCGGTGGAGTAAGAGTGCTTGAAGCCCAGGGCCTGGAAGCTGCCAAACAGGTCGGTCTGGTTGGTGGTGGTTTCGGTGGTGGACACGCGGGCGTTGGCGCGGCGCCATACGGTGCCGAATTGGCTGACGTTGCGCTTGCTGTCGTCCGGTTGTGTGAGGATGTAATCCTGCCCGGTGTTGCCATGGCGCAGGGTGTTTTTCAGCGTCATGTTCTCGTTCAGGTCGTGCTCGATGGAGAACGTACTGATGTCGGCGCGGGTCTTGCGGAAGTCGCGATCTTTCAGGCCGTAGAAGTTATTGCTGTCGCCGCCATCGGTGGGTTTGTCATGGCCGTGGGTAGCGGCGGTCGGCGAGCTGTAGCCATACGGAATCCCCGAATCCGGCAGGTCGTTGCTTTCCATGTGGTAGTAGCTGACGTTGACGCGGGTCGGTGTGCCCAGGCCGAAGGTCAGCGACGGCGCCACGCCCCAACGGTCGTAGTTGACGGCGTCACGCCCGGCGACGTTCTGTTCGTGGCTCATCAGGTTCAGGCGGAATGCCGCGCTGTCGAGGAACTGGCGGTTGACGTCGAGCACGTAGCGGCGGGTCTGGTCGGAGCCGTAGGTGAAACCACCGTTGGTGAAGTCCCGCGCCTGTGGCGTCTTGCTCACCAGGTTGAGGCTGCCGCCGGCCGAACCGCGACCGCCGAAGGATGAGTTGGGGCCTTTGCTGACTTCGATGGATTCGATGTCGAAGATCTCACGGCTCTGGCCGCCGGTGTCGCGCACGCCGTCGAGGTAGGTGTCGCCCTGGGCGTCGAAACCGCGAATGAACGGACGGTCGCCCTGAGGGTTGCCGCCTTCACCGGCGCCGAAGGTAATCCCCGGCACGGTGCGCAAGGCATCCTGCAACGAGGTGGCGGCGGTGTCCTTGAGTACTTGTTGCGGCACGACTGTGACCGAGCGCGGGGTATCTACCAGCGGTGCGGTGTACTTCTGCGAGGAGGCTTTTTCGACCTGGTAGGACGTGCTGTCCTGTTCCTGGCCGGTGATGCTGGTGGCTCCCAGGGAAATGCTGTTGCGCTCGCCTTTCTGCTCGGTGTCTTCAGCTGCTTGCGCCATTTGGGCGGCAGCACTGGCACTGATGGCAACGCCGATGGCCGAGGCCAGCAAACGCGGTGAACTGGCAGGTGTTTTTATAGAAGTGCGCGGCATGACAGTGTCCTTTCCCCAAGGAGGTGAGGCCGCGGAATATAGGGAGAACAAGACTTTATATCAATTGCGATACATTACTATTCGCACTGAATTTACGTTCTTTACACTTTTTGCTTACGGTTTTTACTCTCTCGTTCGTCCTTTGGGCGGAGTAGGGTTGTACACAGTCAATAAGAATCACTACCATTGGCGCCTCACTGTTTTCAGGTAACGCCCTCATGTTGCTGCACATTCCCGGCCTGTTCTCTCGCGAGGAAGTGCTGCGCATCCGCGAAGCCCTGGCGCACACCGAATGGGCCGACGGCAAAATCACTGCCGGGCATCAGTCGGCCAAGGCCAAACACAACCTGCAACTGCCGGAAGGCCACCCGCTTGCGAAGGAAATCGGCGCGGCGATCCTTGAGCGCCTGTGGAAAAGCCCGCTCTTTATGTCAGCGGCGTTGCCGCACAAGGTCATCCCGCCGTTGGTGAACTGTTACACCGCTGGCGGCAGTTTCGACTTCCATATCGACAACGCCGTGCGCCAGTCCAAGGGCAGCCACGAGCGAGTGCGCACCGACCTGTCCTCCACCGTGTTTTTCAGCGACCCCGACGACTACGACGGCGGCGAGCTGGAAATCCAGGACACCTTCGGCTTGCAACGGGTCAAGTTGCCGGCGGGTGACATGGTGCTGTACCCCGGCTCCAGCCTGCACAAGGTCAACGCCGTGACCCGTGGCGCGCGCTACGCCTCGTTTTTCTGGACCCAGAGCCTGGTGCGCGAAGACAGCCAGCGCACCTTGCTGTTCGAGATGGACGGTGCGATCCAGCAGTTGAGCCGGGACGTGCCCGACCACCCGGCGCTGATCCAGCTCACCGGCACTTATCACAACCTGCTGCGCCGCTGGGTTGAGGTCTGACCATGGGCTTTTTATTGCGTCGAGAAGAAGTGCTCAACGTCGAGCAATTGCAGAGCATGCTCGACGATTCCCCGGTGCGCGCCGCCCAGGCGATTCTGATCGCGGCGAAGGAGGGCGTGGTGGATGCCCAGGCGCTGCTTGGGCAAATCCTGCTGGAAGGGCGCGGCATCGAGCGCGATGAAGCGCTGGCGGTGCGCTGGTTCCGCATCGCGGCCCAAGGCGGGCACTTGATGGCGCGCAACATGCTCGGGCGCTGCCTGGAGCATGGCTGGGGTTGCGAGGCGGATGCCGTGGCGGCGGCCCGGGAATATCGGCTGGCGGCGGAGGCCGGGCTGGGTTGGGGCTTGTACAACTACGCCAACCTGCTGGCGACCGGGCGCGGGGTTGCCGAGGATCAAGCCCAGGCGCTGGCGTGTTATCGACAGGCAGCGGAACTGGGCCATGCCAAGTCGATGAACCTGTTGGGGCGTTACCTGGAAGAAGGGCAGTTCTGCCCAAGGGATCTGGAGGCGGCGGTGGGGTGGTATCGCCGGTCAGCAGAAGGCGGGGATTTTCGCGGGCAGTTCAGTTATGCGGCGGTGTTGGCGGATCGCGGTCAGGTCGACGCGGCGCTGGAATGGCTGCGCAAGGCGCTGGCGGGCGGGAATTTGAAGTTTTTGCGTGTGGCGCACAAGGCGTTGTGTGCCGCCAACGACCCGCAGATACGGGCGATGGCCGAGGCCTATCAAGATCGTGCTACGCAATTAAACCTGTAGGAGCCGGCTTGCCGGCGATGAGGCCCGAACGATCAATGTGATCTCAAGGGCCCTATCGCCGGCAAGCCGGCTCCTACAAGGGGGGCTTACAGGTAGAACGATTTCAGCGGCGGGAAGCCATTGAATTCAACCGCGCTGTAGCTGGTGGTGTACGCACCGGTAGACAACCAGTACATCCGGTCACCAATCGCCAGGTTCAGCGGCAGGCCGTACTTGTAGTTCTCGTACATGATGTCGGCGCTGTCGCAGGTGGGGCCGGCGATGACCACTTCTTCCATCTCGCCTTTCTTCTCGGTCCAGATCGGGAACTTGATGGCTTCGTCCATGGTTTCGATCAGGCCGGAGAATTTGCCCACGTCGGTGTATACCCAACGCTCGACGGCGGTACGGGATTTGCGCGCAACCAATACCACTTCACTCACCAGAATGCCGGCGTTGGCGATCAACGAACGGCCCGGTTCCAGGATGATTTCCGGCAGGTCGTCACCGAAATCTTCCTTGAGGAAGCGGATGATTTCCTCGGCGTAGGTTTCCAGGCTGTTGGTGCGGGTGATGTAGTTGGCCGGGAAGCCACCGCCCATGTTGATCAGCTTCAGGTGGATACCGTCTTCTTCCTTCAGGCGCTCGAAGATCACTTTGACCTTGGCGATCGCCGCGTCCCACACGCTGATGTCACGCTGTTGCGAGCCGACGTGGAAGGAGATGCCGTAAGGCACCAGGCCCAGGTCGCGGGCCAGGATCAGCAGGTCCATGGCCATGTCGGTCTGGCAGCCGAATTTGCGCGACAGCGGCCAGTCGGCCGTGGTCGAGCCTTCGGTGAGGATACGCACGTACACTTTCGAACCCGGCGCGGCCTTGGCGATGTTGCGCAGGTCGGCTTCGGAGTCGGTGGAGAACAGGCGCACGCCCTTCTCGTAGAAGTAGCGGATGTCCTTGGATTTCTTGATGGTGTTGCCGTAGCTGATACGGTCGGGGCTGACGCCGCGGTCCATGACCTTGTCCAGCTCGTAGATCGACGCGATGTCGAAGCTCGAGCCTTTATCCTTGAGCAGGTCGATGATCTCGACGGCCGGGTTGGCCTTGACGGCGTAGTACACCTTGGCGAATTCGAAACCGGCGCGCAGGTCATCGTAGGCCTGGCTGATCATCGCGGTGTCGATCACCACGAACGGGGTTTCCTGGGTATCGGCGAACGCCTTCATTTTGTCAAAAGTGGCGCGCGCGAAATAGTCTTCGACCTGGATCGACATGCTGGGAACTCCTACTGGCAAACTAGATTGATCAATGGGTGCAAATGAACGTCCTCCGTATCCCCACTTTGGTTCGCCTACTTCCCAAGGCATGTCGCCGAAAGCAAAAAGGCCATGGGATCAACTGCTTCCCTTGGCCTTGCTGTCTCGTCGTCAGTACTTGAGCCGGATGGATCGTTTCCAGCATGGACGTTCGGCGCGAACTTTAGGACGTGAGGGGCTATAGATCAACTAAAAATGTCGCGTTTTTGCACGCGTTCGTCGTGAGGCCGCGTGCAGCTACTTATGTAACCGACCGGTGTGACGGATTGATGTTCCCCCAGGAGTGTTATTCGAGGGGAATTTGGAGCGCTTTTGTGGCGAGGGAGCAAGCTCCCTCGCCACAAGGGGATATCAGGCCAGTGCTGTCTCGGCAGGCGACACGATACTGGTCTTGCCCCCACGGGACTTACCGGAACTCAGGTACTCGGCAATCGACTCCTGGGTCACTTCCCCGAGGAACACCCGCTCCGCATCCATCACCGGCAACCATGAGCGGTTGAACTCGTACATGCGCGACAACAGGATGCGCAAATGCTCGTCGTACGCCGCCGTGGCGTTGAACTCGCGCAGGTACTGGCCGCAGGTGCCGGTCTGACGGTGCAGGTCGCGACGTCGCACATAACCCAGTGCCTTGTTCTCGGCATCGGTGACCACCACGTAGCGACGGTCGAGTTCGTCCATCTGCTCCAGGGCATCTGCCACCGGCGTTTCCGGGCTGACGGACGGTGCGTTGTCCGCCGCATCCTCGGCCTTCACCAGCAACAGGCGCTTGAGGGTGCTGTCCTGGCCCACGAAGTTGCTGACGAACTCGTCGGCAGGGTGGGCCAGCAGGGTGTCCGGGTGATCGATCTGCAGCAGCTTGCCGGCGCGGAAGATCGCGATCTTGTCACCCAGCTTGATGGCTTCGTCGATGTCGTGGCTGACCATGATCACGGTCTTGTTCAGCGCGCGCTGCATCTCGAAGAACTCGTTCTGGATCATCTCGCGGTTGATCGGGTCGACCGCACCGAACGGCTCATCCATCAGCAGCAGCGGGGCATCCGCCGCCAGGGCCCGGATTACGCCGATCCGCTGTTGCTGGCCACCGGACAGTTCACGCGGGTAGCGGTGCAGGTACTGCTTGGGCTCCAGCTTGATCATGCTCATCAACTCGCGGGCGCGGTCGTGGCATTTCTGCTTGTCCCAGCCCAGCAGCTTGGGCACGACAACGATGTTCTCTTCGATGGTCATGTTCGGGAACAGGCCGATCTGCTGGATCACGTAGCCGATGTTGCGACGCAGGGTCACTTCGTCGAGGTCGGTGGTGTCTTCGCCGTTGATCAGGATCTTGCCCGAGGTCGGCTTGATCAGGCGGTTGATCATCTTCAGCGTGGTGCTCTTGCCGCAGCCCGACGGGCCGAGGAATACGCAAATTTCGCCTTCGTTGACGGTCAGGCTTACGGAATCAACGGCGGTAATGGTCTTGCCGTTGCTTTGGAAGGTCTTGGTCAGGTTTTGAAGTTCGATCATTTGAGCAGTCCTTTTGGAGTCAGCGTGCGTTGCAGCCATTGCAGAAGCAGGTCGGCGAAGATGGCCAGGAGACTGACCAGCACGGCGCCAACGATCAGCATCGACATGTCGCTGCGGCTGATGGAAGCCAGAATAAGTACACCCAGGCCACCGGCGCCGATGGTGGCGGCGATGGTCATCACACCAATGTTCATGACGACGGCTGTGCGCACACCGGCGAGGATCACCGGTACGGCAATCGGCAGCTCGACCATGCGCAGGCGCTGGCCGAAGGTCATGCCGATGCCTTTGGCGGCTTCGCGGATGCCCGGCTCAACGCCGGTGAGGGCGAGGTAGGTGTTACGCATGATGGGCAGCAGGGAGTAGAGGAACACGGCGGTGATCGCCGGCATCGGCCCCAGGCCCTGGCCAAACTTGGAGTAGAACGGCAGCAGCAGGCCGAACAAGGCAATCGACGGCACGGTGAGCAGCACCGTGGCGCTGGCTTGCAACGGGCCGGCGAGTGTCGGGAAGCGGGTCATCAGCACGCCCAGGGGCACGCCCACGACGATTGCCAGGATCACGGCAATACCGACCAGGGTGATGTGCTGCCAGGTCAGGTGCAGGACTTGGGCCCAATCAAGATGGGAAAAGGCGTTCAGGAATTCCATGTCTTCTCCTCTTAGTTGATCGGATGCTGGCGCAGGAAATCTGCGGCCACGGCGGACGGGCTTTCATGGTCGACGTCGACCCGCGCGTTCAGCTGGCGCATGGTTTCGTTGTCGAACAGCGCGGCCAGCGGTTTCAGGTCGGCGGCCAATTCAGGGTGGGCGTCGAGATAAACCTGACGCACCACAGGCGCTGCGGTGTAGTCCGGGAAGTAATGCTTGTCGTCCTCCAGCAGCTTCAATTTGAAGGCGTTCAGGCGACCGTCGGTGGTGTAGACCAAACCGGCAAACACCTGGCCATTACGCAGCGCGGTGTACACCAGGCCGGCGTCCATCTGCCGGGTGTTCTTGCGGGTCAGGTTCATTTCGTAGAGCTTGACCATGCCGGCCATGCCGTCGGAACGGTTGGCGAACTCGGTGTCGAGGGCCACCAGGCGCGTGCCCTTGGTTTTCTCGGCGAGGGCCGTGGTCAGGTCGCTGATGCTGTTGATCTGCGGGAATTCCTTGGCCACGTTCTCTGGCAGCGCCAGGGCGTAGGTGTTGCTGAATTTCGACGGGGAGAGCCAGACCAGGCCTTTTTTAGCGTCGAGTTCTTTCACCCGGGCGTAGGACTGTTCGCTGTCGAGTTTCTCGTCGACGTGGTTATAGGCCACCAGCGACACGCCGGTGTATTCCCAGATCAGGTCCAGTTGCCCGCTTTCCTGGGCACTGCGCGCCAGGTTGCTGCCCAGGCCGCCGGTCACACGGGTGTCGTAACCCTTGGTGCGCAGGTACTGGGAAGTGATTTCGGCGAGCAGGGTCTGTTCGGTGAACACCCGGGCGCCGATGCGGATGACCGGTTTTTCAGCGGCTTGTGCAAATCCTGCGAACAGCAGGACGCAGCTCAATATCAATGTCAGTTTTTTCATGTGAATTCCTTTGCCAAAGCCTTAAGACGGACGCAACCCGCGTTCCAGCCAGAGACGGCTGGCCATGGTCACCAGGCCGTCGAGCAGCAAGGCCAGCAGCGCGGTGCACGCGGCGCCGAGCAACAGTTGCGGCTGATTGTTCAGGGCGATGCCGGGGAAGATCAGGCTGCCCAGGCTGTTGGCGCCAATCAGGAAGGCCAGGGGCGCGGTACCGACGTTGATCGCCAGGGCCACACGCACGCCACCGATGATGATCGGCACGGCGTTGGGCAGCTCCACCCGAAACAGCACCTGGCGCGGCGTCATGCCGATACCCACGGCGGCTTCTTTCAGGGAGCCTTGTACGTTTTTCAGGCCTTCATAGGTGTTGCGCACAATCGGCAGCAACGAGGCGAGGAACAGCGCGAAGATCGCAGGGCCGCTGCCGATGCCGAGGACACCGAGGGCGATGGCCAGTACGGCCAGGGGAGGGACGGTATTGCCGATGTTGAAGATCTGCATGAAGCGTTCTGCGCGCCCGACCATGTTCGGTCGGCTGAGCAGGATACCGGCGGGGATGCCCACAATCAGGGCCGCCAGCATGGAGACTAGAACAAGGATCAAATGAGCTTGCAGGTAAAACAACAAATCGTCGCGGTACAGTTCGATCGTGTTGATGCCGATCCAGTGGACCAGCAGGGCCAGGAGAGCGACGACAACCACTCCTCCTATCAGCCCTTTGCCATAGCGAATAGCCACAGGCGGACTCCTTTTTTCTTTTGTCGGCGAACACATTTCCGAGCGGCAATGCCATTCCTGGCTGCCTCTGAATGTGGTCGCGAATAGCAGCTCGCCATTACCGGCAACGCGGTATGCGGTCGAGCCATGAGCGCAGCCTCGTCAGGCTAACTTGCTGATTTTTCAGCCCCTGTTACGAGTGCGGTAGCAGGGGAGTGGACGTCTCTACCTTTTAAAAGGTTCCATACTTGGCAGCAATTAGCCACCCCCAATGGGGTGAACGGTGGTCCGTCACCTCGGGTTTGCGCTATACTCGCCGCCCTTTTTTGACTCACCTGCCAGGCGATTTCCCATGACCCACCAGGCCGCCGAAGTCGCGAAACGCCGCACTTTCGCCATTATTTCCCACCCCGATGCCGGTAAAACCACCATCACCGAGAAGCTGTTGCTGATGGGCAAGGCGATCGCGGTGGCCGGCACGGTGAAATCCCGTAAATCCGACCGCCATGCCACCTCTGACTGGATGGAAATGGAAAAGCAGCGTGGTATCTCCATCACCACGTCGGTCATGCAGTTCCCGTATCGCGATCACATGATCAACCTGCTCGACACCCCGGGCCACGAAGACTTCTCCGAAGACACCTACCGCACCCTGACCGCGGTGGACTCGGCCCTGATGGTCCTCGACGGCGGTAAAGGCGTTGAGCCCCGCACCATCGCGCTGATGGACGTCTGCCGTCTGCGGGACACGCCGATTGTCAGCTTTATCAACAAACTCGACCGTGACATCCGCGATCCGATCGAACTGCTGGACGAAATCGAAGCCGTCCTGAAGATCAAGGCCGCGCCGATCACCTGGCCGATTGGCTGCTACCGCGACTTCAAGGGCGTGTACCACCTGGCCGACGACTACATCATCGTGTACACCGCCGGCCACGGCCACGAACGTACCGATGTGAAAATCATCGAGAAGCTCGACTCCGACGAAGCCCGCGCCCACCTGGGTGACGAGTACGACCGGTTTGTCGACCAGTTGGAACTGGTGCAGGGCGCCTGCCACGAGTTCAACCAGCAGGAATTCCTCGACGGCCAGTTGACGCCGGTGTTCTTCGGTACCGCCCTGGGCAACTTCGGTGTCGACCACGTGCTGGACGCCGTGGTCAATTGGGCACCCAAGCCGCTGGCCCGGGTTGCCAACGAGCGTACCGTGGAGCCTGTGGAAGAGAAGTTCGCCGGCTTCGTGTTCAAGATCCAGGCGAACATGGACCCCAAGCACCGCGACCGCATCGCCTTCATGCGCATCTGCTCCGGCAAATACGAAAAAGGCATGAAGATGCGCCACGTGCGCACCGGCAAGGACGTGCGCATCGGCGACGCCCTGACCTTCTTCTCCTCCGAGCGTGAGCAACTGGAAGAGGCGTTTGCCGGCGACATCATCGGCTTGCACAACCACGGCACCATCCAGATCGGTGACACTTTCACCGAAGGCGAAGTGCTGGGCTTCACCGGTATCCCGCACTTCGCCCCGGAACTGTTCCGCCGCGTACGCCTGCGTGACCCGCTGAAATCCAAGCAACTGCGCCAGGGTTTGCAGCAGCTGGCGGAAGAGGGCGCCACCCAGGTGTTCTTCCCGGAACGCAGCAACGACATCATCCTTGGCGCCGTGGGTGTGCTGCAGTTCGATGTGGTGGCCAGTCGCCTGAAAGAGGAATACAAGGTCGAATGCTCCTACGAGCCGATCACCGTGTACTCCGCGCGCTGGATCGACTGCAGCGATAAGAAGAAGCTGGAAGAGTTCAAGATCAAGGCGGTGGAAAACCTCGCGATCGACGGCGGTGGTCACCTGACCTACCTGGCCCCGACCCGGGTCAACCTGGCGCTGATGGAAGAGCGCTGGCCGGATGTGAAATTCCGCGCGACCCGCGAGCATCACTAAGGGTTGGCGATATAAGAGAGGGCGAAGCTGTGATGGCTTCGCCTTTTTCTTTGGCTGCTATCCGGGTTGTTTCATTGGCGAAAACTTCAGTTCGGGACTAGCTTGAAGCAAGGCGACGGCGCACAGCCGTCGTACGCAATTCAACTCCTGACTGGGCGGAATTCGACCATGAGTATCTTTCAACGTGTGGTGCTGTTGCTCAAAGTGCTGGTGATGATGTCACTGGGCATGTCTGCCGCGTGGGCCAATACGGCCGTGCAAAGCCACGGCACAGGGTTTGTGGCGGCGAAGACGGTGCAGGCGGGTGGCTTGCAGCTGGCCAAGAGTGAATCCGAGCCCGGTGACGAGAACCAGGGCGGTTCCAAGGACGATGACGACGCCGAAAACCCGGACAATGACGGCGAAGACAGCGACACCTACAACGATGGCGACAGCGATACGTAAGTAACGCAGGCAAAAGAAAGCCCCGCTTACCGGACAGATGCGCTATCCGACAAGCAGGGCTGTAGAACACTGGAATGCTCTGGACTCACCCTCCAGAGCATTTTTTTTGCAGGTCAGACCACAAATTGCTCCGCGTAGTGGCAAGCCACCTGGCGGTTGTCGAGTGGTCGCAGCACCGGTTCATCGGTGCTGCACAGCTGGGTCGCGTACGGGCAGCGCTTGTGGAATGCGCAGCCGGACGGCGGGTTCAACGGGTTGGGCAACTCGCCGACGATTTTGATCTTCGGTTTGTTCGGGTCCGGATGAATGGTCGGGGTCGCCGACAGCAGCGCCTGGGTGTAGGGATGCAGCGGGCGCGCGTAGATGTCTTCCTTCGGGCCCACTTCAACCGGGCGGCCGAGGTACATCACCATCACGTCATCGGCAACGTGTTGCACCACCGCGAGGTTGTGGGAGATGAACACGTAGGCGGTGTTGAATTCCTGCTGCAGATCCATGAACAGGTTCAGCACCTGGGCCTGGATCGACACGTCCAGCGCCGAGGTCGGTTCATCCGCCACCAGCACCTTGGGTTGCAGCATCATCGCCCGTGCCAGTGCGATCCGCTGGCGCTGGCCACCGGAGAACATGTGCGGGTAGCGCTGATAATGCTCGGGGCGCAGGCCCACCTGCTTCATCATCGCCTGGACCTTTTCCCGACGCTCGGCGGCGGACAGGTTGGTGTTGATCAGCAGCGGTTCGCCCAGTTGGTCACCGACCTTCTGGCGCGGGTTCAACGAGGCGTACGGGCTCTGGAACACCATCTGCACGTCTTTGCGCAATTGCTTGCGCTGGGCCTTGTCGGCACCGGTGACTTCTTGCCCGGCGATTTTCAGCGAGCCTGAAGACGGTTCTTCAATCAGCGTCAGGGCGCGGGCCAGGGTGGATTTTCCGCAACCGGATTCGCCCACGACCGCGAGGGTCTTGCCGGCTTCCAGTTCGAACGACACGCCGTTGAGGGCACGCACCAGGGCGTGGCCCTTGAACAGGCCACGGGACACTTCGTAGTGACGGGTCAGGTCGCGGGCGGTAAGTACGACGGCCATTACGCCACCTCCTGATTCAGCGGGTAGAAGCAGCGGGCGAGGCTGTTGCTTTTCGGGTCAAGGCCCGGGCGTTGGGCGCGGCAGGACTCCTGCACATACGGGCAGCGCGGCGACAGCAGGCAACCCTGCGGGCGGTCATAACGGCCAGGCACGATGCCCGGCAGCGTGGCCAGGCGCGTGGCACCCAGGCTGTGCTCGGGAATCGCCTTGAGCAGCGCTTCGCTGTACGGGTGCGCCGGGATGTCGAACAACTGTGGCACCTGGCCGACTTCCACGGCCTGGCCGGCGTACATCACGCACACGCGCTGGGCGGTTTCGGCCACCACCGCGAGGTCGTGGGTGATCAGCACCAGGCCCATGTTCTGCTCTTTCTGCAAGGCCAGCAGCAGTTCCATGATCTGGGCCTGGATGGTCACGTCGAGGGCTGTGGTCGGTTCATCGGCGATCAGCAGTTTTGGCTCGCCGGCGATTGCCATGGCGATAGCCACACGCTGGCTCATACCACCGGACAGCTGGTGCGGGTAGGCATCCATTCGGCTGGCTGCGCCCGGGATTTCCACCTTTTCGAGCAGTTCGATAGCACGCTTGCGCGCTTGCTTGCCGGACATTTTCAGATGCAGGCGCAGCACTTCTTCGATCTGGAAGCCCACGGTGTAGCTGGGGTTCAGCGCAGTCATCGGGTCCTGGAACACCATCGCCAGGTCTTTGCCGACGATCTGCCGACGCTGACGGTTGCTCAGCTTGAGCATGTCCTTGCCGTCGAAGTTCAGGGCGTCGGCGGTGACGATGCCGGGGTGCTCGATCAGGCCCATCAGCGCCATCATGGTCACGGATTTACCCGAACCCGACTCGCCCACGATCGCCAATACTTCGCCTTTGTCGACGGAGATGTCGAGGCCATCGACCACCGGTACGGCGGTCTTGTCGCCGAAGCGGACATTGAGATTCTTGATTTCTAGCAGTGACATGGGAATCTCCTCAGGCGGCGTTCTTGAGTTTCGGGTCCAGCGCATCGCGCAGGCCGTCGCCCATCAGGTTGATTGCCAGCACGCTGAGCAAAATGGTCAAGCCAGGCAGACTCACGACCCACCAGGCGCGTTCGATGTAGTCGCGGGCCGAGGCCAGCATGGTGCCCCACTCAGGCGTTGGCGGTTGTACGCCAAGGCCCAGGAAGCCAAGGGCAGCGGCATCGAGAATTGCCGAGGAGAAACTCAAGGTGGCCTGAACGATCAGCGGCGCCATGCAGTTTGGCAGCACGGTGACGAACATCAGGCGCGGCAGGCCGGCGCCGGCGAGGCGGGCGGCGGTCACGTAGTCACGGTTCAGTTCGCCCATCACCGCGGCGCGGGTCAGACGGACATAGGACGGCAGCGATACGATCGCAATCGCGATCACGGTGTTGATCAGGCCAGGGCCGAGGATCGCGACAATGGCTACGGCCAGCAGCAGCGACGGCAGGGCCAGCATGATGTCCATCAAACGCATGATGGTCGGGCCGAGCAGGCGCGGGAAGAAGCCGGCGAACAGGCCCAGCAGGATCCCCGGGATCAGCGACATCACTACCGACGACAAGCCGATCAGCAACGACAGGCGCGAACCCTGGATCAGGCGCGACAGCAGGTCACGACCCAGTTCATCGGTGCCCAGCAGGAACTGGATCTGCCCGCCTTCCAGCCAGGCCGGAGGGGTCAGCAGGAAGTCACGGTATTGCTCGCTCGGGTTATGCGGTGCCACCCAAGGGGCGAACAGCGCGCAAAACACCACCAGCAACATGAACAACAGGCCGGCAACGGCGCCCTTGTTCTTGGAAAAGGCTTGCCAGAATTCTTTGTACGGGGACGGATACAGCAGGCTTTGATCGACTGCTACCGCGGGAGTAGGTGTGGTCATGGTCATGATCTCAGCGCTGGTGACGGATGCGTGGGTTGGCGAAGCCGTAGAGGATATCCACCACGAAGTTCACCAGAATCACCAGGCAGGCGATTAACAGGATGCCGTTTTGCACCACGGGATAATCCCGTGCGCCAATGGCTTCAATCAGCCATTTGCCGATGCCGGGCCACGAGAAGATGGTTTCGGTCAGGACCGCACCGGCCAGCAGTGTGCCGACTTGCAGGCCGACCACGGTGAGTACCGGGATCAACGCGTTACGCAGGCCGTGGACGAACACCACGCGCGCCGGCGACAGGCCCTTGGCCTTGGCGGTGCGGATGTAGTCTTCGCGCAGCACTTCGAGCATCGACGAACGGGTCATCCGCGCGATAACGGCCAGCGGGATGGTGCCGAGCACGATGGCCGGCAGGATCAGGTGGTGCAGGGCGTCCCAGAAAGCATCCGTTTCGCCAGCCAGCAGAGTGTCGATCAGCATGAAGCCGGTGCGCGGCTCGATGTCGTAGAGCAGGTCGATCCGCCCGGACACAGGTGTCCAGCCCAGGCTCACGGAGAAGAACATGATCAGGATCAGGCCCCACCAGAAGATCGGCATCGAATATCCCGCCAGGGAGATGCCCATCACCCCATGGTCGAACAGGGATCCTCGCTTCAAGGCCGCGATCACCCCGGCTAACAGCCCCAGGATGCCGGCGAACAACAGGGCGGCCATGGACAGTTCCAGGGTCGCGGGGAAGAGTGCGGTGAATTCAGTCCACACGCTGGTACGGGTGCGCAGGGATTCGCCGAGGTCGCCCTGGGCGAGCTTGCCGACATAATCCAGGTATTGCGCGTAGAGCGGTTTGTTCAGACCAAGGCGTTCCATTGCCTGAGCGTGCATCTCGGGGTCGACTCGTCGTTCGCCCATCATGACTTCGACGGGGTCGCCAGGGATCATGCGAATCAACGCGAAAGTCAGCAAGGTGATGCCGAAAAACGTGGGGATCAATAACCCCAATCGGCGGGCAATAAAACTAAACATCTTGTTGTGTACCTCAATCAGCCGGTTAGGCAGGTTCGGCACCGTCAATGTCGACGGTGCCGAGCGTCTCTTATCTACTTCACCTGGGTGGTGGCGAAGTTATTTGTGGTCAGAGGGCTTTGGGTAAAACCCTCGACGTTTTTACGCATGGCGGTGAACATTTTCGGGTAAGCCATGGGAATCCATGGTTGGTCCTTGTCGAAAACGTCCATTGCTTGTTCATAGAGTGCAGCGCGCTGTGTGGGTTCAGCGATGGCGCGCGCCTTGTCGATCAAGTCTTGAAACTCTTTGTTACACCAGCGGGCGTAGTTTTCGCCGTTTTTCGCTGCATCGCAACTCAAGTTCGGCGTGAGGAAGTTATCCGGGTCCCCGTTATCCCCGGCCCAGCCGGCGGAGACCATGTCATGTTCGCCATTTTTGGCGCGCTTGAGCATTTCGCCCCATTCCATGACCCTGATGTTCACTTTCAGGCCGATTTGCGCCAGGTCCGCCTGCATGCGCTGGGCGCCGAGCATCGGGTTGGGGTTGGTCGGGCCGCCGCCGTTGCGGGTGAACAGGGTGAACTCGGTGCCTTCCGGTACGCCGGCTTCCTTGAGCAGGGCGCGGGCCTTGTCGAGGTCACGGGGCGGATTCTTCAGCTTGTCGCTGAAACCCAGCAGCGTTGGCGGGTACGGGCCGGTGGCGTCGACCGCGTTGCCTTTGCCGTACAGGGACTCGTTGTAGCCTTTCTTGTCGAACGCGATGTTGATCGCGTGGCGCACCCGCGCGTCGCTCATGTACTTGTGGGTGGTGTTCATGGCGGTGTAGGCGGTGGTCATGGCTGCCAGTTCCGCCACCTTCAGGTTCGGGTCGGCCTTCATGCTCGGCACGTCATCCGGTTTCGGATACAGCGCGATCTGGCATTCGTTGGCCTTGAGCTTTTGCAGGCGCACGTTGTTGTCGGTGGTGATGGCCAGGATCAGCGGATCGGCCGGCGGCTTGCCACGGAAGTAGTCCGGGTTGGCCTTGAAGCGCACTTGGGCGTCTTTGGCGTAGCGGGTGAAGATGAACGGGCCGGTGCCGATGGGCTTGGCGTTCAGGTCATCGGTCTTGCCGGACTTGAGCAACTGGTCGGCGTATTCGGCGGAGTGAATCGAGGAAAACGCCATGGCCAGGTCGGCCAGGAACGGTGCTTCAGGGCGGGTCAGGGTGAAGACCACGGTGTGGTCATCGGTCTTCTCTACGCTCTTGAGCAGTTCCTTGAAGCCCATGCTTTCAAAGTACGGGTAGCCCACGTTGGACTTGTTGTGCCACGGGTGTTTCGGGTCCAGCTGGCGCTGGAAGCTCCAAAGCACGTCGTCGGCATTCATGTTGCGCGTGGGTTTGAAGTAGTCGGTGGTGTGGAACTTGATGTCGTCACGCAGGTGAAAGGTGTAGGTCAGGCCATCGGCGCTGATTTGCGGCAGGTCCTTGGCGAGCGCCGGGATCACTTCGGTGGTGCCGGGCTTGAAGTCCACCAGGCGGTTGAACATGGTTTCGGCCGCGGCGTCAGCGGTGACGGCCGTGGTGTACAGGACCGGATCGAAGCCTTCCGGGCTGGCTTCGGTGCAGACGACCAACGGTTTGGCCGAGATGCCGACGGCGACGCTCAACAGCGCAGCGGCAATGGCAGCTTGTAACGGGAGCATTTTCATCTAAGAGCCCTCTGCAATCGATTGGACCAGACAAGCGTAGGCGGCAGGCTCGTCCTGAGCCCGCCGCCTACCTGGCGCTGATTAAAGAATGTTGAACGGAATGGTGGTGACCAGGCGGAACTCACGGATGTTGCCGTCAGCCTGGTTGGCGCTGGCACGGTGAGTCACGTAGGTACCACGGATGGTGGTGGCCTTGAGCGAGCCGCTCTGGATCGCGTAAGCCGCGCCCACGCCGTATTCCTGGTGGGTCTCGCCGTCCATCAGACGCAGGTCGCTACGCGCCACGCCGGATTCGCCGTAGGCAGTGCCGGTGTAGTGAGTACCGTCGATGCCCCAGCCGCGCGCCGAGTAGACGTTGAATTTCAGGCCTGGCACGCCGTATTCGGCCATGTTGATGCCGTAGGCGATCTGGAAGGATTTCTCGTTCGGTCCGTTAAAGTCGGAGGTCAAGGAGTTGGCCAGGTAGATGCCGTTGGTTTCGTGCAGGTAGTCGAAGTACTCGTTACCGTTGATGGCCTGGTAGGAGAAGGTCAGGCTGTGGGCTTGGTGAGTCAGGCCCAGGGACAGGGAGTAGGTATCGTTGTCGATATTCCCCATCAGCTTTTTACCGGTATCGGTAGTTTTGTAGTAGTTCAGGCCGGTGGTCAGGGACAGGGTCTGGCTGTCGCCCAACTCGTGGGTAGCGCCGAAGTAGTACTGGTTCCAGAAGTCTTCTACGTTGGCGGCGAACAGGCTGGTTTTCAGGCTCTTGAACGGCTGGTAGTTAACGCCCAGGGTCTTGACCTTGTCGGTTTCCTGGCCATTGCCGTATTCGGAACGGAATTTCGACAGGCTCTGCTCGGTCCGTGGCGAAACGCGGTCAAACACGCCGCCCTGGAACGACAGGTTGCTGAACTCTTCACTGTTGAAGCTCACACCTTCAAAGCTCGAAGGCAGTGCACGGTTGCCGATGGTGTCGACGATGCCGCTGCTGAAGTTCTGGCGACCGGCGGTCAAGGTGGTGTTAGAAACACGGAACTTGACGTTGGCCAGGCCCAGTTTGCTCCACTGGCCTACAGCATCGCCGTCGGAGTCGGCCAGGGTACGGTTGGAGCCACCCTTGATGTCGCGCTTGCTGCGGTCCAGGACCAGAGCGTTGTAGACCGCCACTTCAGTGCTCACGCCCACGGTGCCTTGGGTGAAGCCCGAGGTGCCGTTGAGGATGGTGCCCTGTACCCAGTTGGTACGGTTGGCGTCGGTTTGTGTCACGTTGTGCTTCTCGTACGAGAAACGCTGACCACGGAATTTATTCTCGCTGGAGAACCAGTTGCGGGTAGTGCCGCCCAGGCTGAATCCATCGATAAAGCCTTTGGCCTCGCTTTGGGCGCTGGTGCCGGCCAGTGTGGTTGGAACGAAGTCCTGGCTTGCAGGTTCAGCGTAGGCGGTAGCCGTGATGCTGCTGATGGCCAGGGCCAGTAGCGCGGTGCTGCTCAGTTTCATGGGTGAAGCTCCTTTGGTTCTCTTTTTAATGCCGGTCTTTTTAGGTGAACCGGCTATTGGGTGTGTAACTCTTTCAAGCCTTTGCAAACGTTTGCCCTTGGGTAAAACCCGAAATAAGGCTGCACGTTTGCAGCAAGGTGAATGCTCACCCTGCGCAATCCGGTTATCTTTTTATGGGTTGAGACTGACGCCCGAGAACACGTTGCGGCCGAAGGGGCTCACTTTGAAGCCTTCGACTTTGGCGCTTAACGGCTGGTTGACCGTCGAGTGGGCGACTGGCGTGATCGGCACCTGTGCTTTAAGCAGTTGCTGCGCCTGTTTGTACAGAACAGTCCTTTGTTCGCGGTCGGTCACGACCTTGGCTTGCTTGATCAGCTTGTCGTACGCCGGGTCACACCACATCGAGTAGTTGTTCCCGCCGATGGCGTCGCAGCTGTAGAGGGTGCCCAGCCAGTTGTCCGGGTCACCGTTGTCGCCGGTCCAGCCGATCAGGCTGATGTCGTGCTCGCCATTTTTGGTGCGCTTGATGTACTCGCCCCATTCATAGCTGACGATCTTGACCTTGAGGCCAATCTTCGCCCAATCGCTTTGCAGCATTTCGGCCATCAGCTTGGCGTTGGGGTTGTACGGCCGTTGCACCGGCATCGCCCACAGGGTGATCTCGGTGCCTTCCTTCACGCCGGCAGCCTTGAGCAATTCCTTGGCTTTTTCCGGGTTGTAGGCGGCGTCCTTGATGGTGTCGTCGTAAGACCACTGGGTCGGCGGCATGGCATTGACCGCCAGTTGCCCTGCGCCCTGGTACACGGCGTTGAGAATGCTCTGCTTGTTCACCGCCATGTCCAGGGCCTGGCGCACTTCAAGCTGGTCGAAGGGCTTGTGCCGCACGTTATAGGCGATGTAGCCGAGGTTGAAGCCGGGTTTGGTCAGCAGTTGCAGCTTCGGGTCGGCCTTCAGGGCTTCGACGTCGGCCGGGCGCGGGTGCAGGGTGATCTGGCATTCGCCGGCCTTGAGCTTTTGTACCCGCACCGACGCGTCGGTGTTGATCGCAAAAATCAGCTGGTCGAGCTTCACGCGGCTCGGGTCCCAGTACTGTTTGTTGCCGGTGTAGCGGATCTGCGAGTCTTTCTGGTAACGCTGGAACACGAACGGCCCGGTGCCGATCGGCTTCTGGTTGATGTCGCTGGGCTTGCCGACCTTGAGCAAATGGTCGGCGTATTCAGCCGACAGGATCGAGGCGAAGCTCATGGCGATGTTCTGGATAAACGCGGCGTCGACCGTGTTCAGGGTCATCACCACGGTGTGCGGGTCGGTTTTTTCGACCTTCGCTATGTTCTTGTTCAGGCTCATCCCGTTGAAGTACGGAAACTCGGTGGGGTAGGCCTTGCGGAACGGATGTTCGGGGTCAAGCATGCGATTGAAGGTGAACAGCACGTCGTCGGCGTTGAAATCACGCGTCGGCTTGAAGTCCTTGTTGCTGTGGAATTTCACCCCTTCGCGCAGGTGGAAGGTGTAGGTCAGGCCGTCTTCGGAAATATCCCAACGGGTTGCCAGGCCTGGTACGACATTGGTCGCGCCTTTTTCAAACTCGGCCAAGCGGTTGTAGATAGGCTCGGCGGCGTCGTTATCGGTGGCCGTCGTGTATTGCGCGGTGTCGAAGCCAGCCGGGCTGCCTTCGGAGCAAAACACCAGGCTCTTTTTCTCGGCAGCCTGGCCCATCGAGGCCACAGCCAACAGGCTGGTGCCAAATATCGCGGATAGAACGGTGGTATGGCGCATGACAATCCCGATCCTTGTTTGTTGTTCTCGTCAGTGAGCAATCCCAAGGCCTTGGCCCTGGGACAACACTGATCCCACAACGGCAGTTGCCTTATCAGAGACGATGCTTCTGCCGTGCCACGACGTTATGGGTCGGGAGCCGGGCAGTAAATGCAACGAATCTGACAGACCTTGTAGGCAACGGAGCCGCGATTCGCAGTTAGCTGCCGTAGGACGGCAGCGTGTGCGGATGTGGTCTGTTTCCTACGGTCTTGGCGGATGCAATAACGGCGACGTTTATGAAACGTCGCCGCCAGTGACCCTTACTTGCCGCTTACGCTCACGCCGTAGAAGGAGTTCAAGCCAAATGGGCTGATCTTGAAGTCCTGCACGTTGTTGCGCATGGGTTGATACACCGTCGAGTGCGCGATAGGTGTCATCGGGACTGCATCTTTGAGGATATGTTGCGCCTGCTTGTACAGCTCGGTGCGTTTGGCTACGTCGGAAGTCGCCTTGGCTTCTTTCACGATGCCATCGAATTTCTTGTCGCACCACTTGGAGAAGTTGTTGCCGGCCAGGGAATCGCAGCCGAACAGCACGTTCAGCCAGTTGTCCGGGTCACCATTGTCGCCGCTCCAGCCAATGATCATGGCCTGGTTCTCGCCGCCTTTGGAGCGCTTGATGTACTCGCCCCACTCATAGCTGACGATGTTCACTTTAAGGCCGATCTGTTTCCAGTCGTTCTGCAGCATCTCAGCCATCAGCTTGGCGTTCGGGTTGTACGGACGCTGGACCGGCATCGCCCACAGGGTGATCTCGGTGCCTTCCTTGACGCCGGCTTCCTTGAGCAAAGCCTTGGCTTTGGTCACGTCGAACGGGGCGTCCTTGATGGTGGTGTCGTAGGACCACTGGGTTGGCGGCATGGCGTTGACGGCCAGTTGGCCAGCGCCCTGGTAAACCGAGTCGATGATCTGCTGCTTGTTCACCGACATGTCCAGGGCCTCACGCACGCGCAGGTCGGACAGTGGGTTCGGTGCAGTCTGGCCCTTGAGGACCGGCATTACGTTGTAGGCAATGTAGCCCAGGTTGAAACCGGCCTGGTGCGGCAGTTTCAGGTCCTTGTCTTCACCCAGCGCCTTGAGGTCGGCCGGACGCGGGAACAGGGTCACCTGGCATTCGTTTTTCTTCAGCTTCTGGATACGCACCGACGGGTCGGTGGTGATGGCGAAGATCAGGTTGTCGATCTTCACGTCTTCAGGCTTCCAGTAATCCTTGTTGCCGGTGTAACGGATGTTGGAGTCTTTCTGGTAGCTCTTGAACACGAACGGACCAGTACCGATTGGCTTCTGGTTGATGTCCTGTGCCTTGCCTTCCTTCAACAGCTGGGCGGCGTATTCAGCCGACTGGATGGAGGCGAAGCTCATTGCCAGGTTCTGGATAAAGGCGGCGTCCACAGTGCCAAGGGTGAACTTGACGGTATGGGCATCGACTTTCTCGATGTTCTTGATGTTGGTGTCCATACCCATGTCCGTGAAGTACGGGAACTCGGTTGGGTAGGCTTTGCGGAACGGATCATCTTTGTTGATCATCCGGTTGAAAGTGAACAGTACGTCGTCAGCCGAAAATTCACGAGTTGGCTTGAAGTACGGGGTGGTGTGGAACTTGACGCCTTCACGAAGGTGGAAGGTGTACGTCAGGCCATCCGGGGAAACGTCCCAGGTGGTGGCCAGCCCAGGAACAACAGCGGTGCCGCCGCGCTCAAACTGGGTCAGACGGTTGAACATGGTTTCGGCCGAAGCATCGAAGTCTGTTCCGGTGGTGTACTGGCCTGGATCAAAACCGGCCGGGCTCCCTTCGGAGCAGAACACCAGGTTGCTCGCCGCTTGGGCGAAAGGTGCAGCAGCCATTAAACCGGCGCTGACTAATAACGGAATGACTGCGTGTTTAAGCATGTTGGCCTCATGATTTGTTGTCATTTTTGGTAGTGAGGGCGACCTCGTGAGTCGACCTGCGGATACTTATGCAGGGCCCATACCCAATGCAAGATGTTGAGAGCCTACAACGGCTAAACAGTGGTACGAACGTACACGAATGTCGCATATGTGTAAGTTCAGACACATTTACGCACTTTTGAGGGTTTTTTTCGGTGCGAGGCGTGCACCAGGAATGCCCAACCGAGGCGTCTGGCGCACTCGGTTGGGGCGAGGTTGTTACTTATTCAGACTGACGCCATAGAACGGTGTGAGCCCAAATGGACTGATTTTGAAATCCTGCACTTCCTTTCGAAGGGGCTGGAAAACCGTCGAGTTTGCGATAGGCGTTATAGGTACTTGTTCTTTAAGGATTTTTTGTGCCTGTTGATACCACTTGATGCGCTGCTCGCGGTCGCTGCTGACCTTGGCCTGCTGCACGAGTTTGTCGTAGGCCGGATTACACCATTTGGCATAGTTGCTGCCCTTCACCGCAGCACAACTGTAGAGCACGCCGAGCCAGTTATCCGGGTCACCGTTGTCGCCGGTCCAGCCGTAAATCATCACGTCATGCTCGCCGGCTTTGGCGCGTTTGATGTATTCGCCCCACTCATAGCTGACGATATTGGCCTTGATGCCGATCTTTTCCCAATCCTGCTGGATCATCTGCGCCGACATTCGGGCATTGGGATTGGACGCGCGTTGAACCGTCATCGCCCACAGATTGATGGTGGTACCTGGTGCAACCCCTGCTTCTTTTAGTAGCGCCCGAGCCTTGGCCGGGTCGTAGGGTGCGTCCTTGATCGTCGGGTCATAAGACCACTGCGCCGGAGGTAGCGCGTTCTGCGCCAATTGTCCGGCGCTCTGGTACACCGCCTTGATGATTGCTGGCTTGTCGATGGCCATGTCCAGGGCCTGGCGTACCTTGAGCTGGTCCAGGGGCGGGTGGGTCACGTTGTAGGCGAGAAAGCCCAGATTGAAGCCGGCTTGCTGCAGCACCCGCAGGTTCGGGTCCTGCTTCATCACTTCAATGTCGGAAGGGCGCGGGTAACCGCTGACCTGGCACTCGCCGGTCTTGAGCTTTTGCAGGCGCACCGCAGCGTCCGGGGTGATCGAGAACACCAGGTTGTCGAGCTTCACATCCTCGGGCTTCCAATACTGTTTATTGGCGCTGTAGCGAATCTGCGAATCCTTCTGGTAACGCTTGAACACAAACGGCCCGGTGCCCACCGGCTTCTGGTTGATGTCGGCGGCCTTGCCTTCCTTGAGCAACTGCGCGGCGTATTCGGCGGACTGCACCGAGGCGAAGCTCATGGCCAGGTTCTGCACGAAAGAAGCGTCGACGTTGTTCAGGTTGAAGCGCACGGTGTGCTCGTCGAGTTTTTCGACGTTCTTGATGGTGGTGTTCAAGCCCATGTCGGTGAAGTACGGCGACTCCGATGGGTAGGCCTTGCGGAACGCGTTCTCGGGGTCGAGCAGGCGCTGGAAGGTGAACAGCACGTCATCGGCGTTGAAGTCGCGGGTCGGGGTGAAATAGTCGGTGGTGTGGAACTTGACGCCATCGCGCAGGTGGAAGGTGTAGGTCAGGCCGTCTTTGGACACGTCCCAACTGGTTGCCAGGCCCGGTTCGACTTCGGTGCCGCCGCGCTTGAACTGGGTCAGGCGGTTGAACACGGTTTCGGCGGAGGCATCAAAATCGGTGCCGCTGGTGTACTGGCTGGGATCGAAACCGGCGGGACTGGCTTCGGAGCAGTAGACCAGGGTGCTGGCCGCCTGGGCCATCGGCATAAATGCCAGCAGGCCGGCAGCGAGGAGGAGCGGTTTAAAGGCGATTCTTTCCATGGAGACCCCTGAGATGGCAGCTGAAGGCTGCCCAAACGAAAACGGCGGTCACCGAGGTTACCGCCGTTCAGGATTGTCAGGTAGGGGTCACTGAAGGGTCTACTTGGCCCGGTCGGCGTTCCTGGGCTACAGGCTGTTAGTACCCGGTGCGAATACGACGGGTTTGTAGCTGAATTTCCACCACTTGAACGGGTTCTGGAAAATCGAATAAGGGTTGTTTTTTTCCGGTTTGAATTCCTTATTTTCGATACTGTTGTTGTTTATGGCATCAGGGTTGTCCACCGGGTTTTCGCCGCTCTTATAGATAACGTTAGAGTCGCCTGTAATCTCTTCGGCGGAGTACCTGGCAATGATCTCTCCTGTATAGCCTTTAACAGGACGGTCGGTGAGCCGTTGAAATTCGGCGGCGAAAGAGTTTTCGCCGAGCTTTCCTGAGTAACAACTCAAAATTCGAATGTTGTCATAGTGTGAAACGATGACGCCGTTACGCTTTAGCGTGTTGTATAGCCCTTGCGGGGTGTGTTTTTTGCCGTTGTAGAAGATGTGCGTACCATCGCCGTGGGCAATGATGTTGAGTCGATGTTGGGTACCTTTTTTGTTCATGTCGGCAAAGGTGTAAAGGTTATCTTCGACTTTATTCAGGTTGTCTTTGGTCCCTGTGAGTGTGACCAGATTGCCATCCTTCGACACGGTTTCGGTGATGGGGGCCACTGGCGCCAGGGACGTTGGCTCCTTCTGCACTCGTACCAACTCAAAATCATTTGTCTTTGAATTGTATTCCCAGCTGTAATCTTTGGCCTTCAGGGCGTTAACGTTCGCCGGTACATCACCCGATCCGGACTCTGCCGCATAGGGCGCAAGTTCGTGCAGTAATTGCAGGCCCGATATTACTGCGGCAGCAGACCCGCCAATGCGATCGTCGGCTGTCATGCCATAAGTGGAGTCATGGACGCCGAAATAAATATTGCCCGCGTTGCCAAGGATGGGCACGTAACCAAAGGTGCGCCCCCACAATTCTTTCGCGTCCTTCCAGATTTGCTGCGAGGAACCAAACACTTCGGTCTGGTCGGACCACACCGCATTTTTGGCGTTCACCTCCTGGTATTTTGCCGCAATACTGGAGTCGAGGTTGCCGTACTTCAACCGATATTCGCTACCCCGTGATTCGGTATAGTTAAATGTCTCCCACACCGGTACTGCTTTATCTTTTAGGAGGCTGGAGTATCCCGGGTAGCTGGCATGATTGCCTGCGATCAAGTTGTCGAGCACATCCCCCGCCTTTGGCCAATGAGCATCTTTACCTCCTTGCCTATCGCTGGCATTGAAGCTACGCAGCAAATCATTTCGATTGCTTTTAGTCCAGTTGGAAAAATCTTCATCTCCCCTGATTTCATGGACGGCGCCGTTCTTCAAATCGATCATCAGGCCCTTATTGGGTCTATGATCATAATTGCCGTCATAGGGGGTATAAGGGATAAATGCATACCCCGCCAGTGGAAAGCCATATATGTTGGGGATAATGACTTGTCCATTATTTTCCAATGTACTATTAACCGCCTCTTGGCCTTCAGTGCTTAATTTTTTAAAACTTTCCTTGTTATTGGCCAGGCTTTGCAAGGTTCCCCGTGTTATATAGTTATCTGCTTTTCCTGAACGCTTCGTAATTTCTCCCGACTCATCCCGCATCGGCTTGGCTATTTCGTCTTCCCAGTAATTTTGGAGTTTCTTGCCAAGTGACTCCAGATCGTTAATCTTACTCTGATCTTTAGGCGCGATTTCCATCTGATGGAAATTGAGCAGACCGCCTCCTGGTGGCTTATCGTGCTTAAGGGCACCCGCTGCAATTTCCCATGCAAAGTAGGTGCGTGTGTCGGTATCGGTCAGGTGTTCCGGTTTCCATTTCCCTACGTAGGAGTTGAACGTTACCGTGATTTTTTTATTCGGGTCATACCCGGCTGCCAACAAGCCAGCACTGAAATATCCAGAGGGCTCCATGAATAAACGCACATTCTGGAACTTAACGTTTCTTTCGCCTTCGCTGCCACTTTCTATATTTCCGATTTGCGCCTTTACACGGTTGGCATAGGCGTCAACAAGCTGTTCCCGTTCCAGCAGAGAAAGCCCGGCTATAGGCGCAGAAGCGCTGCCCGATCCATAAATTGTTGTTTTGTAGGTATTGGATTCGAATGTGGAAGATGCAACCTCGTCAGAGCTGGTCTGTGATGTATTGTTTTCTAGGCTATATGTTTCACTATTGCTCAACGGTTGTGGGACTTTCTGTTCCTGTGACTCGGTGCGTTCTTCCTGGGTAGATCCGGGAATTGGTGCTGTTGGGTAACGGACAATACTATACTGAGTCGATGTTGTCATTTTATGTTACCTGGCAGGGTGCGGGATGCATATTTATGGCGCTGCGCCGTTGGATGAGCGACCACTTTCATTGGTGTAACCTCAAATGGCGTACGTGGTGAAGCGACATTGTTCTATCCACTTATGTGGATGGATATGCAGGAAGAGTTCCGAGTCATAAGTAAGTAAATATCATTTACGTATCAGGTTTTTTTACATGTTGGGTATTTTGCAGTCAACGATATAAGACGTGGACCATATTCAACGGCGCGCATATTGCCCGCTTGGTCGGAACTTCTGGATAAAAAAAGGCGCGAGCCCTATAGGGTCGCGCCATTCTTTTATCTTGAATAAGTTTATTGCTGGACTTCAATCACTCCGTCGGCACTCATGCTCACCTGGCTGGTGCCGGCTTCGACTTCCGGCGTCGGCGCCGAATCCATCGCAGCGGCTTTCATCATCATCCCGCCGCGGGCGTAGGGCTGTGGATAACCGTTGGTGTTGAAGTTCAGGTTGACGATTTTGTAGCCCTTGCCGCCCAGCGCGTCGGTGGCCAGTTGTGCACGGGCCTTGAACGCGGTGACCGCTTCTTTAAGCAAGGCATCTTCGCTGGCCTTGCGGGTCGGGTTGGCGATGGCGAAATCCATGCTGTCCATTTTCAGGTTGGTCAGCATGTCGCCGGTGAGCTTGGACAGCGCGGCAAAGTCGGCGCTTTCCATGCGCAGCTCGGCGCGTTCACGCCAGCCGGTGATTTTCTGGTTCTTGTTGTCGTAGATCGGGTAGCTGTTGCGGCTGCCCTGGCGCAAGGTCACGCCTTTGACTTCACGGGCCTGGGCCAGCGCCTTGTTCATGGTGGTGGTGATTTCGGCGGCCAGCTTGGCCGGGTCGGCGTTCTGCGACTCGGTGTACAGGGTGACGATCATCTGGTCGCGCGCCACTTCCTGGCTGACTTCGGCACGCAGGGAAATCTGGTTGTAATGCAGTTCATCAGCGGCCATGGCAGGCAGGCTGGCGAGGGTGGCGGCGCCGAGGGCGAGGGTGGCTGCACTGCGAATGAAACGTGACATGTAAGCTCCTTGAGATGTTCGTGTTCGGTAAGACTGTAGACGCAAGGTTTCAGTTCTTCGGGTTTACACATTCGCAACAAGTTACTCAATGCCGACGAACGGTCATGTTCCTGACCCCTGCGTCAAAGAGCCACACACGCCGTGCCAGCGCTGTCGCTTCGTTTATACTCCGTGCGATCCGCCTGCAGCGCTCATCGGGAGAGCTCATGCTCGCCGCCGTAAAACTGACTTCCGCCACCCGCCAGAACCTCTGGCGCCTGACGTTCATCCGCACCTTGGTGCTGGCCGCACAGGCCGGTTCGGTGGGGCTTGCCTATTGGTTCAAGCTGCTGCCGCTGCCTTGGTTGCAGTTGGCCGTGACCCTCGGCTTCTCGACCGTCTTGTGCGTGTTTACCGCCATCCGGCTGCGCACCACGTGGCCGGTGACCGAGTTGGAATACGCCCTGCAACTGGCCTGCGACCTGTTTATCCACAGTGTGTTGCTGTACTTCTCCGGTGGTTCCACCAACCCGTTTGTTTCTTATTACCTGGTGCCACTGACTATCGCTGCGGTGACCTTGCCATGGCGTTACTCGGTGGTGCTGTCGGGCATCGCCCTGGCCCTGTACACCCTGCTGCTCGCCCAGTTCTACCCGTTGCAGACCTTCCCCATCGCCCGGGAAAACCTGCAGATCTACGGCATGTGGCTGAGCTTCGCCCTGTCGGCGGCGGTCATCACCTTCTTTGCCGCACGAATGGCGGAAGAGCTGCGTCGCCAGGAAGAACTGCGCGCCATTCGCCGTGAAGAGGGCCTGCGAGACCAGCAACTGCTGGCCGTCGCCACCCAGGCTGCCGGCGCGGCCCATGAACTGGGGACGCCGCTGGCGACCATGAGCGTACTGCTCAAGGAAATGACCCAGGACCATCACGACCCGGCCCTGCAAGACGACCTCAGCGTGCTGCAGGAGCAGGTCAAGCAGTGCAAGTTGACGTTGCAGCAATTGGTGCGTGCCGCTGAAGCCAATCGTCGCCTCGCCGTGGAGATGCAAGACGTCACCCAGTGGCTGGACGAAGCCCTGAACCGCTGGCACCTGATGCGTCCCGAAGCCAGCTACCGTTTCCACCTGCTGGGCCAGGGCACAGTGCCGCGCATGGCGCCGCCGCCGGACCTGACCCAGGCGCTGCTGAACCTGCTGAACAACGCCGCCGATGCCTGCCCGGAGGGGCTGGAAGTGACCCTGAACTGGGACGCCGAAGACCTCACCATCAGCATTCGCGACCATGGCGCCGGTGTGCCGCTGGCGATTGCCGAGCAGATCGGCAAGCCATTCTTTACCACCAAAGGCAAAGGCTTCGGCCTGGGCCTGTTTTTGAGCAAGGCCAGCGTGACTCGCGCGGGCGGCTCAGTGAAACTCTATAGTCATGAGGAAGGCGGCACGCTCACCGAGCTGCGCCTGCCCCGTGTCGCACGAGGAGACATCGATGAGTGACGAGATCCAAGTCGAAGGCGAAGAACTGCCGCACCTGTTGCTGGTAGATGACGACGCCACCTTTACCCGCGTGATGGCCCGCGCCATGAGCCGTCGTGGCTTTCGCGTGAGCACCGCCGGTTCCGCCGAGGAAGGCCTGGCCATCGCCACCGCCGACCTGCCGGAATATGCCGCCCTGGACCTGAAAATGGACGGCGACTCCGGCCTGGTGCTGCTGCCCAAGCTGCTGGAGCTGGACCCGGAAATGCGCGTGGTGATCCTCACCGGCTATTCCAGCATTGCCACTGCTGTCGAGGCGATCAAGCGCGGCGCCTGCAACTACCTGTGCAAGCCGGCAGACGCCGACGACGTGCTGGCCGCCTTGCTCTCCGAGCACGCCGACCTCGACACCCTGGTGCCGGAAAACCCGATGTCGGTGGACCGCCTGCAGTGGGAACACATCCAGCGGGTGTTGACCGAGCACGAAGGCAATATCTCCGCCACTGCCCGCGCCCTGGGCATGCATCGCCGGACGTTGCAGCGCAAGCTGCAGAAGCGCCCGGTTCGACGTTGAACGGCGACTGAACAATCTGCTTCAGGCTGCACGGAGCCCCGGATCGATCGGCTATGATCGGTCCGACGCCTGTTCTTTATTTCCTATCGAGCCTGAACAATGAATCAGAACGCTGAGTATTCCGCGGTCAATGACGCGGTGCGTGGGCAATTTTTAAGGAAAGTCTGGGCGCTGATCACCCCTTACTGGCGCAGTGAGGAGAAGGGCAAGGCCTGGCTGTTGCTGCTGGTGGTGCTGGGGCTGTCGCTGTTCAGCGTGGCCGTGTCGGTGTGGTTCAACAGCTGGAACCGCGACTTCTATAACGCCCTGGAGAAGAAGGACTACGACGCCTTCACCCACTTGCTGATGTATTTCAGCGTGATCGCGGTGGTGGCGATCGTCACCGGGGTGTTCACCTCCTATCTGCAGCAGATGCTCACCATCCGCTGGCGGCGCTGGCTGACCGAAACCTACTTCGCCAAGTGGCTGAGCCAGAAGAACTACTACCACCTGGAATACGGCGGCTATACCGATAACCCGGACCAACGTATCTCCGAAGACCTCAACGCCTTCACCAGCAGCACCCTCAGCCTGGGCCTGGGTTTCATCAGTAACCTGGTGAGCCTGGTGTCGTTCTCGGTGATTTTGTGGGGCGTGTCCGGCAGCATCGAAGTGTGGGGCATCACCATTCCCGGCTACATGTTCTGGGCGGCGCTGGTGTATGCCGTGCTCGGCAGCTGGTTGACCCACTTGATTGGTCGAAAACTGATCGGCTTGAGCAACCGCCAACAACGGTTTGAGGCCGACTTGCGTTTCAGCCTGGTGCGGGTGCGCGAGAACGCCGAAAGCATCGCGCTGTTCAATGGCGAGCCGAATGAACACCAGCAGCTGAGCGCACGTTTCGGGCGGGTGTGGAGCAACTTCTGGAGCATCATGCAGCTCAAGAAGCGCCTGAATTTCTTCACCAGCGGTTACTCGCAGATTGCGATCATCTTTCCGTTTGTGGTGGCCGCGCCGCGCTACTTTTCCGGGCAGATAGAGCTGGGTGTGCTGATGCAGGTGGCCAGTGCGTTTGGCAGCGTGCAGGGCAGCCTGAGCTGGTTTGTCGACGCGTACACCGTGTTGGCCAGCTGGCGCGCTACCTGCGATCGTCTGCTGAGCTTTGGCGAGGCGATGGAAGAAAACGAAGGCCGCAACATGGGCATTGAGTTGCAGCGTCAGGGCGGCAATTTGCAGATGAACAACCTCAGCCTTGATCTGGCTGACGGTCGTCACCTGCTCGACGGCGCCAACCTGAGCGTCGCCGAAGGTGAACGCCTGATGCTCAGCGGCCGCTCCGGCAGCGGCAAATCAACCTTGCTGCGGGCCATGGGCAATCTGTGGCCGAACGGCCACGGCAACATCCGTCTGCCGGCCGAGCGTTACCTGTTCCTGCCGCAGAAGCCGTACCTGCCGATCGGCACCTTGCGCGGCGTGTTGAGTTATCCACAGGAGGAGGGCGCCTACCCGGCGGAACGTTATGCACAGGTGCTGGAAACCTGTCGCCTGGCACACCTGACTCCAAGGTTGGATGAAGCCAACCACTGGCAGCGCATGTTGTCACCGGGTGAGCAGCAACGCCTGGCCTTTGCCCGCGCGTTGTTGTTTGAACCGCAATGGCTGTACATGGATGAAGCCACGTCGGCGATGGATGAAGAGGACGAGGCGGCGCTGTATCAGGCGTTGATCGATGAGCTGCCGGGCTTGAGCATCGTCAGCGTCGGCCATCGCAGCAGCCTCAAGCGTTTCCATGGGCGGCATGTGCGGATCGAGAACGGGCAGCTGATCGAACAAAGCGTTTAGGGATGGCCGCGGGGTTTGGCGCACATCGCTAACCCCGCGTAGGCGTTCAGGAGGTGATTGAGAACTCCAGGGGGACGGACGACTGCCCGTGCGCCGTAAAGGAAACAACCCCTGTTCCTTTACTGAACGTACCTGAAAACGGGGTCTTCGATGTCTGGAAGGTTTCACTGTTGTCCTGTCCAGCGATGACTTGGCCGCTCCACAGTTGTGGTGGAGAAAACCTGTCATGCGTGACCAGTATTTGCGTGTCTATGCGATCGCCTTTTTTCAGGCCGGGAAAGGCGATGGTGAGATGAAAAAACTCCTTCAGGCTGGCCGTCAGCAGCGTGCCGTCTTTCACATCAGTGCTGGTGGGGGCTGGCCAGGTATGACGGTTTTTCAGCGGGATGATTTGCATGTGTCCGTTCCTTTGATGAAGTCCTCGTCCCGGAGTGCTGTGCTTGCAAGCACCCAGGTAGCGGATTCATTAGGGCCAATCCCGGCGCGGTTGCCTACTGTTAGAAATAACAGTGTCGATAAGCGGTCGGCTGGCGCTGACAAAAAAGCCCGGCTGATCATCGATCAGCCGGGCTTTTTCATGTCGCTTGAAAGCGTATTACTTTTTCAAGCCGTAATGCTCATCCAGCATCCCCGGGGCGTTTGGCGTTTTTGGCGCGTAGTCCCGTGGCGGTTCCTGATTTTCCCGGGGTGGGGTCAGGCGTTCCCGTGGCGCTTGCGGTGCATCGGAATGCAGCGCGGCCAGCAGGCGCTGGCGGGTGATGTCGTCCAGGGCCAGGCGGTTGGCACCCTCGGCGAGATGATCCTGTACTTCCTGGTAGCTCTGAGTGAGCTTTTTCACCAGGGTCGCGGTACTGTTGAAGTGGGTAACAACCTCGTTCTGATAACTGTCAAAACGTTCCTGAATGTCATCCAGCTGACGCTGCGTGCGGTTAGGCGCGGCATTCGGCAGCAGGCGGGCAACCAGGAATCCAATGGCGACACCGGCAACCAAGGCGAGAGTCGGCAACAACCAAACTAAGAGCGAGTGTTCCACGAGTCCTTCCTCTATAAACGGCTTTGCTTTACGTTAACGGCTCGGACCTGCGCTGTATACCGCGATTAAGCTCGCAATGATGCCATGCACAGACTTTTAGCTAGACGAGTCGACCCCTTGAGAGGTCACGGAGTTCCTTCCTTGCTGATGCGTGAAACCCCTGTTTTGATCGATGGCCCGGTAGGCCAACTGGAAGCCCTGTATCTGGATCACCCCGAGCCACGTGGCCTGGCGCTGATCTGCCACCCTAACCCGGTGCAGGGCGGCACCATGCTCAACAAAGTTGTATCGACCCTGCAACGCACCGCCCGCGATGCCGGCTTGATCACATTGCGATTCAATTATCGCGGTGTCGGCGCCAGCGCCGGTACGCACGATATGGGCACCGGTGAAGTCGACGACGCCGAAGCGGCCGCCACCTGGCTGCGTGAAAAACACCCCGATCTGCCGATTACCCTGCTGGGGTTTTCCTTCGGCGGATTTGTGGCGGCCACCCTCGGCGGCCGCCTGGAAGCCAAGGGCGAGAAACTTGCACACCTGTTCATGGTGGCCGCGGCCGTGATGCGCCTGCGGGATAACGATGTGCTACCACAAGGCTGCCCATTGACCGTGATCCAGCCGGAAACCGACGAAGTGGTCGACCCGCAACTGGTCTACGACTGGTCCGCCGCCCTGAATCGCCCCCATGAGCTTCTGAAAGTGGCAGAATGCGGACACTTTTTTCATGGCAAGCTGACCGATCTCAAGGATCTTGTGCTGCCACGTCTTTCGAATTGATGACAAGCGATCACCCATGACGACCCGTACCCGCATCCTCACCGGCATCACCACCACCGGCACGCCGCACCTGGGCAACTACGCCGGCGCGATTCGCCCGGCGATCCTTGCCAGCCAGGACGCCAATGCCGACTCCTTCTACTTCCTGGCCGACTACCACGCCCTGATCAAGTGCGATGACCCGCAGCGCATCCAGCGCTCGCGTATGGAAATCGCTGCGACCTGGCTGGCCGGTGGCCTGGATGTGAACCGGGTGACGTTCTATCGCCAGTCCGACATCCCGGAAATTCCCGAGCTGACCTGGCTGCTGACCTGCGTAGCGGCCAAGGGCCTGCTCAACCGTGCGCACGCCTACAAGGCCTCGGTGGACAAGAACCTGGAAAACGGCGAAGACCCGGATGCGGGCATCACCATGGGCCTGTACAGCTACCCGGTGCTGATGGCAGCGGACATCCTGATGTTCAATGCCCACAAGGTGCCGGTCGGTCGTGACCAGATCCAGCACGTGGAAATGGCCCGGGACATCGGCCAGCGCTTCAACCACCTGTTTGGCAAGGGCAAGGAATTCTTCACCATGCCCGAGGCGTTGATCGAAGAAAGCGTCGCCACCTTGCCGGGCCTGGATGGCCGCAAGATGTCGAAGAGCTACGACAACACCATCCCGCTGTTCACCAGCGCCAAGGAGATGAAGGACGCGATCTCGCGCATCGTCACCGACTCCCGCGCGCCGGGCGAAGCGAAGGACCCGGACAACTCCCACCTGTTCACCCTGTACCAGGCATTTGCCACCAAGGCCCAGGAAGAAGAATTCCGCGGCGAACTGCTGCAAGGCCTGGGCTGGGGCGAGGCGAAGAACCGTCTGTTCCAATTGCTGGACGGCCAACTGGGTGAAGCGCGCGAGCGTTACCACCAACTGATGTCGCGCCCGTCGGACATGGAAGACCTGCTGCTGATCGGCGCCCGCAAAGCCCGCGCCGTGGCTGCACCGTTCCTGGCCGAGCTGCGTGAAGCGGTGGGCCTGCGTTCGTTTGTCAACCCGGTCGCCGTTGCCGCCACCACCAAGAAGAAAGCCGCGAAAGCCGCGCGTTTTGTGAGCTTTCGCGAAGACGACGGCAGCTTCCGTTTCCGTTTGCTGGCGGCCGAAGGCGAGCAATTGCTGTTGTCGCGCAACTTTGCCGACGGCAAAACCGCTGGCGCTGTGACCAAGCAGCTGCAATCGGGTCAGGCGCTGGATGTACGCAGTGAAGACTTGAGCTTCAGCGTGTGGCTGGAAGGTGCTGCCGTCGCCGATAGCCCGGCGTTCGCCGACAGCGCCTCGCGTGACGCGGCCATCGAAGCCTTGCGCGTTGCGTTGACCCCAATCGAGGATTGACCCGACCAAGGGTTGATTGCCATTCTTCAGGGCCGTCGTTACAGTGGCGGCCCGTTTTTGTTGCCTTGCTAACGAATTATGACGCCCCTAGAACGATATCAAGCTGATCTGAAACGCCCCGAATTCTTCCATGACGCTGCCCAGGAAACTGCGGTGCGCCATTTGCAGCGCCTGTACGACGATCTGGTCCAGGCCTCGCAGAACAAGCCGGGCATGTTCAGCAAGTTGTTTGGCAAGAAAGACCACACGCCGGTCAAGGGCCTGTATTTCTGGGGTGGTGTTGGCCGGGGCAAGACTTACCTGGTGGACACTTTCTTCGAGGCGCTGCCGTTCAAGGAAAAGGTCCGTACTCACTTCCACCGCTTCATGAAGCGCGTGCACGAAGAGATGAAGACCCTGCCGGGCGAGAAGAACCCGCTGACCATCATCGCCAAGCGCTTCTCGGAAGAGGCCCGGGTGATCTGTTTCGATGAGTTCTTCGTGTCCGACATCACCGACGCGATGATCCTCGGCACCCTGATGGAAGAGCTGTTCAAGAACGGTGTGACCCTGGTCGCCACGTCGAACATCGTGCCCGACGGCCTGTACAAGGACGGCCTGCAACGCGCGCGCTTCCTGCCGGCCATCGCCCTGATCAAGCAGAACACCGACATCGTCAACGTCGACAGCGGCGTCGACTACCGCCTGCGTCACCTCGAGCAAGCCGAACTGTTCCACTATCCGCTCAACGAAGTGGCCCAGGAAAGCCTGCGCAAGAGCTTCCGTGCGCTGACGCCGGAATGCACCCAGGCGATCGAAAACGACAAGCTGATCATTGAAAACCGCGAAATCATTGCGCTGCGCACCTGCGATGACGTGGCCTGGTTCGATTTCCGCGAGCTGTGCGACGGCCCTCGCAGCCAGAACGACTACATCGAACTGGGCAAGATCTTCCATGCGGTGATCCTGAGCGGTGTCGAGCAGATGAGCGTCACCACCGACGACATCGCGCGGCGCTTTATCAACATGGTCGATGAATTCTACGACCGTAACGTCAAGCTGATCATCTCGGCGGAAGTCGAGCTCAAGGACCTCTACACGGGCGGTCGCTTGAACTTTGAATTCCAACGGACCTTGAGCCGCTTGCTGGAAATGCAGTCCCACGAGTTCCTGTCGCGGGCGCACAAGCCGTAAGCGATGTGCTCGAAATGAAAAAGGCCCGCAGCGATGCGGGCCTTTTTTTATGCAAAATTTCCAGATCAACAGAAATCAACTGTGGGAGCCGGGCTTGCCCTCGATAGCGGTCTGGCAGCTAATGCAGCTGGTGCCTGACACGCCGCCATCGCAGGCAAGCCAGCTCCCACATTTGTACTGTGTACACCCTTTGGTTATGCGGCCTGCTGGAACTGCTGGCGATACTGGTTGGGCGACAGCTCGGTGTGCTGCCGGAACAGCCGCGCAAAGAAGCTCGCGTCGTCGTAACCCACTTCGTAGCTGATGGTCTTGATGCTTTTGCGGCTACCGGACAGCAAGCCCTTGGCCGTCTCGATGCGCAGGCGTTGCAGGTAGTGCAGCGGCTTGTCACCCGTGGCGGTCTGGAAGCGGCGCATGAAGTTGCGGATGCTCATGCCGTGTTCCCGGGCCACGTCTTCGAAGCGGAACTTGTCGGCGAAGTGCTCTTCGAGCCAGTGCTGGATTTGCAGGATAATCACGTCCTGGTGCAGCTTCTGGCCGCCAAACCCGATACGCCCCGGTGCATAGCTGCGCTGCACTTCATAGAGGATGTCGCGGGCCACGGCCTGGGCGATGTTGGCGCCGCAGAAACGTTCGATCAGGTAGATGTAGAGGTCGCAGGCCGAGGTGGTGCCGCCGGCGCAGTACAGGTTGTCGGCGTCGGTCAGGTGCTTGTCCTGGTTCAGTTGCACCTTGGGGAAGCGTTCGCTGAAGGCGTTGAAGAAACGCCAGTAGGTGGTCGCCTCCTTGCCGTCCAGCAGGCCGGCTTCGGCAAGCCAGAACACCCCGGTGGCTTCGCCGCACAGCACCGCGCCACGGGCATGTTGTTCGCGCAGCCAGGGCAGCACTTGGGGGTAGCGTTGGCACAGCGAGTCAAAGTCGTCCCAGAAGGCCGGGAGTACGATGATGTCGGCGTTTTCGAGGCCGCCGTCCACCGGCATGATCACATCGCTGAAGCTGCGCACCGATTGCCCGTCGGGGCTGACCAGGCGGGTTTCAAACGCGGGAGTAAGGCCCTGGCCCAGCTGTTTGCCGTAGCGCAGGCTGGCGAGGTGAAAGAAATCCTTGGCTTGCATGAGGGTTGAAGCGAATACCCGATCAATGGCCAAAATGCTGACGCGCCGCAAGGGCGTGGAGATTTGGTTAGACATAATTTCATTTATTCTTATAGGGGAAAGTGGTCACCAGACGGCTGGATCGTCTTATTTTTTGTCGCATGTGTCCAGTGTCCCGTGACGCCTTCGCGGCTTAGGCTCTGTGATCCCGGTCTTGTCCGACAATTCACGCAGGTGACCCATGATTCCCAGAACCTTGTTCAGCTCGGAGCACGAACTCTTCCGCCAGAGCGTGCGCACCTTCCTCGAAAAAGACGCGGCGCCGTTCCACGGGCAATGGGAAAAGCAGGGCTACATTGATCGCAACCTGTGGAACAAGGCAGGGGAGGCGGGGATGCTCTGCTCGCACCTGCCGGAGGAGTACGGCGGCCTCGGGGCGGACTTTCTCTACAGCGCGGTGGTGATCGAGGAGATCAGCCGGCTGGGGCTGACCGGGATTGGTTTCTCCCTGCATTCGGACATCGTCGCGCCTTACATCCTGCATTACGGCAGTGAGGCGCTGAAGCACAAATACCTGCCCAAGCTGATCTCCGGGGAGATGGTCACGGCCATCGCCATGACCGAACCGGGTGCCGGGTCGGACCTGCAAGGGGTCAAGACCACAGCGGTGCTGGACGGTGATGAATACGTGATCAACGGCTCCAAGACCTTCATCACTAATGGCTTTCTGGCGGACCTGGTGATCGTTGTCGCCAAGACCGATCCCAAGGCCGGCGCCAAAGGCACCAGCCTGTTCCTGGTGGAAGCCAACACGCCGGGATTCGACAAGGGCAAGCGCCTGGAGAAGGTCGGAATGAAGGCCCAGGATACGTCGGAGCTGTTCTTCCAAGATGTGCGCGTACCCAAGGAAAACTTGCTGGGCCAGGCGGGGATGGGCTTTGCCTATCTGATGCAGGAGTTGCCCCAGGAGCGCCTGACGGTGGCGATTGGTGCGTTGTCGTCAGCCGAGGCGGCGTTGCAGTGGACGCTGGAGTACACCCGCGACCGCAAGGCGTTCGGCAAGGCGATCATTGATTTCCAGAACACCCGTTTCAAGTTGGCGGAGATTGCTACGGAAACCCAGATTGGCCGGGTGTTTGTCGACAAATGCATGGAGCTGCATCTGGAAGGCAAGCTGGATGTGCCAACGGCGGCGATGGCCAAGTACTGGGCCACGGACCTGCAGTGCAAGGTGCTGGATGAGTGCGTGCAGTTGCACGGAGGCTACGGCTTCATGTGGGAATACCCGATCGCGCGGGCGTGGGCGGATGCGCGGGTGCAGCGGATTTATGCGGGGACCAACGAGATCATGAAGGAGATTATTGCGCGGGCACTTTGAATCTTCGGTGTGGCTGATGATGCTATCGCGGGCAAGCCCGGCTCCCACAGTTGGAATGCATTTTCCTGTGGGAGCTGGCTTGCCTGCGATAGCTATCTAAAGGTCAATCACGGCGCAGGATTCGGATGATCCTTCTGGATCGCCTCAATCCCCGCCAACACTTCATCCGACAGTTTCAGGTCGGCACTGGCAATGTTGCTGTCCAGTTGCTCCAGGGTAGTGGCGCCAATGATGTTGCTGGTCACGAACGGTTGCTGGGTCACAAATGCCAATGCCATCTGCGCCGGGTCCAGGCCGTGCTCACGGGCCAATGCCACATAACGGCTGCACGCTGCTTCCGATTGCGCATTGAAGTAGCGGCTGAAGCGGCTGTAGAGGCTCAGGCGGCCCTTGGCCGGGCGTGCGCCACCTTCGTATTTGCCGCTGAGCATGCCGAACGCCAGCGGTGAATAAGCCAGCAACCCACACTGTTCACGAATCGCGATTTCCGCCAGGCCCACTTCAAAGCTGCGGTTGAGCAGGTTGTAGGGGTTCTGGATCGACACCGCGCGGGTCCAGCCGCGGGCTTCGGCCAGGGCCAGGAACTTCATGGTGCCCCACGGCGTTTCGTTGGACAGGCCGATGTGGCGGATCTTGCCGGCCTTGACCTGTTCATCCAGGGCTTCGAGGGTTTCCTCCAGCGGCGTCAGGTCCTCTTCAGCTTTGTGCTTGTAGCCCAGTTGGCCGAAAAAGTTGGTGCTGCGCTCGGGCCAGTGCAGTTGGTAGAGGTCGATCCAGTCGGTTTGCAGGCGTTTGAGGCTCGCGTCCAGGGCTTCTGTGATGTGCTTGCGGTTGTGCTTGAGGCTGCCGTCGCGGATGTAGTCGATGGTGTTGCCGGGGCCGGCGATCTTGCTGGCGAGGATCCAGTCGGCACGGTCGCCGCGGCTTTTGAAGTAATTACCGATATAGCGCTCGGTGGTGGCGTAGGTATCTGCCTTGGGCGGCACCGGGTACATTTCTGCGGTGTCGATGAAGTTGATGCCCGCGGCCTTGGCCCGTTCGATCTGTGCGAAGGCCTCTGCCTCGCTGTTCTGCTCGCCCCAGGTCATGGTGCCCAAGGCTATCGCGCTCACGTTCAGATCGGTTCGGCCCAGCTGTCGATAGTCCATCGGGTACTCCTTCGGGGAAAACAATCATAAAAGCAGGTTGAAATTTTTTTGGCAATCTGCATAATTGCCCACCTCTTTCTGCAGTGGAAGTGATGCGCCGCCTGCCGAAGAATCTTGCCGTTGAACGGACGCGCCGACCCGAGCCCCCGATAGCGTCTGTATCCGGCTGCCTTTGACTTGTCAAAGTACGCACTATTCAGTAAGATCCGCCGTCTAATTTACATGGCGGCCCCTGAGGCTATTAAAGAATGACAACTTTTACTGCAAAACCAGAAACAGTTCAGCGCGACTGGTTTGTCGTCGACGCCGCTGGTCAGACCCTGGGTCGTCTGGCCACTGAAGTCGCCAGCCGTCTGCGTGGCAAGCACAAGCCTGAGTACACCCCTCACGTTGATACCGGTGACTACATTGTCATCATCAACGCCGAGCAGGTACGTGTTACCGGCAACAAAGCGCAAGACAAAATGTACTACCGTCACTCCGGTTTCCCAGGCGGTATCAAGTCTTCGAACTTCGAAGGCCTGATCTCCAAAAAGCCTGAAGCCCCGATTGAAATCGCGGTCAAAGGTATGCTGCCGAAGGGCCCACTGGGTCGCGACATGTATCGCAAGCTGAAAGTCTATGCGGGCGCTGCTCACCCTCATGCTGCTCAGCAGCCCCAAGAACTGAAGTTTTAACGGAATAGTTCATTATGTCGGCGACTCAAAATTACGGCACTGGCCGTCGCAAAACCGCTACCGCTCGCGTTTTCCTGCGTCCGGGTACTGGTAACATCTCGATCAACAACCGCACTCTGGAAAATTTCTTCGGTCGCGAAACTGCCCGCATGGTAGTTCGTCAGCCGCTGGAATTGACCGAGACCGTTGAAAAGTTCGACATCTACGTCACCGTTATCGGTGGCGGTGTAAGTGGTCAAGCTGGCGCAATCCGCCACGGTATCACTCGCGCTCTGATGCAGTACGACGAAACCCTGCGTGGCGCTCTGCGCAAAGCTGGCTTCGTTACTCGCGATGCTCGTGAAGTTGAACGTAAGAAAGTTGGTCTGCGTAAAGCGCGTAAGCGTCCGCAGTACTCGAAGCGTTAATTCGCTTTTACGTTCCAGAAAACGCCCAGCCTCCTCACGGAGCTGGGCGTTTTTTATTGCCTGCTATTTATGTAAAAAAATCTCTGTGACAACTTGCCACATCCGTAGAGCCCCTATACTCAAAGGCTTGGAGCTGGTGCCGGGGGTAATTACCTTGTCAGACGTGGGGCTTTTCATTACCATTCGGCAAAATTTTTATAAGTTCAGATTTAACACTTAGTAGACGCCTGATTTAACAGGCCACAAAGCTGATGGGAGAGGACTGAATGAGCAATGACGGCGTGAATGCAGGCCGGCGTCGCTTCTTGGTAGCAGCCACATCCGTGGTGGGTGCTGCAGGAGCGGTGGGGGCTGCGGTCCCGTTCGTGGGGTCATGGTTTCCCAGTGCCAAGGCGAAAGCCGCAGGTGCACCGGTGAAGGTGAATGTCAGCAAGATCGATCCAGGCCAGCAAATGATTGCTGAGTGGCGCGGTCAGCCAGTGTTCATCGTTCGTCGTACCGAGGAAATCCTGGGAAATCTGAAGAAGATCGAGGGCCAACTGTCTGACCCCGACTCGAAGAATTCCGACCAACCCGCTTACGTCGATAAGGAAATTCGCTCGATCAAGCCGGAGATTCTGCTGCTGATCGGTATCTGCACCCACTTGGGTTGCTCTCCCACCTTCCGCCCGGAAGTGGCGCCCGCGGACCTGGGCAAGGACTGGGTCGGGGGCTATTTCTGCCCGTGCCACGGTTCTCACTACGACCTCGCTGGCCGCGTCTACAAGTCACAACCCGCACCACTGAACCTGCCAGTTCCGCCACATCACTACGAGACTGACAGTGTCATTGTCATTGGCGTCGACGAGGGGGAGAAAGCCTGATGAGCAAGTTCATGGATTGGGTGGATGCGCGCTTCCCCGCGACCAAAATGTGGGAAGACCACCTCAGCAAGTACTACGCACCGAAGAATTTCAACTTCTTCTATTTCTTTGGCTCCCTGGCACTTCTGGTACTGGTCAACCAGATCGTTACCGGTGTCTGGCTGACGATGAGCTACACCCCGTCGGCCGAAGAAGCCTTTGCCTCCGTCGAATACATCATGCGCGACGTCGAGTACGGCTCGATCCTGCGTCTGCTGCACTCCACCGGCGCCTCGGCGTTCTTCATCGTGGTCTACATGCACATGTTCCGTGGCTTGCTCTACGGTTCGTACCAGAAGCCCCGCGAGCTGGTGTGGGTGTTCGGCATGCTGATCTACCTGGCGCTGATGGCCGAGGCCTTCATGGGTTACCTGCTGCCGTGGGGCCAGATGTCCTACTGGGGCGCCCAGGTGATCATCTCGCTGTTCGGCGCGATCCCGGTCATCGGCAACGACCTGACCCAGTGGATTCGTGGTGACTACCTGATTTCCGGGATCACCCTGAACCGCTTCTTTGCCTTGCACGTGGTGGCCTTGCCGATCGTGATCCTGGGCCTGGTAGTGCTGCACATCCTGGCATTGCACGAAGTGGGTTCGAACAACCCCGACGGCGTGGACATCAAGAAGCACAAAGACGAAAACGGCGTACCGCTGGACGGCATTCCTTTCCACCCGTATTACACGGTGAAAGACATTGTCGGCGTGGTGGTGTTCCTGTTCATCTTCTGCTCGATCGTGTTCTTTTTCCCGGAGATGGGCGGTTATTTCCTCGAGAAACCCAACTTCGAACAGGCGAACGCGTTCAAGACCCCGGAACACATTGCCCCGGTCTGGTACTTCACTCCGTTCTACGCAATCTTGCGAGCGATTCCCGACAAACTCATGGGCGTTATCGCCATGGGCGCGGCGATTGCGGTGCTGTTCGTGCTGCCCTGGCTCGACCGTAGCCCGGTCAAGTCCATGCGCTACAAGGGCTGGCTGAGCAAGATCTGGCTGTGGGTGTTCTGCATTGCGTTCGTGATCCTGGGTGTACTGGGCGTGTTGGCGCCGACCCCGGAGCGGACGTTGTTGTCGCAGGTCTGCACCTTCCTGTACTTCGCCTACTTCATTCTGATGCCGTTCTACACCCGGCTCGAGAAGACCAAACCGGTACCGGAAAGGGTGACTGGCTGATGAAAAAATTATTCGTTGCATTCATTCTTGCGGCCCTGCCGCTGCTGTCTTTCGCCGCTGAACACGGCCCAGAGCTGGAAAAAGTCGACATCGATGTGTCGGACAAGGCTGCGATGCAGGACGGGCTGCGCACGTTCACCAACTACTGCATGGGCTGCCACAGCGCCAAGTTCCAGCGTTACGAGCGCGTAGCCGATGACCTGGGCATTCCCCATGACGTGATGCTCAGCCACTCGGTGTTTACCGGTGCGAAGATCGGCGACCACATGACCATCGGCATGCAACCTGCCGACGCCAAGACCTGGTTCGGGGCTGCACCGCCCGACCTGACCCTGGTGGCCCGTGTGCGTGGCACCGATTGGCTCTACGGCTACCTGAAATCCTTCTACGAAGACCCGACGCGTCCCTACGGCGTGAACAATAAAGTGTTCCCGAACGTCGGTATGCCTAACGTTCTGGTCGGCCTGCAAGGCCGCCAAGTGGTAGGATGCAAGCAAGTACAAATCGTCGAAGACGGCAAGAAGCAGTATGATCCGCTCACCGGTACGCCTTTGACTCATGAAGCGTGCGATCAGCTGACCATAGTGCCGAAGACCGGCGCGCTGAACGAAGAGCAGTTCGACGAGAAGGTCAAGAATCTGGTGACCTTCCTGGCCTACTCGGCCAACCCAGTGAAGCTGCAGCATCAGCGCATTGGTACCTATGTGTTGCTGTACCTGGCCTTCTTCTTCGTGTTCGCCTATCTGCTGAAACGCGAATACTGGAAGGATGTGCATTGATCCAACCGTAAGTAATTGCTGTTAATCTTGCGCGCCCAGCGGCATCTCTGAAGGTAAGTCTGGTTTATCCAGGCGTCACGGAGATGCTCGCTGGGCGCGCTCGTTTTTGAGCTTCCGATAATTTCAACAAGCGAGGAGGACCGCCATGGGCGTGACCAATCGGTTGGCCTGTTACTCCGACCCCGCCGACCACTATTCCCACCGAGTACGCATCGTGCTCGCAGAGAAGGGTGTCAGCGCAGAGATCATTACTGTGGAGGCGGGTCGTCACCCACCGAAACTGATCGAAGTGAACCCTTACGGCAGCTTGCCCACCCTGGTCGATCGTGACCTGGCGTTGTGGGAGTCAACCGTGGTGATGGAATACCTGGATGAGCGTTATCCCCATCCGCCGTTGTTGCCGGTGTATCCGGTGGCGCGTGCCAACAGCCGCCTGCTGATCCATCGGATCCAGCGTGACTGGTGTGGCCTGGTGGACCTGATTCTGGATTCACGCAGTAAAGAAGCGGCCCGGGTTCAGGCACGCAAGGAATTGCGCGAGAGCCTGACCGGTGTTTCGCCGTTGTTTGCCGACAAACCTTTTTTCCTCAGCGAGGAACAAAGTCTGGTGGATTGCTGCCTATTACCCATACTCTGGCGCTTGCCGATTTTGGGCATAGAACTGCCGCGGCCTGCCAAGCCGCTGCTTGACTACATGGAGCGCCAGTTTGCGCGTGAGGCTTTCCAGGCGAGTCTGTCTGGCGTCGAACGCGATATGCGCTAAGGCTTAAGGAGCCGTTGATGAACTCCAGTCGACCTTACCTGGTCCGCGCGCTCTATGAGTGGATAGTGGACAACGATTGCACCCCGCACATGCTGGTCAATTCCGAGTTTCCCGCGGTTCAGGTACCGCAAGGTTTTGCCAGTGACGGACAAATCGTCCTGAACGTTTCACCCAGTGCTGTGCGTCACCTGCACATGGACAATGAAGCGGTCAGCTTCGAAGGGCGTTTCGGCGGTGTGCCGCATACGCTGTTCGTGCCCATCGGCGCCATCCTCGGGATTTACGCCCGGGAAAATGGCCAGGGCATGGTGTTTGATCTGGAGTCGTCCCTTGAGGATGACGAAGCGATCGAGCTCGAAGGCGAAGATGATGTACCGCCGCCGGATTCCGAGCCACCGCGCCCAAGCGGTCGGCCGAGTCTGAAAGTGGTGAAGTAACAAGACGCCAGCCCTCGGGCCAGTGTTGAAAATGCCTCGGCAATGCCGGGGCATTTTTTTGCCTGGTGAAAACCCCGGCGGTTATAGATGAAAGTCATGACGCAACGGTGATCGTACAACCGCCATGGGCTATCATGCGTACTTCTGATCGCCGAGATAGATGATTCATCATGGAAAACGCCAGCGCCGCCCCTCGTCATCCCCGCAAGCGCCGCAGCCTTGCCCAGGAATTGGTCACGGTGTTGTCCGAGCAGATCCGCGACGGCCAACTCAAACGTGGCGACAAGCTGCCCACCGAGTCGGCGATCATGGATGCCCATGGGGTCAGCCGCACCGTGGTGCGTGAAGCCATCTCGCGATTGCAGGCGGCGGGGCAGGTGGAAACCCGCCATGGCATCGGCACCTTTGTGCTGGATACGCCGAGTCCCAGCGGCTTCCGGATCGACCCGGCCACTGTTGTTACGCTGCGTGATGTTCTGGCGATCCTCGAACTGCGGATCAGCCTGGAAGTGGAGTCTGCCGGCCTTGCTGCCCAGCGTCGCAGCGAAGAGCAATTGGCAGGCATGCGCGCAGCCCTCGATGCCCTGAACGAAAGCGCGGCCCGCGCTGGTGATGCGGTGGCGTCGGACTTCCAGTTCCATCTGCAGATTGCCCTGTCCACCGGCAACCGCTACTTCACCGACATCATGACCCACCTGGGCACCAGCATTATTCCGCGCACACGGTTGAACTCGGCGCGCCTGGCCCATGATGACCAGCAGCACTACATGAGCCGCCTGAGCCGCGAACACGAAGAGATCTATGAGGCGATCGCTCGCCAGGACTCGGATGCGGCGCGGGCGGCCATGCGTTTGCACCTGACCAACAGCCGTGAGCGGCTGCGCCATGCTCATGAAGAGGCTGAAGCGCAGCGCGGTTAATTCCAGCCTGGAAGGCTTGGAAGCTCATTGTGGCGAGGGAGCTTGCTCCCGTTGGGCCGCGCAGCGGCCCCAAAACCATTCCCCCGAGTTCTGTCTGAAAGAACCCCGTGTTCTCGCTGGGGCTGCTTCGCAGCCCAACGGGAGCAAGCTCCCTCGCCACAGGTTAATGCACAAGGCTTAACTCATGTCGTTCAGGCCGGCTGATTCGGCTTGTAGTCCTTGAGCAGCAGGTACGTACTCCAGCCCCACCAGTCATTGGTCCACTGCTTGTCGTTCAGGTTGTTGACGTCCTTGCGCCGCAGCACCTTGTCGCCTTCAGCCTTGAATAGCGGTGAAAAGTTGTTCGCCGGGTTTTGCGCGGCATTCAGGTCCGGCACATACAACGGCGCCTTGAAGTTGGCCGGCGAGGGCGCCACGCCGCTGATAAACGTTTCGAAGATTTCGTCGGCCGAGGCCTGCACGGCACGTTTGACCATGGCCCGGTTGGCCGCATCGTTGCTGTCGAAATAGCGTTTATCCCCGTAGGCGTGCCACTGTTCGCCCAAGGCGTTGCGCACATTGAGCCCGAACTTGCTGTCTTCATCGTGCATGAAGCGGCTGATCAGCGAGCCCAGTTCACCCGGGGTCACCACTGCCGCCAGTTGCTTGCGCGGTACCCGCAGGTGGCCGGCGGAAAACAGATCGGTCAAAAAGTGATCAGCGAAGCTGTTCATGGCGTAGGCCAGTTCCAGCGCCTGATCGGTGCCGGTCTGATGGGCCACGACTGCTTGTTGCAGCGCCGCAGTATGGCCCGCCAGATAGGCCGCCAACGCCCACTCGCCGAAGTGGTCGGCATTGTCTGCTGCCAGTTTCAGGTAGCGCCCCAGCGGAATCAGCGCCGACACGGCACTGCCGCCGCCGGTGATGCGGTTCCACTCTTCGGACAGTGTGTCACCCAGCGCGTCATAGGCTTCATGGGGCTGCTTGCCGTCCTTGATCGCCTGGTTGACCGCGTTGATCTCCTTTTGCATCACCGCCAGGATCTTGCCCGCTTCCTCCCGTGATGCCGGGAGTACCGCCAGCGAGTTGAAGGCGTCGGTAAAGCGCTGCACGCGATCAGCGGGCGATGCACCTTCGTTGATGGGGCGCCCGGGAATTCCGTAGAAATCGCCGCCCAGGGCGATGATCTGGCCATAGCTCAGGGCCAGGCCGTTGGGCAGGTGCAATTCAACCTGGCGCGCAGGAATCGCTGGGGCGTCCTTGACGAAGCGCAACAGGGTGTCGTCGCCGATGGCGGTGTGTTCGCCCCCTTCAAAACGCAGGGTGGGTGGCTTTTTTACAGGTGTGGCGAGTTCAAGACCTGACATGTTAGCTCCTTGCTATGTCGTAGGAATCTTCCGTAATAACTGTACGTATATACAGTTAAATCGAGCATAGAGGAGAAATTTCCTACGTCAAGGGAGGCGTATACAAATCCCGAACCGGTAGAAGGTCGATGAATTGCAGTTGACGAATATTTTTATAGTTGTACGATGACGTACGACATCAAGATAACCATCCGCAATCTCACAACAGAAAGTCTTCGCCCAGGGTGTTCGAATAATGAATCCACAAGAACTGAAGTCCATCCTCTCTCACGGTCTGCTGTCTTTCCCGGTGACCGATTTCAATGCCCAGGGTGATTTCCACCAGGCGGGCTACATCAAGCGTCTGGAATGGCTGGCCCCTTATGGCGCCACGGCCTTGTTCGCCGCTGGCGGCACCGGTGAGTTTTTCTCCCTGGCGGCCAGCGAATATTCGCAAGTGGTGAAAACCGCGGTTGATACCTGCGCCACCAGCGTGCCGATTCTTGCCGGTGTCGGCGGTGCCACCCGCCAGGCCATCGAGTACGCCCAGGAAGCCGAACGTCTTGGCGCCAAAGGCCTGCTGCTGCTGCCGCACTACCTGACCGAAGCCAGCCAGGACGGGGTTGCCGCCCACGTTGAAGCGGTGTGCAAGTCGGTCAAGATCGGTGTAGTGGTCTACAACCGCAACGTCTGCCGCCTGACCGCGCCGCTGCTGGAACGCCTGGCCGAGCGCTGCCCGAACCTGATCGGCTACAAGGACGGCCTGGGTGACATCGAATTGATGGTGTCGATCCGCCGTCGCCTCGGTGACCGTTTCAGCTACCTGGGCGGCTTGCCGACTGCAGAGGTTTACGCCGCGGCCTACAAGGCCCTGGGCGTGCCGGTGTACTCCTCGGCGGTGTTCAACTTCATTCCGAAAACCGCGATGGATTTCTACCACGCCATTGCCCGGGAAGATCACGCCACCGTCGGCAAGATCATCGACGACTTCTTCCTGCCGTACCTCGATATCCGTAACCGCAAGGCCGGTTACGCCGTGAGCATCGTCAAGGCCGGGGCGAAAATCGTCGGTTATGACGCAGGCCCCGTGCGTACGCCGCTGACCGATCTGCTGCCGGAAGAATACGAAGCCCTGGCCGCGCTGATCGACAAGCAAGGCGCGCAATAACCCATCACCAAGGCCGCTGAGTAATCAGCGGCTTTTTGCGTCAGGAGAGCATTCGTGTCCCAAGCCAAGCGTTTTGAAAACTACATCGGTGGCCAATGGGTTGCCGGCGCCGACTATTCGGCCAACCTCAATCCGTCGGAGTTGTCTGATGTCATTGGCGAATACGCCAAGGCGGATCTTGCCCAAGTCCACGCCGCCATTGACGCTGCGCGGGCTGCATTCCCGGCGTGGTCCACGTCCGGCATCCAGGCCCGTCATGACGCCCTGGATAAAGTCGGCACCGAAATCCTCGCCCGCCGCGAAGAGCTCGGCACCCTGCTGGCCCGGGAAGAGGGCAAGACCCTGCCCGAAGCCATCGGCGAAGTGACCCGCGCCGGCAACATTTTCAAATTCTTCGCCGGTGAATGCCTGCGCCTGTCCGGCGACTACCTGCCGTCGGTGCGCCCGGGCGTCAATGTCGAAGTGACCCGCGAAGCCTTGGGCGTGGTTGGCCTGATCACGCCGTGGAACTTCCCGATTGCCATTCCTGCCTGGAAAATCGCCCCGGCCCTGGCCTACGGCAACTGCGTGGTACTCAAGCCGGCCGAACTGGTCCCGGGTTGCGCCTGGGCCCTGGCCGAAATCATCTCCCGCGCCGGCTTCCCCGCCGGTGTGTTCAACCTGGTGATGGGCAGCGGCCGTGTGGTCGGTGATGCCATGGTCAACAGCCCGAAAGTCGACGGCATCAGCTTTACCGGCTCGGTGGGTGTGGGTCGTCAGATCGCGGTCAACTGCGTGTCGCGCCAGGCCAAGGTGCAGTTGGAAATGGGCGGCAAGAACCCGCAGATCATTCTCGACGACGCCGACCTCAAGCAAGCCGTCGAGCTCTCGGTGCAAAGCGCGTTTTACTCCACCGGCCAGCGTTGCACCGCTTCCAGCCGCTTTATCGTGACCGCCGGGATTCACGACCAGTTCGTCGCGGCCATGGCCGAGCGGATGAAGTCGATCAAGGTCGGCCACGCCCTGAAAACCGGCACCGACATCGGCCCGGTGGTTTCCCAGGCGCAGCTGGACCAGGACTTGAAGTACATCGACATCGGCCAGAGCGAAGGTGCCCGGTTGGTCAGCGGTGGTGAACTGGTGACCTGCGACACCGAAGGCTACTTCCTCGCGCCGACGCTGTTTGCCGACAGCGAAGCCGCGATGCGCATCAGCCGTGAAGAAATCTTCGGCCCGGTGGCCAACGTAGTGCGCGTGGCGGATTACGAGGCGGCGCTGGCGATGGCCAACGACACCGAGTTTGGCCTGTCGGCGGGTATCGCCACCACGTCGCTGAAGTACGCCAACCACTTCAAGCGTCATTCCCAGGCCGGGATGGTGATGGTCAATCTGCCGACTGCCGGTGTGGATTACCACGTTCCATTCGGTGGCCGTAAGGGTTCATCCTACGGTTCGCGTGAGCAAGGTCGCTATGCGCAAGAGTTCTACACCGTGGTGAAAACCAGCTACATCGGTTCGTAACGGCTGCACCCTGTGGCGGGTCCGTGCCCGCCACAGGCTTACAATTTGATTACCCGCAAAAAAAATAATTAGTGGGAGTACATTTTCATGCAAGCGACCAAGCCGACCCATGTCCGCTATTTGATCCTGCTCATGCTGTTCCTGGTGACCACGATCAACTACGCCGACCGGGCGACCATTGCCATTGCGGGCTCCAGCCTGCAGAAAGACCTCGGCATTGACGCCGTCACCCTCGGTTATATCTTCTCCGCATTCGGTTGGGCCTACGTGGCCGGGCAAATTCCCGGCGGCTGGCTGCTGGACCGGTTCGGTTCGAAAAAAGTCTACGCCCTGAGCATCTTCACCTGGTCACTGTTCACCGTGCTGCAAGGCTATGTCGGTGAGTTCGGTGTCTCCACCGCTATCGTTGCGCTGTTCATGCTGCGGTTCCTGGTGGGCCTGGCTGAAGCGCCATCTTTCCCCGGAAATGCCCGCATCGTGGCGGCCTGGTTTCCTACGGCTGAACGCGGTACGGCCTCGGCCATCTTCAACTCGGCGCAGTATTTCGCCACCGTGTTGTTTGCGCCGCTGATGGGCTGGATCGTCTACACCTTCGGCTGGCAGCACGTGTTCGTGGTGATGGGCGGCATCGGCATTGTGTTCTCGCTGATCTGGCTGAAAGTTATCCACAGCCCGCGCCAGCACCCGATGATCAATGAGGCTGAGTTCCAGCATATTGCGGCCAACGGCGCCATGGTCGACATGGACCAGGACAAGGGCAAAGACAAGAAAACCGACGGCCCGAAGTGGGATTACATCCGTCAGTTGCTGACCAACCGCATGATGCTCGGCGTGTACCTGGGCCAGTACTGCATCAACGGCATTACCTATTTCTTCCTGACCTGGTTCCCGGTGTACCTGGTTCAGGAGCGCGGCATGACCATCCTCAAGGCCGGCTTTATCGCCTCGTTGCCAGCGATCTGCGGTTTTATCGGCGGCGTATTGGGCGGGGTGATTTCCGACTACCTGCTGCGCAAGGGCCATTCCCTGACCTTCGCCCGCAAGGCGCCGATCATTGGCGGCCTGCTGATTTCCAGTAGCATCGTGGCGTGCAACTACGTGGACATCGAATGGATGGTGGTGGGCTTCATGGCCCTGGCCTTCTTCGGTAAAGGCGTTGGCGCACTGGGTTGGGCGGTTGTTTCCGACACCTCGCCGAAACAAATCGCAGGGCTGAGTGGCGGTTTGTTCAATATGTTCGGCAACCTGGCGTCCATCAGCACACCGATAGTGATCGGCTACATCATCAGCACCACCGGCTCCTTCAAATGGGCCCTGGTGTTCGTCGGTGCCAATGCCCTGCTGGCAGTGTTCAGCTACCTGGTGATCGTCGGCCCGATCAAGCGTGTGGTGCTTAAAGAGCCGCCGGCCAACGGCCCTGAGCTGACTAAACTTTCCCAAGCGCATTCCTGAAGGGGCCCGCGTCATGCAGTTGATTGAACATGCCGATTCGCCACGCTCCATCCGTTTGCACGCGCTGGATAACGTGGTGATTGTGGTCAACGACCAGGGCGTACCGGCGGGGACCGAGTTTCCCGACGGCCTGGTGACGGTGGATTTCATTCCCCAAAGCCACAAGGTCACCCTGGAAGACATCCCCGAAGGCGGTCGGATCATTCGCTACGGCCAGACCATCGGGTACGCCTTGCACCCGATTCCCCGCGGCAGTTGGGTCCAGGAAGATCAACTGCGCATGCCCACGGCGCCGCCTCTGGACAGCTTGCCGCTGTCCACCGAGGTGCCCGAGGCCCAGGCACCGCTGGAAGGGTTCACCTTCGAGGGTTATCGCAACGCTGACGGCACCGTGGGCACGCGCAATATCCTCGGCATCACCACCACGGTGCAGTGCGTCACCGGGGTGCTGGACCATGCGGTGAAACGCATCAAGGACGAGTTGCTGCCCAAGTACCCCAACGTCGATGACGTGGTGGCGCTGACCCACAGCTACGGCTGCGGCGTGGCGATCACGGCTACCGACGCCTACATCCCGATTCGCACCGTGCGCAATCTGGCACGCAACCCGAACCTGGGCGGTGAGGCCCTGGTGATCAGCCTCGGTTGCGAGAAATTGCAGGCCGGCCAGGTGATGCATGAAAACGACAGCTCGGTTGATCTGAGTGAGCCGTGGCTGTATCGGTTGCAGGATTCCAGCCACGGCTTTACCGAAATGATCGAACAGATCATGGAATTGGCCGAAACCCGCCTGAAGAAACTCGACCTGCGCCGGCGGGAAACGGTACCGGCGTCGGAGTTGATCCTCGGTATGCAGTGCGGTGGCAGCGATGCATTCTCCGGGATCACCGCCAACCCGGCGCTGGGTTATGCCTCGGATCTGCTGCTGCGGGCGGGCGCGACGGTGATGTTTTCCGAAGTGACCGAAGTACGTGATGCTATCTACCTGCTGACCTCCCGCGCCGAGAATCAGGACGTGGCCCGGGAGCTGGTGCGGGAAATGGATTGGTACGACCGTTACCTGGCCAAGGGCGAGGCGGATCGCAGCGCCAACACCACGCCGGGCAACAAGAAGGGCGGGTTGTCGAATATTGTCGAGAAGTCGCTGGGGTCTATCGTCAAGTCGGGCAGCAGTGCGATCAATGGGGTGCTCGGCCCGGGCGAACGGTTCAATCGCAAGGGCCTGATTTTTTGCGCGACGCCCGCCAGTGACTTTGTGTGCGGCACGTTGCAGTTGGCGGCGGGGATGAACCTGCATGTGTTCACCACCGGGCGTGGCACGCCCTATGGGTTGGCGATGGCGCCGGTGGTGAAGGTCTCGACGCGTACCGAGCTGGCGCAGCGCTGGCCGGACCTGATTGATATCGACGCCGGGCGGATTGCCACCGGGCGGGCGACGATTGAAGAGCTGGGCTGGGAGCTGTTCCACTTCTATCTGGATGTGGCCAGCGGCAAGAAACAGACGTGGGCGGAGCAGCACAAGCTGCACAATGACATTACGTTGTTCAACCCGGCGCCGATTACCTGAGACAGATGCGCACTGTGTGGGAGCTGGCTTGCCTGCGATAGCGGTGAGCCAGTCAACAATGATGTTTGCTGTACCGACGCCATCGCAGGCAAGCCAGCTCCCACATTTGATCGGTGTGCTCCAGACGAACCCGCGCCAGGTGGCTTATCATTAGCCACCTACCGACGCTCACCCAAGGTTCTCCCCGGCATGCTGGCAATCTTCCTACAAACCCTGAATATCACCGCGCCGGTGTTTGCCATGCTGTTCCTGGGCGTCCTGCTCAAGCGCATCAACTGGATCAACGACAACTTTATCCACACCGCCTCGTCCCTGGTGTTCAACGTCACCATGCCGGCCTTGCTGTTCCTCGGGATTCTCCACGCCGACCTGCATTCAGCCCTCAAGCCGGGCCTGCTGATCTATTTTGCCGTCGCCACGCTGCTGAGCTTTGCCCTGGCCTGGGGCTGGGCGATCTTTCGTTGCCCACGGGAAGACCGCGGCATCTATGCCCAGGGCGCGTTTCGCGGTAACAACGGTGTGATCGGCCTGGCACTGGCGGCCAGCATGTACGGCGACTACGGGATTTCCCTGGGCGCGGTGCTCGCCGCGTTGGTGATCCTGTTCTACAACACCCTGTCGACCATTGTGCTGGCGGTGTACAGCCCGGTGATCAAGTCCGACCCGTGGAGCATCTTCAAGAGTGTGCTGGCCAACCCGTTGATCATCAGCGTGATCGTGGCCGCGCCCTTCGCGTATTTCCAGATTGGCTTGCCCGGCTGGCTGGAATCGTCCGGGCAGTATCTGGCGGACATGACCTTGCCGTTGGCATTGATCTGTATCGGCGGCACTTTGTCGCTGGCGGCATTGCGCAAAAGCGGCGACATGGCCTTGAGTGCCAGCCTGATGAAGATGATCTGGCTGCCGGTGCTGGCCACCCTTGGCGCGTGGCTGCTGGGGTTCCGCGGGCCGGAGCTGGGGATTCTGTTCCTGTATTTCGGCGCACCCACGGCAGCGGCCAGTTTTGTCATGGCGCGGGCGGCGGAGGGCAATCATGAGCTGGCGGCCGCGATTATCGTGATCACCACCTTGATGGCGGCGGTGACCACGAATATCGGGATCTTCGTGTTGCAGGCGGGCGGTTGGATCTAGGCGTCTTTCTGGTAGCTGTCGATCACTTCCTGAGCCGCGCGGAAGGCATCAATCGCCGCCGGCACGCCGGCATACACCGCGCAATGCAGCAGCGCCTCGCGAATCTCCTCCACGGTGCAACCGTTGTTCAGCGCGCCGCGCACGTGGCCCTTGAGTTCCTGCGGGCACTTGAGGGCGGTCAAGGCGGCGAGGGTGATCAGGCTGCGGGTTTTCAGCGGCAGGCCTTCACGATTCCACACACTGCCCCAGGCATGTTCGTTGACGAAATCCTGCAGTGGCTGGCTGAACTCGGTGGCATTGCCCAGCGCTCGATCGACAAACACATCACCCATTACCTGGCGGCGCATTTCAACGCCGGGTTTTTTCTGTTCGGTCATTGCGATTCCCTCTTGTGTTGGCGGCGCCAGGCTTGCAGCGAAGTGAACAACAGGAAAGCCACCAGCGCTGGCAGGACGTAATACAGCATCAGTTGTTCAAGCTTGGTGGCCAGCGGCATGCCGAAGGTGAACGACACCACATGCAGCCCATACACCAGGTACAACCCCAGGAACACCAGGCCTTCGGCGCGGGTGACCCGGTAGCCCGAATAAAACACCGGCAGGCACAGGGCAGCCACGCCGAGCATTACCGGCAGGTCGAAATCCAGGGCGTTGGGCGATACTGACAGCGGCGAGGGCGCCACCAGCGCGGTAAAACCCAGCACGCCAAGCAGGTTGAACAGGTTGCTGCCGATCACGTTGCCCACGGCAATTTCCCGCTGGCCGCGCAGGGCGGCGATCAACGAGGTGGCGAGGCACGGCAGGGAAGTGCCGACGCCAATCAGCGTCAGGCCGATGATGCGTTCCGACAGGCCAAGGTCCTCGGCCACGTCCACCGCGGCGCCCAGCAACAGGTGCCCGGCCAGGACGAGGATCAACAGGCCGCCGATCATCAGCAATACGCTGCTCAGCCAAGGTGCCTGCACTACGGTGTGAATGGTGCGGGGGCGGCGGGAGTGACGGGTCTGGTACAGCAGCACGCCGAGGTAGGCCACCAGGGCCGCCAGCAGTAACAAGCCGTCGGCCGGCGTCAGCTCTTCGTTGGCGGCGAGCACGAACACCAGCAGGCTGGCGAAAATCATCACCGGGATATCCAGGCGCACCAGTTGTCGCGAGACCCGCAACGGAATGATCAGGGCCGCCAGGCCAAGGGTGACGAGGGTGTTGAAGATGCTGCTGCCGATCACACTGCCCACGGCGATGTCGGTGTTGTCCGCGAGGGTGGCTTGCAGGCTGATGGCTATCTGCGGCGCGCTGCTGCCGAAGGCGACGATGCTCAGGCCGATGATCAGTGGCCGCACCTTGAGGCTGGCGGCCAGGCGCACGGCGGCGCGCACCAGGACTTCGGCGCCGATGATCAACAGCAGCAGGCCGCTGATCAGTTCGATCACGCTAAAGAGCGAGAGGGCGGTTAATCCGAAAATGGCCTGGGCTCCGTGGGTCAGTTGCTGAGGGCTTGCACGCGAACGCGTGCGGTGCCGCTGCTGATCATTCCCAGCTGTTCGGCGGCTTTGCGTGACAGGTCGATCAGGCGCCCACGGGTGTGCGGGCCGCGGTCGTTGATGCGGACAATGACGCTTTTGTCGTTGTCGAGGTTGGTGACCTTCACCTGCGTGCCGAAGGGCAGGCGACGATGGGCGGCGGTCAGGGCATTCTGGTTGAACGGTTCACCGCTGGCAGTACGATTGCCGTGGTGTTTGGCGCCGTAGTAGGAGGCGGTGCCGGTTTCGTCGTAGCCGTTGGGGTCGATGAGGCCGCTGGCGCAGCCGGCGAGCAGTGAGAACAGGGCCAGCAGGCCGAGTAGACGCTTCATTCAAGGTGTCCCCGAAAGTGATGTGGAAACCGGCTTAATGTGGGAGCCGGGCTTGCCCGCGATGCAAGCGCCTCGGTCTTTCAGGTGCACCGAGGTGATGCTATCGCAAGCAAGCCAGCTCCCACACAAGCCGGCTCCCGCAGTGAGACGACCGCGATCAGCCTTCGAGTTTGCTTTTCAGCAGTTCGTTGACCTGTTGCGGGTTGGCCTTGCCTTTGGAGGCTTTCATCGCCTGGCCGACAAAGAAGCCGAACATCTTGCCGCGCTTGGCTTCATCCGCTGCACGGTATTGTTCAACCTGTTCGGCGTTGGCTGCCAGCATCTCGTCGAGCACGGCCGAAATCGCGCCGCTGTCGGTGACTTGCTTCAGGCCGCGCTTCTCGATGATCTCGTCAGCATTGCCTTCGCCTGCGGCCATGGCTTCAAACACAGTCTTGGCGATTTTGCCGGAGATGGTGTTGTCCTTGATCCGCAGCAGCATGCCGCCCAATTGCTCGGCCGACACCGGTGCTTCGTCGATTTCCAGGCCCTGTTTGTTCAACAGGCTGCCCAGCTCAACCATCACCCAGTTGGCCGCCAGTTTGGCGTCGCCGGCAATGCTCACGACTTTTTCGAAGTAGTTGGCTTGCTCGCGGCTCGAGGCCAATACGCTGGCGTCGTACACCGAAAGACCGAACTGCTCCTGGAAGCGCTCGCGTTTTTGCGGCGGCAGCTCCGGCAGGGTGGCGCGCACGTCAGCCAGGAACGAGTCCTCGATGACCACCGGCAACAGGTCCGGGTCGGGGAAGTAACGGTAGTCGTTGGCTTCCTCCTTGCTGCGCATGGCGCGGGTTTCGTCTTTGTTCGGGTCGTACAGGCGGGTCTGCTGGATTACCTTGCCGCCGTCTTCGATCAGCTCGATCTGGCGACGCACTTCGGTGTTGATCGCCTTCTCGATGAAACGGAACGAGTTGACGTTCTTGATCTCGCAGCGCGTGCCGTACTCGGCCTGGCCTTTTGGCCGCACCGACACGTTGCAGTCGCAACGCAGGGAGCCTTCGGCCATGTTGCCGTCGCAAATCCCCAAGTAACGTACCAGCGCGTGGATCGTCTTGACGTAGGCCACGGCTTCCTTGGCGCTGCGCATGTCCGGCTCGGACACGATCTCCAGCAACGGCGTGCCGGCGCGGTTCAGGTCGATGCCGGTGGCGCCGTTGAATTCTTCATGCAGGCTCTTGCCGGCATCTTCTTCCAGGTGCGCGCGGGTCACGCCGACACGTTTGATGGTGCCGTCTTCCAGCGGGATGTCCAGGTAGCCCTTGCCGACGATCGGCAATTCCATCTGGCTGATCTGGTAGCCCTTGGGCAGGTCCGGGTAGAAGTAGTTTTTACGGGCGAACACGTTGTGCTGGCCGATTTCGGCATCGATGGCGAGGCCGAACATCACCGCCATGCGCACCGCTTCCTGGTTCAGCACCGGCAGTACGCCGGGCATGCCCAGGTCTACGAGGCTGGCCTGGGTGTTGGGCTCGGAGCCGAACGTGGTGGCGCTACCGGAGAAAATCTTCGATTGGGTGGCGAGCTGGGTATGAATCTCCAGCCCGATCACGACTTCCCATTGCATAGTGTTCTCCTCAGAAGCCGGTAGGGGTGCGAGTGTGCCAGTCAGTGTTCAACTGGTACTGGTGCGCCACATTGAGCAGGCGGCCTTCCTGGAAATACGGGGCGAGCAGTTGCACGCCCACCGGCAAACCGTCGACGAAACCTGCAGGCATGGACAAGCCCGGCAGCCCGGCGAGGTTGGCGGTGATGGTGTACAGGTCTTCCAGGTACTCGGCGATCGGGTCGCCGGTCTTGGCGCCGATCTTCCAGGCCGGGTTCGGCGTGGTTGGGCCGAGGATCACGTCGACTTCATTAAAGGCAGCCATGAAGTCGTTCTTGATCAGGCGACGGATCTTTTGCGCCTTGAGGTAGTACGCGTCGTAGTAACCGGCGGACAGGGCGTAGGCACCGACCATGATCCGGCGTTGTACTTCCACGCCGAAACCTTCGCCGCGGGAGCGCTTATAAAGGTCGGTGAGGTCTTTCGGGTTTTCGCAGCGGTAGCCGAAACGCACGCCGTCGAAACGCGACAGGTTGGAGGACGCTTCTGCCGGGGCAATCACGTAGTAGGCAGGAATCGCGTGCTGGTTGTTCGGCAGGCTGATTTCCTTGATCACGGCGCCGAGCTTTTCCAGCGCCTTGACGCTGTTGTGCACCAGTTCGGCGATGCGCGGGTCGAGGCCGGCGCTGAAATACTCTTTTGGCACGCCGATGCGCAGGCCTTTGATCGAGGTATTCAGGCTGGCGCTGTAGTCCGGCACGGGTTCATCGATGCTGGTGGAGTCCTGCGGATCGAAGCCTGCCATGCCTTGTAACAATATTGCGCAGTCTTCAGCCGTGCGTGCCAGAGGGCCGCCCTGATCGAGACTGGAGGCGTAGGCAATCATGCCCCAGCGGGAAACGCGACCGTAGGTCGGTTTCAAACCGGTGAGGTTGGTGAAAGCGGCCGGCTGGCGGATCGAACCGCCGGTATCGGTGGCCGTGGCGGCAGGTAACAGACGAGCGGCAACCGCTGCGGCCGAACCACCGGACGAACCGCCGGGCACGTGCTCAAGGTTCCACGGGTTTTTCACCGCGCCGTAGTAGCTCGACTCGTTGGCCGAGCCCATGGCGAATTCGTCCATGTTGGTCTTGCCCAGGGTCACGGCCCCGGCAGCAGCCAGCTTGGCGACCACGGTGGCGTCATAGGGCGCCTTGAAGTTGTCGAGCATCTTCGAGCCGCAGCTGGTGCGAATGCCTTGGGTGCAGAACAGGTCTTTGTGGGCAATCGGCGCACCCAACAGGGCGCCGTTCTCACCGTTGGCGCGACGGGCGTCGGCGGCCTTGGCCTGGCTCAGGGCCAGCTCTTCGGTGAGGCTGATGAAGCTGTTGACCTTCGGGTCCAGCTCGGCGATACGCGCCAGCAGGGTCTTGGTCAGCTCTTCGGAAGAAAACTTTTTGTCGGCGAGACCGCGGGCGATCTCGGCCAGAGTCAATTGATGCATTGCAGGCTCTTTCCCTTTAGTCGATGACTTTCGGAACCAGGTACAGGCCGTTTTCGACCGCTGGCGCGATGGACTGGTAGGCCTCGCGATGATTGCGCTCGGTCACGACGTCGGCGCGCAGGCGCTGGCTGGCTTCCAGCGGGTGAGCCAGGGGCTCGATGCCGTCGGTGTTCACGGCTTGCATTTGGTCGACCAGCCCGAGAATGCTGTTCAGGGCTGCAGTGGTCTGTGGAAGATCGGCTTCATTGAGGCCCAGGCAGGCCAGATGAGCGATTTTTTCCACGTCGGAGCGTTCAAGCGCCATGGGATTCTCCAGTGGAAAACAGAACGGAAGCTATCCGTGTGTTAGATTGTAGGAACACTACCGCATTTCTACGGTCATATGGCCGCGATTGTGGGGGTTGGTGCACAGAAAGTCGGCCAATTTAGCACATTGGCGCCTTGCCCAAAATCCCTGTCGTTGTTAGAGTTTGCCGCACTTTTTTACCCACGCGTTGCCTAGGGTCCCTTTCCCATGTTCAAGAAACTGCGTGGCATGTTTTCCAGCGATCTTTCCATCGACCTGGGCACTGCCAACACCCTTATTTACGTGCGCGAGCGCGGTATCGTCCTGAATGAGCCATCGGTTGTGGCTATTCGGACCCATGGTAATCAGAAAAGTGTCGTTGCCGTTGGCACCGAGGCCAAGCGCATGCTTGGCCGAACACCGGGCAACATTGCTGCCATTCGTCCGATGAAGGATGGCGTGATTGCCGACTTCAGCGTCTGCGAAAAGATGCTGCAGTACTTCATCAACAAGGTTCACGAAAACAGCTTCCTGCAGCCCAGCCCTCGTGTGCTGATCTGCGTTCCGTGCAAGTCCACCCAGGTGGAGCGTCGTGCCATCCGTGAATCGGCCCTTGGTGCCGGTGCCCGTGAAGTGTTCCTGATCGAAGAGCCAATGGCTGCTGCGATCGGTGCCGGCCTGCCGGTTGAAGAAGCCCGCGGTTCGATGGTGGTGGATATCGGTGGTGGTACCACTGAAATCGCCCTGATCTCCCTCAATGGTGTGGTGTATGCCGAATCCGTACGGGTTGGCGGCGACCGCTTCGACGAAGCGATCATCACCTACGTGCGCCGTAACTACGGCAGCCTGATCGGCGAATCCACCGCCGAGCGCATCAAGCAGGAAATCGGTACCGCTTACCCAGGCGGCGAAGTTCGCGAAGTGGATGTTCGCGGTCGCAACCTGGCCGAAGGCGTTCCACGTGCCTTCACCCTGAACTCCAATGAAGTGCTGGAAGCTCTGCAAGAGTCCCTGGCCACCATCGTTCAGGCTGTGAAGAGCGCCCTGGAGCAATCGCCTCCGGAACTGGCTTCCGATATCGCCGAGCGTGGCCTGGTACTGACCGGTGGTGGCGCCTTGCTGCGCGACCTCGACAAGTTGCTGGCCCAGGAAACCGGTCTGCCAGTGATCGTCGCTGAAGACCCGCTGACCTGCGTCGCCCGTGGCGGTGGTCGTGCACTGGAAATGATGGATAAACACACCATGGACCTGCTCTCCAGCGAATAAGATTTTGCTGGTTGGCCCATGCTTCGCCAACAGGCAGCACTTTGCAGTGCTGCCTGTTGGCGTTTATCTTCTTCAATCTGCATCCAGGCCGGTTTGATGCCGTATGAATAAAGAAAACATTTGCCCGGGAGGAGCGGCTTATTAAACCGCTTTTCTCCAAAGGCCCCTCATTGGGCGTGCGCCTGTTGGTGCTGGTCGTGCTATCGGTTGCGCTGATGGTGGTCGATGCCCGCTTCACACTGCTCAAGCCAGTGCGTAGCCAGATGTCGCTGGTCCTGATGCAGACTTACTGGATCACTGACCTGCCGCAGCGTCTTTACCAGGGTGTGGCCAGCCAATTTGGCAGCCGTACCGAGCTGGTGGCCGAAAACGAAAAACTCAAGACCGAAAACCTGCTGCTGCAGGGGCGCATGCAAAAGCTGGCGGCCCTCACCGAGCAGAACGTTCGGCTGCGCGAGTTGCTCAATTCTTCCGCGCTGGTCAACGAGAAGGTCGAAGTGGCCGAGTTGATCGGTATGGACCCGAACCCCTTCACCCATCGCATCATCATCAACAAGGGTGAGCGCGACGGCGTGGTCCTTGGCCAGCCGGTGCTCGATGCCCGTGGCTTGATGGGCCAAGTGGTGGAGTTGATGCCTTATACGTCCCGCGTCCTGCTGCTCACCGACACCACCCACAGTATCCCGGTGCAAGTGAACCGCAATGGCTTGCGGGCGATTGCCAGCGGTACGGGTAACCCGGAACGCCTGGAACTGCGCCACGTTGCAGACACCGCCGACATCAAGGAAGGCGACCTGCTGGTCAGTTCCGGCCTGGGTCAGCGGTTCCCGGCAGGCTACCCGGTCGCGACGGTCAAGGAAGTGATCCACGACTCCGGCCAGCCGTTCGCCATTGTGCGCGCCGTGCCGACTGCCGCGTTGAACCGCAGCCGCTACCTGCTGCTGGTGTTCAGCGACAACCGCACCCCGGAAGAGCGCGCCAACGACGCCGCCCAGGCCCAGGAAGCGGAAGACAAGCAAAACGGCACTGCGCCGATCATTCCGGCCACCGTGCCAAAGCCGGCTGTACCTGCCGCCCCGGCTGCCGCTCCGGCAACCCCAGCCGCGCCTGTCGCAACCCCGGCCAAACCGGTGGCCCATAGCGCGCGTCCGGCCAAGCCTGCGGCTGCAACACCTGCCGCTGCCAAACCGCCCGCCGCCGCCAAGCCACCGGCAGCGGCCCCGGCAACCACTCGGCAGAGGGAAGAATAATGGCCGGTACTCATTCGCGTAACGGCTGGATCGTCTGGCTGACCTTTGCCATCGGCTTGCTGCTCAGCGTTTCGCCGTTGCCGCAATTCATGGAAATCCTGCGTCCGTTGTGGCTCGCCTTGCTGCTGGCCTTCTGGTCTCTGGCGTTGCCCCACAAGGTCGGGATGGTCACGGCCATGTGCCTGGGGCTGATGGAAGACGTGCTTTACGGCACGCTGCTGGGCCAGAACGCGCTGATCCTGACCCTGATTACTTTCCTGGTGTTGTCGTTGCAGCAGCGCCTGCGCATGTTCCCCATGTGGCAACAGTGCCTGGTGATCCTGGTGATCTTCGGCCTGGCGCAGTTGGTGCAGCTGTGGCTCAGTGCCTTGACCGGCAACCGCCAACCGACCCTGGCGCTGGTATTGCCCGCCCTGGTCAGTGCGCTGTTGTGGCCCTGGATCAGTTTCGGCCTGCGTGGGTTGCGTCGTCGCTATAAAATCAATTGAATGGATCGCGAGGCTCTGCCTGGTTATCGAACCCAACAGGGAGAGTCTGCATGAATTCGCTTTATCTGGCCTCGGGCTCTCCGAGGCGACGTGAACTGCTGACCCAGATCGGTGTGCCGTTCACCGTCGTCAGCGCCGCCATTGATGAAACTCCTCTTACCAATGAATCGCCTGCGTCCTACGTAGAGCGCCTGGCGCGCGGCAAGGCTGCGGCCGGTCGTGCGGCCTTGGCCGATGCGGCTGGCACCTGCGTGCTGGGCGCCGACACCGCGGTCATCCTCGATGGCCAAATCCTCGGTAAACCCGTGGGTCAGGCCGACGCCCAGGCCATGTTGCTGGCCCTTTCTGATCGTGAACATGAAGTTCTGACGGCTATTGCCCTGATTGACGGCCAGCGTTGCGAAACGCGGCTGATCAGCAGCCGCGTGCGCTTTCGCAAGATTTCAGCGGATGAAGCCACCACTTATTGGCACAGCGGCGAGCCCCAGGACAAAGCGGGCGGCTATGCTATCCAAGGCTTGGCGGCGGTGTTCGTCGCCGGACTCAATGGCAGCTACTCTGCCGTCGTTGGCCTGCCTGTCTGCGAAACCGCAGAACTGCTGGGCCAATTCGGCATACCCTGTTGGCAAAACCTTACCGTGCGCTAAACGCCGTATTCCAGCGCCAAGCCTTAAGCGATCGGTCACTATTGTGAAAACGCCTGAACGAGACCCAGCCATGAGTGAAGAGATTCTGATCAATATCACGCCGATGGAATCGCGCGTGGCGGTGGTAGAGAACGGTGTTCTGCAAGAAGTGCACGTCGAGCGCACCCAAAAGCGCGGGATCGTCGGCAATATCTATAAAGGCAAAGTCGTGCGTGTGTTGCCGGGGATGCAGGCGGCTTTCGTCGACATCGGCCTGGACCGCGCCGCGTTTATCCATGCTTCGGAAATCTCCCTGCGCGAAGGCCCGGCGGTTGAAAGCATCAGCGCCCTGGTGCACGAAGGGCAAAGCCTGGTGGTGCAAGTCACCAAGGACCCGATTGGCTCCAAAGGCGCGCGCCTGACCACGCAACTGTCGATTCCTTCGCGTTACCTGGTGTACATGCCACGCACGGCCCACGTTGGCATCTCCCTGAAGATCGAAGACGAAGCCGAGCGCGAGCGCCTGAAAAAGGTGGTCAGCGACTGCGTTGCGCTGGAAGGCATCAAGGAAGCCGGAGGTTTCATCCTGCGTACCGCCGCAGAAGGCGCCGGCGCCGATGAAATCCTTATGGACATCCGCTACCTGCGTCGCCTCTGGGATCAGATTGGCGCGCAGATCAAGACCATCGGCGCACCCAGCGTGATCTATGAAGACCTCGGCCTGGCCTTGCGCACCTTGCGCGATCTGGTCAGCCCGAAGATCGAGAAAATTCGCATCGACTCGCGGGAAACCTTCCAGCGCACCACGCAATTTGTTGCCGAGCTGATGCCGGAAATCGCCGACCGCCTGGAGCACTACCCGGGCGAACGGCCGATATTCGACCTGTATGGCGTCGAAGACGAAATCCAGAAAGCCCTCGAGCGCAAAGTGCCGCTCAAGTCCGGCGGCTACCTGGTGGTGGACCCGGCGGAAGCCATGAGCACCATCGACGTCAACACCGGCGCTTTTGTAGGCCATCGCAACCTCGAAGAAACCATCTTCAAGACCAACCTCGAAGCCGCCACCGCGATTGCGCGCCAGCTGCGCCTGCGCAACCTGGGCGGGATCATCATTATCGACTTCATCGACATGGAAGACGAAGAGCACCAGCGCCAGGTGCTGCGTACCCTGGAGAAGCAACTGGAGCGCGACCACGCCAAGACCAACATCATTGGCATTACCGAGTTGGGCCTGGTGCAGATGACCCGCAAGCGCACCCGCGAAAGCCTGGAGCAAGTGCTGTGCGAGCCGTGCAGCAGTTGCCAGGGGCGCGGCAAGTTGAAGACCCCGGAAACGGTTTGCTACGAGATTTTCCGGGAAATCTTACGGGAGGCGCGCGCCTACCAGGCCGAGGGTTATAGAGTCCTGGCTAACCAGAAGGTGGTCGACCGACTGCTGGATGAAGAGTCCGGCAACGTGGCCGAGCTGGAGGGTTTTATCGGGCGCACCATTCGCTTCCAGGTCGAAACCATGTATTCCCAGGAACAATATGACGTGGTGCTGCTCTGATTCGCGTTAGCTCTTATCAACGAGACCGGCAGACCTTGATCTGCTGTCCGACTATTGCCTTTGAGGGTCGCCTGACATGGAGCGTCTGATACGCTTTTTTGCCGCATTGACCCGCTGGGGCCTCGGCCTGTGTGCCTTGCTGCTGGTATTGGCAGCGGTGTACGTGAGCCTTGGCCGTGAATTGACGCCGCTGGTAGCGGAATACCGTGGCGAAATCGAAGCCAAGGCCCGCACCGCGCTGGATATGCCCCTGAACATCGGCAGCCTGGAAGGGCGCTGGAGCGGTTTCGCCCCGGTGTTGATGGCTCACGACGTGATGGTCGGCGAGGGCAACAACGCCCTGCGCCTGGACCAGGTGCAAGTGGTGCCGGATATCTGGGCCAGCCTGCTGGCGCGGGAAGTGCGGATTGCCCATCTGGAAGTCAGTGGCCTGCAAGTCAGCGTGAAGGAAGACAAGGACGGCCACTGGGCGCTGCAAGGCCTGCCGGTGCAGGACGACCAGCCGCTGGACCCTGAACAGCTGCTGACGCGCATGCAAATGGTCGGGCAAGTCTCATTGCTCGACAGCCAGGTGACGCTGCAGCCGTTCGACCAGGCGCCGCTGACCTTGACCTATGTCGGCGTGAGCCTGCAGACCGGCGCCAACCGCCAGCGCCTGGACGCACGCTTGACCCTGCCCGACGGCCAGCCGTTGGCGCTGAACCTGCGTACCCGGATCCGCGCCAGCCAGTGGAAAGACGGGGAAGCCGAGGCTTACCTGAGCTTGCCGCAGAGTGACTGGGCAAAATGGATCCCGGCGAAATTGACCCAACAATGGAAGCTCACCGAGCTGAAGGCTGGCGGCGAATTCTGGCTGAGCTGGGCCAAGGGCACCGTACAAAGCGCCGCCGTGCGCCTCAATGCCCCGCAACTCAAGGGCAGCTATGCCGACCGCAAGCCGACCCATATCGAGAACCTGGCCCTCACCGCGTACCTGCAACGCAGTGACAGTGGCCTCAAGGTACTGTTTGATTCGTTGGCGATGAACCTCGGCGACACCCGCTGGGAATCGCGCCTGCAACTGCAACAGACGCTGGCCACGGACAAGGCCCTGGAAGTCTGGAACCTGCAGGCCGATCGCCTCGACCTGACCCCGATCACCCCGTTGCTGCATGCCTTGGCACCGTTGCCGGAAGCCCTGGCCACCACCCTGGATCACCTCAAGGCCACGGGTACGCTGCGCAACGTGTTGCTGGATTACCGTCCTGAAGACACCACTGACCAGCGCGTGAGCTTCGCGGCCAACCTCGATCGCATCGGCTTTGACGCCTACTTCGGCGCGCCGGCGGCCCGCAATGTCAGCGGTAGCATCAGCGGTGACCTGGGCAAGGGCGAGCTGCGCATGGACAGCAAGGACTTCTCCTTGCACCTGTTCCCGATTTTTGCCAAGCCCTGGCAGTACATCCAGGCCAACGCTCGCCTGACGTGGAAGCTGGATAAAGAAGGCTTCACCCTGATTGCGCCGTACATCAAGGTGCTGGGAGAAGAGGGCAAAGTGGCGGCGGACTTCCTGATTCGCCTGCATTTCGACCATAGCCAGGAAGACTACATGGACCTACGGGTCGGTATGGTCGACGGCGATGGCCGCTTCACCCCCAAATACCTGCCTGCCGTCTTGAGCCCCGCACTCGATGAGTGGCTGCGCACCGCGATCCTCAAGGGCGCGGTGGATGAGGGCTTCTTCCAGTACCAGGGCTCGCTGAACCACGATGCGCTGCCTGCTTCGCGCAATATCAGCCTGTTCTTCAAGGTGCACGATGCCGAACTGGCGTTCCAGCCGGGCTGGCCCCACGTCAGCAAGGTCAAGGGCGAAGTGTTTGTCGAGGAAAGCGGCGTGCGCATCCTGGCCAGCAAGGGCCAGTTGCTCGACACCAAGGTCAACGACATCTACGTCAACATTCCCCATGCCCCGGAAGGCAAAGACAGCCACCTGCTGCTCACCGGCAATTTTGCCGGCGGCCTGGGCGATGGCCTCAAGATCCTTCAGGAAGCGCCGATTGGCACCGCCTCGACCTTCGCTGGCTGGAAAGGCGAGGGCGACCTGCAAGGCAAGCTCGACCTGGATATTCCACTGGCCAAGGGTGCAGATCCCAAGATTGTGGTGGATTTCAAGACCGACAAGGCGCGCCTGCAACTCGCCGAGCCGACGCTGGACCTGAGCCAGCTCAAGGGTGATTTCCGTTTCGACAGCGCCAAGGGCCTGAGTGGCCAGAACATCAGCGCCCAGGCCTTCGACCGGCCGATCACCGCGCAGATTTTTGCCGATGGCCGGCAGGGCAATCTCAATACCCGCGTGACCGCCAAGGGGCAAGTGACCGTCAAGCGGCTGACTGACTGGCTGAAAGTCAGCCAGCCGTTGCCGGTGTCCGGTGATATTCCGTACCAATTGCAGCTCAACCTCGACGGCGCCGACAGCCAGTTGATGGTCAGCTCCAACCTCAAGGGCGTGGCCGTGGACCTGCCGGCACCGTTCGGCATGCCGGCGAGCCAGGGCCGTGACAGCGTGTTCCGCATGACGTTGCAGGGTAAGGAGCGCCGCTACTGGTTTGATTATGGCGAGTTGGGCAGCTTCACCTTCGCCGCCCCGGCGGACAATTTTGCCGATGGCCGTGGTGAGCTGTTCCTGGGGGAAGGCGATGCCGTGTTGCCAGCCGGCAAGGGCTTGCGTATTCGCGGTGTGTTGTCGGAGCTGGATATCGACCCCTGGAAAAAACTGGTAGACCGCTACGCCGGCAACGACCCGGGTGGCAGTGCCAAGCAACTGTTGAGCGGCGCCGACTTCAAGGTCGGCAAGCTGACCGGCTTCGGCACCCAGTTTGACCAGGTCAACCTGCAACTGGATCGCAAGCCCGCTGCCTGGGGTTTGCAGTTCGACAGCCAGCAGGCCAAAGGCACCGTGGGGCTTCCGGATGCCAAGGGCGCGCCGATTGCGGTCAACTTGCAGTACGTGAAATTGCCTGCGGTGGATCCGACGGTGCAGGCGGATGAAAATGCGCCGGACCCGCTGGCTGATGTCGATCCCAAGGATATTCCGGCACTGGATATCTCGATTGCCCAGTTGTTCCAGGGCCCGGATCTGGTAGGTGCCTGGTCGTTGAAAGTCCGGCCGACCACCAAGGGCATGGCGTTCAACAGCCTCAACCTGGGGCTCAAAGGTATGCTGCTGCAGGGCGCCGGCGGTTGGGAAGGCGCTCCCGGGGCCAGCAGCAGTTGGTACAAGGGCCGCCTGGATGGCAAGAATATTGGCGACGTGCTCAAGGGCTGGGGGTTTGCGCCGAGCGTGACCAGCGAAGACTTTCATGTTGACGTGGACGGGCGCTGGCCGGGTTCGCCGGCCTGGGTCGGCCCCAAGCGTTTCTCCGGCAGCCTGGATGCAAGCTTTCGCAAAGGCCAATTCGTCGAAGTGGAAGGCGGTGCCCAGGCCCTGCGGGTGTTTGGCTTGCTGAACTTCAACTCCATCGGTCGCCGTCTGCGCCTGGACTTCTCGGACTTGCTCGGCAAAGGCTTGAGCTATGACCGGGTCAAGGGCTTGCTGGCCGCCAGCAACGGCGTGTTTGTAACCCGCGAGCCGATCACCATGACGGGGCCGTCGAGCAACCTGGAGATCAACGGCACCCTGGACCTGGTGGCTGATCGTGTGGACGCCAAGTTGCTGGTGACGCTACCGGTCACCAATAACCTGCCGATTGCGGCGCTGATCGTCGGCGCGCCGGCCATTGGCGGTGCATTGTTCCTGATCGACAAGCTGATTGGCGACCGCGTTTCGCGTTTCGCCAGCGTGCAGTACAAGGTCGAAGGCCCGTGGAAGGACCCGAAAATCACCTTCGACAAGCCATTTGAAAAGCCAAACTGAGTACCTGTGGAGTAGCATGGCCTCATGCTTTTTATGGAGTGTGGGCCCATGTCCTTCGCGGTAATTCAAATGGTCAGCCAAAGCGACGTGCTGGCCAACCTGGCCCAGGCCCGGCGCCTGCTGGAGCAAGCGGCGGCGGGCGGAGCAAAGCTTGCGGTCCTCCCGGAAAACTTCGCCGCCATGGGCCGTCGCGATGTGGCCGATATCGGTCGCGCCGAGGCCTTGGGCGAAGGTCCTGTCCTGCCATGGTTGAAACAGACCGCCCGCGACCTCACCTTATGGATAGTGGCCGGCACTTTGCCGCTGCCTCCCAAGGACCAACCGAACGCCAAGTCCAACGCCTGCTCGTTGTTGATCGACGATCAGGGCGAAATCGTCGCCCGTTACGACAAGCTGCACCTGTTCGATGTCGACGTGGCCGATGCCCGGGGCCGTTATCGCGAATCCGATGACTATGCTCATGGTAGCCAGGTGGTGGTGGCGGATACGCCGGTGGGCCGTCTGGGGCTGACGGTGTGCTACGACCTGCGCTTCCCGGAGCTGTACAGCGAATTGCGCGCTGCGGGAGCCGAATTGATCACCGCGCCTTCCGCCTTTACGGCGGTGACGGGCGCCGCGCACTGGGACGTGCTGATTCGTGCCCGGGCCATCGAAACCCAGTGCTACCTGCTGGCGGCTGCCCAGGGCGGCGTGCACCCGGGGCCACGGGAAACCTTCGGGCATGCAGCGATTATCGACCCATGGGGGCGAGTGCTGGCACAACAGGATCAAGGCGAGGCGGTGTTACTGGCCGAACGCGACAGCAGTGAACAGGCGTCGATACGGACGCGCATGCCGGTGGCAGGCCACCGGCGCTTTTTCTCGCAGGGCGCGCAGCGACCTGCTTCAGAACGATGAATTTAAGGCCAAACCTATGAGCGAGTTGTTGTCCTCAGTCAGTGAACACCTCCTGGCGCCCGGTGGCGTGACCATCGAAAGCTTGCAAACAGTCCTCGGCGATCTGGCCGGGCCAGGCATCGACGCTGCCGACCTGTATTTCCAGGGGCAGATTTCCGAGTCCTGGGCCCTGGAAGACGGGATCGTCAAGGAAGGCAGCTTCAACCTCGACCAGGGTGTGGGCGTGCGTGCCCAGTCCGGTGAGAAAACCGGCTTTGCCTACAGCAACGCCATCACCCTGGAAGCCTTGGGCCTGGCGGCTCGCGCTGCCCGTTCGATCTCCCGCGCCGGTCAAAACGGTACGGTGCAGGCGTTCAGCACCCAGGATGTGGCCCAGTTGTATGCGCCGGATAACCCGCTGGAAGTGATCAGCCGTGCCGAAAAGGTCGAGCTGCTCAAGCGTGTGGACGCCGCGACCCGAGCCCTGGACCCACGTATCCAGCAAGTCACCGTGAGCATGGCCGGTGTGTGGGAGCGCATCCTCGTGGCCTCCACCGATGGCGGCCTGGCGGCAGATGTACGCCCACTGGTGCGCTTCAATGTCAGCGTGATCGTCGAACAGAACGGCCGCCGCGAGCGCGGTGGCCATGGCGGCGGCGGGCGTACCGACTACCGTTATTTCCTCACCGAAGACCGCGCCATGGGTTATGCCCGTGAAGCGTTGCGCCAGGCGCTGGTCAATCTGGAAGCGATTCCGGCACCGGCCGGCACGTTGCCGGTGGTGCTGGGTTCCGGCTGGTCCGGCGTGCTGCTGCATGAAGCGGTGGGCCACGGCCTGGAAGGCGACTTCAACCGCAAGGGCAGTTCCGCCTACAGCGGGCGCATGGGCGAGATGGTCGCGTCCAAGCTTTGCACCATTGTCGATGACGGCACCCTGGCCGGGCGTCGCGGTTCGTTGAGCGTCGATGACGAAGGCACGCCGACCGAGTGCACCACGCTGATCGAGAACGGTGTGCTCAAGGGCTACATGCAAGACAAGCTCAACGCCCGCCTGATGGGCGTGGCCCGTACCGGTAACGGCCGTCGCGAGTCCTACGCGCACCTGCCGATGCCACGCATGACCAACACCTACATGCTCGGCGGCGAAAGCGATCCGGCCGAAATCATCGCCTCGGTGAAACGCGGGATCTACTGCGCCAACCTCGGTGGCGGGCAGGTGGACATCACCAGCGGTAAGTTCGTGTTCTCCACCAGCGAGGCGTACTTGATTGAAGACGGCAAGATCACCGCGCCGGTCAAGGGTGCAACGTTGATTGGCAACGGCCCGGAAGCCATGAGCAAGGTGTCGATGGTCGGTAACGACCTGTCGCTGGACAGCGGTGTGGGGACGTGCGGGAAAGATGGTCAGTCGGTGCCGGTGGGTGTCGGCCAGCCAACCTTGAAAATTGATGCGATCACCGTGGGTGGCACGGGCTCGTAAGAACGGGAGCTTCGGGTGGCGAAGGCCGCCACCCGGGGAAGAGGGTCAGCGCAGGCCGCGTTGACTATCGTCCAGCTCACGGATGTATTTGAAGATTTTTCGGCTGGAAGCCGGTGGCTTGCTTTGCGCCAGTTCGTGCTGGGCCTGACGGATCAGGGAGCGCAATTGTTGGCGATCGGCATCCGGGTACTCGATGACGAACTTCTCCAGTACCGCGTCATCGCCGGCGATCAAGCGATCACGCCAGCGTTCCAGGTTATGGAAACGCTCGTTGTACTGGCGAGTGGAGGCATCGAGTTGATCGAGCAACGTCAGAATGGCGTCCGTGTCCTGGTCGCGCATCAGTTTGCCGATGAACATGAGGTGCCGTTTACGCGCGATATTCGCGGTGTGCTTGGGCGCATCGTTCAGAGCCCGGCGCAGGGCGTCGGTCAATGGCAGTTTTGCACACAAGTCAGGCTTGAGTGTTGTAAGGCGCTCGCCGAGGTCAACCAGAGCATGCAGCTCGCGTTTGACCTGAGATTTGCTTTTCTCCCCATCGAGGGAGTCGTCGTAAGAATCAACCATGGTGGCAGTCCGCAAAGAAACGCCGCCATGATAACCAGTCGGGGGCCGCTTGTCCGGCCCGGTCGCTAGAAGGCCTTAACCGAAAGCAGAATTTGAGTGGAGAAAACCATGAGTGCAGCCCAAAGCGTCGGTCCGCAAGCGTTACCGGCACTGCAGGAACAAGTCGAGCAGATCATTGCCGAGGCCAAGCGCCAGGGGGCCAGTGCCTGTGAAGTGGCGGTGTCCCTGGAGCAGGGCTTGTCGACATCGGTCCGCCAGCGGGAAGTGGAAACGGTCGAATTCAACCGCGACCAGGGGTTTGGCATCACCTTGTACGTAGGCCAGCGCAAAGGCTCGGCCAGCACCTCCGCCAGTGGCCCGGAAGCGATTCGCGAAACCGTCGCCGCCGCGCTGGCGATCGCCAAGCACACCTCCGAAGATGAAAGCTCGGGTTTGGCCGATGCGGCCTTGATGGCACGCGACCTGAAGGATTTTGACCTGTTTCATGCCTGGGACATCACCCCGGAGCAGGCCATTGAGCAGGCACTGACCTGTGAAGCGGCGGCATTTGACGCCGACAGCCGGATCAAGAACGCCGATGGTACGACCTTGAGCACCCACCAGGGCTGCCGCGTGTATGGCAACAGCCACGGCTTTATCGGCGGTTATGCCTCGACGCGTCACAGCCTGAGCTGCGTGATGATTGCCGAAGCCAACGGCCAGATGCAGCGTGATTACTGGTACGACGTGAACCGCCAGGGCGAATTGCTGATGGACCCGGTACTCATCGGCCAGCGTGCCGCGCAACGTGCCGCCAGCCGCCTGGGTGCGCGCCCGGTGCCGACGTGCGAAGTGCCGGTGCTGTTTTCGGCGGAGCTGGCCGGTGGTCTGTTCGGCAGTTTCCTCGGGGCGATTTCCGGCGGCAATTTGTATCGCAAGTCGTCGTTCCTGGAAGGGGCGATCGGCCAGAAGCTGTTCCCGGAATGGCTGACCATCGATGAACGCCCGCACCTGATGCGCGCCATGGGCAGCTCGTCGTTCGACGGTGATGGCCTGGCGACCTACGCCAAGCCATTCGTCGAGAACGGTGAGTTGGTGTCCTACGTGCTGGGCACCTACGCCGGTCGCAAGCTCGGCCTGCCAAGCACCGCCAACTCCGGTGGCGTGCACAACCTGTTCATCACCCATGGCGATGAAGACCAGGCGGCGCTGTTGCGGCGTATGGGGCGCGGCTTGTTGGTCACCGAGTTGATGGGCCACGGCCTGAACATGGTCACGGGCGACTACTCCCGTGGCGCGGCGGGTTTCTGGGTCGAAAACGGCGAGATTCAGTTCGCCGTGCAGGAAGTGACCATCGCCGGCAATATGCGTGACATGTTCAAGCAGATCGTCGCGGTGGGTAATGACCTGGAACTGCGCAGCAACATCCGCACCGGTTCGGTGTTGATCGAGAAGATGACCGTCGCCGGCAGCTGACCCGCCGACAGACACTTGTAAACAAGGCGCGCCACCCATTGGGTGGCGCGCCTTTTTTTGTGCCTGGAATTCCGAGTGATTTCCTCAGGCTCTTGTTTTGATTCTCAATATCATTTAATAATAAATATCATTACCGAATGAGCGTGGATCATGAGTTCTGTCCTGCATGAGGATCCCTACCTGGAAAGCTGGCGTTGGATGAGTCGTCAGATTCGCTGCGGCCTTGATCCCGACGAGCCCCGCCTGATCGAACATTATCTGGCCGAAGGCCGGTACCTGGCCTGTTGCACGGCAACCCATCCGTGGACCATCGGCGAAACCTCATTCCGCCTGTTGCTCGACACCGCCTCCGACATCGCCTTGCCCTGGCACTGGCGATCCATGTGCCTGGACCAGGCCTGGCGCCCGTTGCGCGACCTGGAAAAGCTTTCCCACTGTGCCTGCCGCCTCAAGCGCTGGCAGACGTTTGCCTGGCAATTGGCGACCTGCGAATTGCTTCCATCGATTTCTCACTCTGACCTGGTGCAAGGATCTTCCGATGAGTAACACCCGTATCGAACGCGACAGCATGGGCGAACTGCAAGTACCCGCCGAGGCCTTGTATGGCGCACAAACCCAGCGTGCGGTGAATAACTTTCCCATCAGCCACCAGCGCATGCCGGCGCAGTTCATTCGTGCGCTGATCCTGGCCAAGGCCGCCGCCGCCAAGGCCAACGTTGAGCTCAAGCAACTGAGCGAAGCCCAGGGCAAGGCCATCGTCGATGCTGCCCAAGGTTTGCTGGAAGGCGACTTCATGCAACATTTCCCGGTGGATATCTTCCAGACCGGGTCCGGCACCAGCTCCAACATGAACGCCAACGAAGTGATTGCGACCCTCGCCAGCCGTTTGCTGGGCGAGCCGGTCAACCCCAATGACCACGTCAACTGCGGCCAGAGCAGCAACGACATCATTCCGACCACGATCCACGTCAGCGCCGCGCTGGTGCTGCACGAACAAACCCTGCCGGCGCTGCTGCACCTGGTGCAGGTGATCGAGCACAAGGCCGAAGAGGTGCATCGCTACGTCAAGACCGGCCGCACTCACCTGATGGACGCCATGCCAGTGCGCATGAGCCAAGTCCTGAATGGCTGGGCCCAACAGCTAAAGGCCAATATTGGCCATCTGCAGGACCTGCTGCCGAGTTTGCAGGCGCTGGCCCAAGGCGGCACCGCGGTGGGCACGGGGATCAATGCGCATCCGGAGTTCGCAGCGCGCTTCAGCCAACAACTGAGCAGCCTGACCCAGGTGCAGTTCACTCCGGGCAAGAACCTGTTTGCCCTGATCGGCTCCCAGGACACAGCCGTCGCGGTCTCCGGGCAGCTCAAGACCACCGCCGTGTCCTTGATGAAAATTGCCAACGACCTGCGCTGGATGAACTCCGGCCCGTTGGCCGGCCTCGGTGAAATCGAACTGGAAGGCCTGCAACCGGGCTCCTCGATCATGCCGGGCAAGGTCAATCCGGTGATCCCGGAAGCCACTGCGATGGTTGCCGCGCAAGTCATCGGCAATGACACGGTGATTACCATCGCCGGTCAGTCCGGCAACTTCGAACTCAATGTGATGCTGCCGATCATCGCCCAGAACCTGCTCGGCAGCCTGGAATTGCTGGCCAATTCCAGCCGCCTGCTGGCCGACAAGGCTATCGCCAGCTTCAAGGTCAATGAAGCCAAGCTCAAGGAAGCGCTGTCGCGCAACCCGATCCTGGTGACCGCACTCAACCCGATCATCGGTTACCAAAAGGCCGCCGAAATCGCCAAGAAGGCCTATCAGCAAGGCCGTCCGGTGATTGATGTGGCGCTCGAACACACCGACTTGCCCCGCAGCCAACTGGAAATCCTGCTGGATCCGGAAAAGCTCACGGCCGGCGGCGTGTAATCACCGACCCTGCTTTGGAGGCTCACCATGGAGCACTGGAAACGCACGATCGAACGGGCCAATCGCTGCTTTATGGCGGGCGAGCTGGTAGATGCCCGCGAGGCCTACCTGCAAGCCCTGGCCCTGGCTCAAGTGTTGTTTGAGCGCTGGGCGGATGCCGACGAGGCGGTGGCGGCTTGCGTCATTTCCCATCACAACCTGGCCGACCTGCACCTGCGCCTGAACCAGCCGGAAGAAAGCGCCGAATACCTCTGCGCCATTCACCAGCGGCTGTTGCAGACCATGCAGGACACCCGCCTCAACCCGCAACTGCGGGAAGCGGCGCTGCGCCAGAGCAGCAAGACCTACGTCGAACTGTTGAATTTCATCAGCGATCACGGTGAGTACCCGCGTACCCACCGCCTGCTGGGCAGCAACGTGGCGCCATCGGATGCGTCGACCCGCAACAGCCCTTTTTATGGAGCTCATTGATATGTCCTACACCTTGCCGGCCTTGCCTTACGCCTACGATGCCCTTGAACCGCATATCGACGCGCAAACCATGGAGATCCACTACACCAAGCACCACCAGACCTACATCAATAACCTCAACGCCGCCGTGGAAGGCACCGAGTTTGCCGGTTGGCCGGTGGAAAAGCTGGTCTCCAGCGTGCAGCAACTGCCGGAAAAACTCCGGGCGGCGGTGATCAACCAAGGCGGCGGACACGCCAACCACTCATTGTTCTGGGCCGTCATGTCGCCCAAGGGCGGCGGCAAGCCAGACGGTGCGCTGGGCAAAGCCATTGACGAGCAGTTGGGCGGTTTCGACGCCTTCAAAGAGGCCTTTACCAAAGCTGCCTTGACCCGTTTCGGCAGTGGCTGGGCCTGGTTGAGTGTCACCCCGCAAAAGACCCTGGTGGTGGAGAGCAGCGGTAATCAGGACAGCCCGCTGATGAACGGCAATACGCCAATCCTCGGCCTGGACGTCTGGGAACACGCTTATTACCTGCTGTACCAGAACCGTCGTCCGGAATACATCAACGCGTTCTACAGCGTCATCAATTGGCCGGAAGTTGCCGGCCGCTACCAGGCTGCACTGGGCTGAAACTCCTCTATAACAAGATCTAAGGCCGACTATGGGCACTGAAACACTGGCGATCAGCAGCGTGCGAATGTTTCGTTATGCGTTTGGCTCGCTGCTGCTATTGGCAGGCACTGCATTGCTGGTGGCCCAAGGGCTGGCCTGGCTGGACCTGGAGCCCCGTATCCTGCGTGCCTTGCAGGGTGGTGCGATTTGCGCACTGGGCACTGCCTTGGGCGCCGTGCCGGTACTGGTGATTCGCCGGATGCCGTTGGCGGTGAGTGACACGCTGCTCGGCTTCGGTGCCGGGGTGATGCTGGCGGCCACTGCGTTTTCGCTGATCGTGCCGGGTATTGCGGCTGCCGAAAGCCTGGGGCTGACGCCTTGGGCGGCCAGCGGTTTGATCAGTTTCGGCATCATGCTGGGAGCATTCGGGCTGTATCTGGTGGACCGCAAGGTCTCCGGCGCCAGCCCGGAAATGCTGGTGGGCAGTCTGGAGCATCCGGTAATACCGCCGCGCATCTGGCTGTTTGTGTTCGCCATCATTGCGCACAACATTCCCGAAGGCATGGCGGTCGGTGTCTCGGCGGGCGGCGGCATGCCCGATGCCGACAGCCTGGCCATGGGCATCGCCTTGCAGGATGTGCCGGAGGGCTTGGTGATTGCGTTGGTGCTGGCCGGGGCGGGGATGTCGCGGGTCAAGGCGTTCCTGATTGGCGCGGCGTCAGGCCTGGTGGAGCCGGTATTTGCCGTGCTGTGTGCCTGGCTGGTGAGTTTGGCGCAGGTGTTGTTGCCGTTGGGGTTGGCGCTGGCGGCCGGGGCGATGCTGCTGGTGGTGACCCACGAAGTGATTCCCGAGTCGCGGCGCAATGGCCATGACAAGCTCGCCAGCCTGGGGTTGTGTATCGGGTTTTGTTTGATGATGGTGATGGATACAGCGTTGGGCTAAGAACTCTGCCAAATTCCTTGTAGGAGCCGGCTTGCCGGCGATGGCCTTCCTGAGGTCAGTGCAAGACTTGTGGGCCAATCGCCGGCAAGCCGGCTCCTACAGAGGGCGTTACTCGCCTTCGTCAAAGTAGTTATTGATCAGTTTTACCAGCGCATCCATCGCTTCCTGCTCTTGCTCGCCTTCCGTCTTCAAGTGAATCTTCGTGCCCTTGCCCGCAGCCAGCATCATCATGGCCATGATGCTTTTTCCGTCGACCATGGATTCCGGGGTGCGCCCGGCGCGAATCTGGCAAGGGAACTGCCCGGCGACGCCGACGAACTTGGCCGAGGCCCGGGCGTGCAGGCCCAGTTTGTTGATGATTTCAATTTCCAGAACGGGCATCGCGGGGGTGTTCCTTTCAGCTGAGGTCGCGGTGGCGAACCTGGACGTTCTTGAGGGTTTGTTGCAGCACCTTGCCCAGGCGTTCGGTCAGGTAGACGGAACGGTGATGGCCGCCGGTGCAGCCAATGGCAATGGTGACATAAGCCCGGTTGCTGGCCGCAAAACGCGGCAGCCATTTGAGCAGGTAGCTGGAGATATCCTGGAACATCTCTTCCACATCCGGTTGCGCCGCCAGGTACTCGGCCACGGGTGCGTCCAGCCCGGATTGATCACGCAGTTCCGGCTTCCAGTACGGGTTGGGCAGGCAGCGCACGTCAAACACCAGGTCGGCATCCACGGGCATACCGCGTTTGAAGCCAAACGACTCAACGAGGAAGGCGGTGCCCGGCTCCGGCTGATTCAGCAGGCGCAGCTTGATCGCATCGCGCAACTGATACAGGTTCAGGCCGGTGGTGTTGATCTTGAGGTCGGCCAGGTCAATGATCGGCCCCAGCAGCTTGGTCTCGTCCTCGATGGCTTCGGCCAGCGAGCGGTGCGGGCTGCTCAGCGGGTGGCGTCGACGGGTTTCGGAGAAGCGCTTGAGCAGCGTCTCTTCGTCGGCGTCGAGGTACAGCACGTCGCAATGGATGTGCTTGGCCCGCACTTCTTCGAGCAGTTCGGGGAAGCGGGTGAGGTGGCTGGGCAGGTTGCGGGCGTCGATGGAAACAGCGACCAGCGGTTGTGCCAGCTCGGTATGGATCAGTGCACGTTCCGCCAGTTCCGGCAGCAGGCCGGCGGGCAGGTTGTCGATGCAATAGAAGCCGTTGTCCTCAAGAACATTGAGAGCCGTGCTTTTACCTGAGCCGGAACGGCCGCTGACGATGATCAAACGCATGATTACTGCCCGTTTTGTTCATCCAGGACAACCTGATAAAGCGCCTCATTGCTCGGAGCGCTGCGCAGTTTGTCGCGTACTTCCTTGCGGTCGAGCATGCTGGCGATCTGCCTAAGCAGTTCCAGGTGTGCATCGGTGGCAGCTTGCGGGACCAGCAATACAAACAGCAGGTCGACCGGCGCGCCGTCGATGGCGTCGAAATCGATGGGGGCGTCCAGGTGCAGCAGGGCGCTGACTGGCGACTCACAGCCTTGCAGGCGGCAGTGAGGAATGGCGATGCCGTTGCCAAAGCCGGTGGAACCGAGCTTTTCACGGGCGATCAGTGCCTCATACACAGCTTGCGTATCCAGTTCGGGCACTTCGCGGCCGATCAGGTTGGCAATTTGTTCGAGGGCACGCTTTTTACTGCCGCCCGGCACGTTCACAAGGGAACGGCCGGGGGTCAGGATGGTTTCAAGTCGAATCATGGGTGGGGAGTGTTAGCGGCCAGTGCCTTGAAGAAGACTCTGCTGCTTTTCCTTATGCTTTTTGATTTGGCGATCCAGCTTGTCGGTAAGGTCGTCAATGGCAGCATACATATCTGAATGCTCGGCATTGGCGACTACTTCCCCGCCGGGTATACGCAAGGTGGCTTCGATTTTCTGCTTGAGCTTCTCGACAGTCATGATGACTTGCACGTTGGTGATCTTGTCGAAATGCCCCTCAATTCGTTTGAGTTTTTCGCCGATATAGGCGCGCAGCGGTTCGGTCACTTCCAGTTGGTGTCCACTGATGTTGACTTGCATACAGCTTCTCCTTCGTTGCCAGTGCATAAAGCGGCAGGCCGGGGTGCCTGCCACTGGAACGCTATGGCCCGCCCGTCACATCAAACGTTTACGCTCGCTGGAAGGCGCGATCCCAAGGGACTCGCGGTACTTGGCGACGGTTCGACGGGCGACCTGAATGCCTTGTGCCTCCAGTAAACCAGCGATCTTGCTGTCACTCAACGGCTTTTTCTGATTTTCCGCGGCAACCAGTTTTTTGATGATCGCGCGGATCGCCGTGGACGAGCATTCGCCGCCTTCGGAGGTGCTGACGTGGCTGGAGAAAAAGTATTTCAGCTCATAAATGCCCCGTGGGGTATGCATGAATTTTTGCGTGGTTACCCGGGAAATCGTCGATTCGTGCATGCCTACCGCCTCGGCGATGTCGTGCAGTACCAGCGGCTTCATCGCTTCATCGCCGTATTCCAGGAAGCCGCGCTGGTGCTCGACGATCTGGGTGGCGACTTTCATCAGGGTTTCGTTGCGGCTTTGCAGGCTCTTGATGAACCAGCGGGCTTCCTGCAACTGGTTGCGCATGAAGGTGTTGTCGGCGCTGGTGTCGGCGCGGCGCACGAAACCTGCGTATTGCGGGTTGACCCGCAGGCGCGGTACCGATTCCTGGTTCAGCTCCACCAGCCAGCGCTCGTTGTCCTTGCGCACGATTACATCCGGCACGACGTATTCGGCTTCGCTGGACTCGATCTGTGAGCCCGGACGCGGGTTGAGGCTCTGCACCAGCTCGATGATCTGGCGCAGGTCATCTTCCTTGAGCTTCATGCGGCGCATCAACTGGCTGTAGTCGCGGCTGCCCAGCAGGTCGATGTAGTCGGTGACCAGGCGCTGCGCTTCGGCCAGCCAAGGTGTTTTCGCCGGCAATTGGCGCAGTTGCAGCAGCAGGCACTCGCTGAGGGTGCGGGCGCCGATGCCGGCGGGCTCGAATTGCTGGATGCGGTGCAGGACGGCTTCGATTTCGTCCAGTTCGATGTCCAGTTCCGGGTCGAAGGCCTCGAGGATCTCCTCAAGGGTCTCGTCCAGGTAGCCCTGATTGTTGATGCAATCGATCAGGGTCACGGCGATCAGGCGATCGGTGTCGGACATCGGGGCCAGGTTCAGTTGCCAGAGCAAATGGCTCTGCAGGCTCTCGCCGGCGGACGTGCGGGTGGTGAAGTCCCACTCGTCATCATCATTGCTGGGCAGGCTGCTGGCGCTGGTCTGGTAGACGTCTTCCCACGCGGTGTCCACGGGAAGTTCGTTGGGAATGCGTTCGTTCCATTCACCTTCCTCGAGGTTATCCACCGTGGGGGCGGTTTCCTGGTAGGAGGGTTCCTGTACGTCGGGGTTGGGTTTTTGCTCGATGTTGTCGGCCAGCGGGTCTGCATTATCGAAGTCGTCGCCTTCTTCCTGGCGTTCGAGCATCGGATTGGACTCCAGGGCCTCCTGGATTTCCTGTTGCAGGTCCAGGGTCGACAATTGGAGCAGGCGGATGGCCTGTTGCAGCTGCGGTGTCATCGTCAGCTGCTGGCCCATTCTCAGGACTAGCGATGGTTTCATGGCAGGGGCTTAACACCTTATTCGCCGGCGCAATGCGCCATCCACGACAGGGCGCGTGAGCGCCAAACATAAGCAAATTATATGCCTGATATCGGGGGCTTTGCCTAGAGCGCGGTAACAATAAAAATACTGAGGTTTTTATTGACTCCCGCGCTCCATGGCGAATGGCCTGATACCACCGTGTTTACAGGCGGAACTCGTGACCCAGATACACTTCCTTGACCAGTTCGTTGGCCAGGATGGTGGCGGAGTCACCTTCGGCAATCAGCTGTCCATCGTTGACGATATACGCGGTTTCGCAGATATCGAGGGTCTCGCGGACGTTGTGGTCGGTGATCAACACACCGATGCCCTTGGCTTTCAGGTGGTGGATGATCTGCTTGATGTCGCCGACCGAGATCGGGTCGACACCGGCGAAAGGTTCATCCAGCAGGATGAACTTCGGCGCAGTGGCCAGGGCGCGGGCGATTTCCACACGACGACGCTCGCCGCCGGAAAGGCTCATGCCGAGGTTGTCGCGGATATGGTTGATGTGGAATTCCTGCAGCAGGCTTTCCAGCTCTTTCTTGCGCCCGGCGCGGTCGAGTTCCTTGCGGGTCTCGAGGATCGCCATGATGTTGTCGGAAACCGACAATTTGCGGAAGATCGATGCTTCCTGGGGAAGATAGCCGATACCCGCCTGTGCACGACCGTGCATGGGCTGGTGGCTTACGTCCAGGTCGTCGATCAGGACGCGGCCTTGATCGGCCTGTACCAGGCCGACAATCATGTAGAAGCAGGTGGTCTTGCCGGCACCGTTGGGGCCGAGCAAGCCGACGATCTGGCCGCTGTCGATCGACAGGCTGACGTCGCGCACGACCTGACGGCTTTTATAGGCCTTGGCCAGATGCTGGGCTTTCAGGGTTGCCATTAATTCGCCTTCTTCGCGTCGGTTTTCGGCGCCGCCTGGGCTTCGCCAGGTTTCTGCTTAGGCTGGATAACCATGTCGATGCGTGGCTTCGGCGTGCTGATTTTAGAGCCGGTGGCGCGACCGGCCTGGGCAATCTGCTTCACCGTGTCGTAGACGATTTTTTCGCCGTCGGTGGTGTTGCCATCATTGATGACCCGGGCCTGGTCGATCAGTACGATGCGATTTTGCTGGGCGTGGTACTGAATTGTCTTGCCGTAGCCTTTGACCGGCGTAGGGTCGCCAACTTTCTGCAGCTGTTCGAAATACGCCAGGTTGCCGACCGAAGTGACCACGTCGATATCGCCTGCCGGGGTGCGAGTCAGTGTCACGGTGTTACCCGTCACTTTCATCGAGCCTTGGGTGATGATCACGCTGCCGGTGTAGGTCGCGATACCTTGCTTGTCATCCAGCTGCGCGTCGTCAGCCTGAATGTGGATCGGTTGCTGGCTATCGTTCGGCAGAGCCCAGGCGCTCACGCTTCCCAGTGCTGCGCCCAGGCCGAGCAAAATAGGGAGGGTTTTAACGAGCCTCATACTGTCCTCTTACGTTCGATAGCAGGTGTATCCTGCTTTCTTTCAAATACGCTTTCATTCCCTTGCCAGTCGATACACCGCCAGCGCCGTCGATTCTAACGTCTTGCTCGGTCTGCGCATATTGCTTCTGTGGGAATACGGTCATGCGACTGCTGGTAATGATGGTGTCGCGGTTCTTGGCGTCAGTGCGCGCAACGCGCACGGAGTCAATCAGTTCCACTTGGGTGCCGTCCGGGTTGACCTCGCCACGCTCACTGGTGACGTGCCACGGGAATTCGGCGCCGCGGTACAGGTTCATGTCCGGCTTGGTGAGCAGCGTGACCTCGGAGGCCTTCAAGTGCTCGACCTTGTCGGAGGTCATTTCATACTGGACCTTGCCATCGGGCAGGTACTGGATGCTGTGGGCGTTGATGGCGTAATAGTCGATGGCACTTTCGTCGACCTGCGCAACAGGCTTGTCGAGGAAGCGCTCCGGGCTGATATTCCAGTAGCCAACCGCGAGAAACACGGCGGCGATCACGGCGAATATCAGGAAATTGCGAATCTTTTTACTCAGCATAAAACGCTCTATAGGTAGGCGGCATGAGCCGCTTCGAGGCTGCCTTGGGCGCGCAGAATCAACTCGCAGAACTCGCGGGCGGCGCCTTCGCCGCCACGGGCGGTGGTAACGCCATGCGCGTGTTCGCGCACGAACGCCGCCGCATTGGCCACAGCCATGCCCAGGCCGACCCGGCGGATCACCGGCAGGTCGGGTAAATCGTCACCGAGGTAGGCAACCTGCTCATAGCTTAGGTTGAGTTTGCCAAGAAGCTCGTCCAGAACCACCAGTTTATCCTCGCGGCCCTGATACAGGTGAGGAATCCCCAGGTTTTGTGCGCGGCGTTCCACAACCGGGGTCTTGCGACCACTGATGATGCCGGTTTGCACGCCCGCCGCCATCAGCATCTTGATGCCCTGGCCATCGAGGGTGTTGAAGGTCTTGAATTCGCTGCCGTCTTCCAGAAAGTACAGGCGGCCGTCCGTCAGCACGCCGTCGACGTCGAAAATCGCCAGCTTGATGTTTTTGCCCCGTTGCAGCAGATCGGTGGTCATTTACATCACTCCCGCACGCAGCAAGTCGTGCATGTTCAAGGCGCCAACCGGGCGGTCGTCGCTGTCGACCACCACCAGCGCCAGGATTTTATGGTCTTCCATGATCTTCAGCGCTTCGGCCGCGAGCATCTCGGGGCGGGCGGTCTTGCCGTGAGGCGTCATGACTTCGTCGATGGTTGCAGTCTGGATGTCGAGGTTGCGGTCCAGGGTGCGGCGCAGGTCACCGTCGGTGAAAACCCCGGCCAGGCGCCCGTCGGGCTCCAGGATCACGGTCATGCCGAGGCGCTTGAGGGTCATTTCCATCAAGGCATCTTTAAGCAACGTGCCGCGCGCCACCTGTGGCAGCTCTTCGCCGGCGTGCATCACGTTTTCCACTTTCAGCAGCAGGCGGCGGCCCAGGGCGCCACCCGGGTGGGAAAAGGCGAAGTCTTCGGCGGTAAAGCCGCGGGCTTCCAGCAATGCCACGGCCAGTGCATCGCCCATGACCAGGGCGGCGGTGGTGGAGGAGGTTGGCGCCAGGTTCAGCGGGCAGGCTTCTTCGGCAACGTGTACGTTCAAATTCACTTCAGCCGCTTTTGCCAGCGTCGAGTCCGGGTTGCCGGTCACGCTGATCAGCTGGATGCCCAGGCGCTTGATCAGCGGCAGCAGGGTCACGATTTCGTTGGTGGTGCCAGAGTTGGACAGGGCCAGGATGATGTCATCCCGGGTGATCATGCCCATGTCGCCGTGGCTGGCTTCGGCCGGATGCACGAAGAACGCGGTGGTACCGGTGCTTGCCAGGGTGGCGGCGATCTTGTTGCCAACATGCCCGGATTTGCCCATGCCGACCACGACTACGCGGCCCTTGCTGGCCAGAATCATCTCGCAGGCGCGTACGAAATCCGCGTCGATATGAGCCAGCAAACCTTCTACGGCTTCAAGCTCGAGGCGGATGGTGCGTTGTGCGGATTGAATAAGGTCGCTGGATTGGCTCATGTCTGAAATCGTATAGCCTGACGAAAAGTCGGCGATTATAGCGGTAATGATCGATTCCCTCACGTAAGTTCGTCAGGCTTTATTCATTCCGTTTGTGGTTGAGATTGAACCTCAGCAAGGTTTTTTTAGCTGTCCTGTTTCTGAACAAGCTCTGTTCCGGCCTTGGGGGCGCTGTACCAGCAGTGATATAGTTCGCCGCCAGTTCGGTCCGCACAGCCTTTTTGTCTCTTCGACGCAAGCATTTGTCGAAAACAAGGTGTCTGAGTGAAAGGCTGCATCCCAAGGAGTTTAGATGAGTGCCGATAACGCCTACGCGGTCGAGCTGAAGGGCCTTTCCTTCAAGCGCGGTACGCGCAGCATCTTCAATAATGTGGATATTCGCATTCCCCGCGGCAAAGTCACGGGCATCATGGGGCCTTCCGGCTGCGGCAAGACGACGCTGCTGCGCCTGATGGGCATGCAATTGCGCCCCTCCGCCGGTGAAGTCTGGGTCAATGGCCAGAACCTGCCGACCCTCTCGCGCAGCGACCTGTTCGATGCCCGCAAGCACATGGGCGTGCTGTTCCAGAGCGGTGCCCTGTTTACCGACCTCGACGTTTTCGAAAACGTGGCGTTCCCTCTGCGGGTGCATACACAGCTGTCCGATGAAATGATTCGTGACATTGTGTTGCTGAAATTGCAGGCCGTAGGGCTGCGCGGTGCCATCGACCTGATGCCCGACGAACTGTCCGGTGGCATGAAGCGTCGGGTGGCCCTGGCGCGTGCCATTGCCCTTGACCCGCAAATTCTCATGTACGACGAACCCTTCGTTGGCCAGGACCCGATTGCCATGGGCGTCCTGGTACGTCTTATCCGCCTGCTCAATGATGCGCTGGGTATCACCAGTATCGTGGTCTCCCACGACTTGGCCGAGACCGCGAGCATTGCCGACTATCTATACGTAGTGGGCGATGGCCAGGTGCTGGGGCAGGGCACGCCTGAAGAGCTGATGAACGCAGATAACCCGCGCATTCGCCAATTCATGACCGGCGATCCCGATGGCCCGGTGCCTTTTCACTTTCCGGCAGCGGACTACCGCTCAGATCTTCTGGGGAAGCGTTGATGCGCAAGACATCTCTAATCGAGAAGGTTCGCCTTTTCGGCCGCTCCGGCATTGACATCATCGGCGTGCTGGGCCGTTCGACGATTTTCCTGTTCCACGCATTACTCGGCCGTGGCGGCATTGGCGGCAGCTTTGGCCTGTTGATCAAGCAACTGCACTCCGTGGGCGTGATGTCCCTGGTGATCATCGTGGTTTCCGGGGTGTTCATCGGCATGGTGCTGGCGCTGCAGGGTTTCAATATCCTGTCCAGCTACGGCTCCGAGCAGGCGGTGGGGCAGATGGTTGCCCTGACCCTGTTGCGTGAGTTGGGCCCGGTGGTGACGGCGTTGCTGTTTGCCGGGCGTGCCGGTTCTGCGCTGACCGCCGAGATCGGCAACATGAAGGCCACCGAGCAGCTGTCCAGCCTGGAAATGATCGGTGTCGATCCACTCAAGTACATTGTTGCCCCGCGCCTGTGGGCCGGCTTCATCTCTCTCCCACTGCTGGCGATGGTTTTCAGCGTGGTGGGGATCTGGGGTGGCTCGTGGGTGGCGGTTGACTGGCTGGGGGTCTACGACGGCTCTTACTGGGGCAACATGCAGAACAGCGTGACCTTCAGCGGTGACGTGCTCAATGGCATCATCAAGAGCATCGTTTTCGCGTTTGTAGTGACCTGGATCGCCGTATTCCAAGGCTATGACTGTGAGCCCACCTCAGAAGGGATCAGTCGCGCCACCACCAAGACCGTTGTGTACGCCTCGCTGGCGGTACTGGGCCTTGACTTCATTTTGACCGCCTTGATGTTTGGAGATTTCTGATGCAAAACCGCACTGTGGAAATCGGTGTCGGCCTTTTCTTGCTGGCTGGCATCCTGGCTTTACTGTTGCTCGCCCTGCGAGTCAGCGGCCTATCGGCCAGCCCCACCGCCGATACTTATAAACTTTACGCCTACTTCGACAATATCGCCGGTTTGACTGTCAGAGCTAAAGTGACCATGGCCGGTGTAACCATCGGCAAGGTCACAGCGATCGATCTGGACCGCGACAGCTTCACCGGCCGTGTGACCATGCAGGTGGACAAGAAGGTGGATAATCTGCCGACTGACTCCACTGCGTCTATTCTCACCGCTGGCCTGCTGGGCGAGAAGTACATCGGTATCAGCGTGGGCGGGGAAACAGCCCTGCTCAAGGATGGTTCGACCATTCATGACACACAGTCGTCGTTGGTGCTGGAGGACTTGATCGGTAAATTCCTGCTCAATACCGTCAATAAAGACGCCAAATGAGGAATGTGTTCATGATCTCTACTTTGCGACGTGGCCTGTTGGTACTGCTCGCGGCACTGCCGTTGATGGCTAACGCCGCTGCCGGCGGTTCCGCACATGACCTGGTGCAGGACACTACCAACAAGATGTTGGCTGACTTGTCGGCCAACAAGGAAAAGTACAAGCAGGATCCAAGTCAGTTCTACAACGCGCTCAATACCATTGTGGGCCCTGTTGTCGATGCCGAAGGCATTTCCCGCAGCATCATGACCGTCAAGTACTCGCGCAAGGCTACCCCTGCGCAGATGCAGACGTTCCAGGAAAACTTCAAGAAGGGCCTGTTCCAGTTCTACGGCAATGCCCTGCTCGAGTATAACAACCAGGGGATTACCGTCGCTCCGGCCGGGGATGAGTCCGGGGATCGCACCAGCGTCAACATGAGCGTCAAGGGCAACAATGGCGCGGTGTATCCGGTGCAGTACACGCTGGAGAAGGTCAACGGCGAGTGGAAGCTGCGTAACGTGATCATCAACGGTATCAACATCGGCAAGCTTTTCCGTGACCAGTTCGCCGACGCCATGCAGCGCAATGGCAACGACCTGGACAAAACCATCAATGGTTGGGCCGGTGAAGTCGCCAAGGCCAAGGAAGAAACCGATAAAGCTGCCGGGAAGCCTGCCCAATGACCGAGTCGGCTATCCGCCTCGGCGAGGCCGGCGAATTGCTGATCAGCGGCGTGCTGGATTACAGCACCGGGCCAGCCCTGCGCAAGCAGGGCCAGGGGCTGATCAATGCCAGCACCTCTGCTGCGCTGGTGCTGGATTGCTCGGCGGTGGTGAAGTCCAGCAGTGTAGGCTTGTCGTTGCTGCTGTGTTTCATGCGTGATGCACAGGCCGTCAAAAAGCCGGTAAGCATCCGTGCATTGCCCGAAGACATGCGTGAAATCGCTGAGGTTTCCGGTCTGACCGAGCTGTTGGCGCATCCTTAATACACATTATTAAAGAAGCCCCCCGTCAGAGTCCTGCTATGCGGGGTTCGCAGGCGCGGGGCTTTTTTGTATGATGTGCGACCCGCGCGCACTGGGCGCCCATAGAGGTTGATCATGCAGGCCCTAGAAGTTAAAAGCTTCCTTGAAGGAAAGCTGCCCCAAACTAATGTTGAAGTTGAGGGCGAAGGCTGCAATTTCCAGCTGAACGTGATTAGCGATGAACTGGCGGCGTTGAGCCCGGTCAAGCGTCAACAGCAGATCTATGCCCATTTGAACCCGTGGATCACCGATGGCAGCATCCATGCGGTCACTATGAAATTTTTCAGCCGCGCGGCCTGGGCCGAGCGCACCTGAGCCCCCAAGGCGTCGAGATTCTTATGGATAAATTGATTATTACCGGCGGTGCTCGTCTTGATGGCGAGATCCGTATTTCCGGGGCGAAGAACTCCGCCCTGCCGATCCTTGCAGCGACCTTGCTGTGCGATGGCCCGGTTACCGTGGCCAACCTGCCGCACCTGCACGACATCACCACCATGATCGAACTGTTCGGTCGCATGGGCATTGAGCCGGTGATCGACGAGAAACTCAGCGTCGAAATCGACCCGCGCACCATCAAGACCCTGATCGCTCCGTACGAACTGGTGAAAACCATGCGTGCCTCGATCCTGGTACTGGGCCCGATGGTTGCCCGTTTCGGCGAAGCCGAAGTCGCACTGCCTGGCGGTTGCGCCATCGGTTCGCGTCCGGTGGACCTGCACATCCGTGGCCTCGAAGCCATGGGCGCAACCATCGACGTCGAAGGCGGCTACATCAAGGCCAAGGCGCCTGAAGGCGGCCTGCGTGGCGCGAACTTCTTCTTTGATACCGTCAGCGTGACCGGTACCGAGAACATCATGATGGCTGCTGCCCTGGCCAACGGCCGCAGCGTGCTGCAGAACGCCGCGCGCGAGCCGGAAGTAGTCGATCTGGCAAACTTCCTGATCGCCATGGGTGCCAACATCACCGGCGCCGGCACCGACACCATCACCATTGAAGGTGTTAAGCGCCTGCACTCGGCCACCTACAAAGTAATGCCGGACCGCATCGAGACCGGTACCTACCTGGTGGCTGCAGCCGTCACCGGTGGCCGCGTCAAGGTCAAGGACACCGATCCGACCATCCTTGAATCCGTCCTGGAAAAACTCAAGGAAGCCGGCGCTGAAATCACCACCGGTGAAGACTGGATCGAGCTGAACATGCACGGCAAGCGGCCAAAAGCCGTCAACGTGCGTACCGCTCCGTACCCGGCGTTCCCGACCGACATGCAGGCGCAGTTCATTTCCCTGAACGCGATTGCCGAAGGCACCGGTGCCGTGATCGAGACCATCTTCGAAAACCGCTTCATGCACGTGTACGAACTGCACCGCATGGGCGCCAAGATCCAGGTCGAAGGCAACACTGCCATCGTCACCGGCATCGAAAAGCTCAAGGGCGCGCCAGTGATGGCCACCGACCTGCGTGCCTCGGCCAGCCTGGTGATCTCGGCGCTGTGCGCAGAGGGCGACACCCTGATCGACCGCATCTACCACATCGACCGTGGTTACGAGTGCATCGAAGAGAAGCTGCAGATGCTCGGCGCGAAAATCCGCCGCGTACCGGGCTAGTTCCAGGAGCTGCAAATACGGTCATTGTGGCGAGGGAGCTTGCTCCCGCTGGACTGCGCAGCAGTCCCAGTCTTTTTAAACAAAGAGCAGGGCCGCTTCGCGCCCCAGCGGGAGCAAGCTCCCTCGCCACAGGACGATGTATGCTGTTAGCTGATTTGTTTCAAATCGAGGCTGTAATGGCCTCGATCTGTGTCTGGCGCCGATTGCGACCGGACAGCAATAGCCTGATGAAGGACTGACGTTTCCCATGTTGACCATCGCACTGTCCAAGGGCCGCATCCTTGACGACACTTTGCCGCTTCTGGCTGAAGCGGGCATCGTGCCGACCGAGAATCCGGACAAGAGCCGCAAGCTGATCATCCCCACGACCCAGGACGACGTTCGCCTGCTGATCGTGCGTGCCACCGACGTGCCAACCTACGTTGAACATGGCGCGGCCGACCTTGGCGTGGCGGGTAAAGACGTGTTGATGGAATACGGCGGCCAGGGCCTGTACGAGCCGCTGGACCTGCGTATTGCCCTGTGCAAGCTGATGACCGCCGGCCGTGTCGGTGATGTCGAGCCCAAGGGCCGCCTGCGGGTGGCGACCAAGTTCGTCAACGTTGCCAAGCGTTACTACGCCGAGCAAGGCCGCCAGGTCGACATCATCAAGCTCTACGGCTCGATGGAGCTGGCACCGCTGATCGGCCTGGCCGACAAGATCATCGACGTGGTCGACACCGGCAACACCCTGCGCGCCAACGGCCTGGAACCCCAGGACTTTATCGCCGACATCAGCTCCCGGCTGATCGTCAACAAAGCTTCGATGAAAATGCAGCACGCCCGTATCCAGGCGTTGATCGACACCCTGCGCAAGGCAGTGGAGTCTCGACACCGCGGTTGACTCACCCGCGCGGCCCTGAGCCGCGCCCGTCTATCCGCCTCATAGCCAGAATTCTCAGGTGCCCAAGCGGAAACGACTGCTAGTTTAGGGCGCCTGAGTTTTTGCCAATTCTATTGAGGCCCTCGCTATGACCACGTCCACTGCAATTGCCCGACTCAACGCTGCCGACCCGGATTTCGCCCATCATCTGGATCATCTGCTGAGCTGGGAAAGCGTGTCCGACGATTCGGTCAACCAGCGGGTGCTCGACATCATCAAGGCCGTGCGCGAGCGCGGTGACGCGGCGCTGGTGGATTTCACCCGGCAGTTCGATGGCCTGGACGTCGCCTCCATGGCCGACCTGATCCTGCCTCGCGAACGCCTGGAACTGGCCCTGACGCGCATCACTGCCCCGCAGCGCGAAGCCCTGGAAGTGGCGGCTGCGCGGGTGCGCAGCTACCACGAAAAACAGAAACAGGACTCCTGGAGCTATACCGAGGCCGACGGCACCGTGCTGGGCCAGAAGGTCACGCCGCTGGACCGCGCCGGCCTGTACGTGCCCGGCGGCAAGGCGTCGTACCCGTCTTCGGTCCTGATGAACGCGATTCCGGCCAAGGTGGCCGGCGTGACCGAAGTGGTCATGGTGGTGCCCACCCCGCGTGGCGAAATCAACGAACTGGTGCTGGCCGCGGCCTGCATTGCCGGGGTTGATCGCGTGTTCACCATCGGCGGCGCCCAGGCGGTTGCGGCCCTGGCCTACGGTACCGAAAGCGTGCCGAAGGTCGACAAGGTGGTGGGCCCGGGCAACATCTACGTGGCCACGGCCAAGCGCCACGTGTTTGGCCAGGTTGGCATCGACATGATCGCCGGCCCTTCGGAAATACTCGTGGTGTGTGACGGCCAGACCGACCCGGACTGGATCGCCATGGACCTGTTCTCCCAGGCCGAGCACGACGAGGACGCCCAGGCGATCCTGGTCAGCCCGGACGCCGAGTTCCTGGACAAGGTGGCCGCGAGCATCGCCAAGTTGCTGCCGACCATGGAGCGCGCCGAGATCATCGAGAAGTCGATCAATGGCCGTGGCGCCCTGATCCAGGTCCGTGACATGGAACAAGCCATCGAAGTGGCCAACCGCATCGCCCCGGAACACCTGGAGTTGTCCGTCGCCGACCCACAAGCCTGGCTGCCGCTGATTCGCCACGCCGGCGCGATCTTCATGGGTCGCCACACCAGCGAAGCCCTGGGTGACTACTGCGCAGGCCCCAACCACGTGTTGCCGACCTCGGGCACCGCGCGGTTCTCCTCGCCGCTGGGTGTGTATGACTTCCAGAAGCGTTCGTCGATCATCTTCTGCTCGCCCCAGGGCGCGTCGGAGTTGGGCAAGACCGCTTCCGTGCTGGCCCGTGGCGAGTCGCTGACCGCCCACGCCCGCAGTGCCGAATACCGTATCGTTGACGACAAGCAGCAGGGGAACTGAAACATGAGCAAATTCTGGAGCCCGCTCGTCAAGGATCTCGTTCCTTACGTGCCCGGTGAGCAACCGAAGCTGACCAAGCTGGTGAAGCTCAACACCAATGAAAACCCCTACGGCCCGTCGCCCAAGGCGCTGGCCGCCATGCAGGCCGAGCTGAACGACAACCTGCGTTTGTACCCGGACCCCAACAGCGACCTGCTCAAGCAGGCGGTGGCGAAGTATTACGGGATCGACGCGGGCAAGGTGTTCCTCGGCAACGGTTCCGACGAAGTCCTGGCGCACATCTTCCACGGCTTGTTCCAGCACGACCTGCCGCTGCTGTTCCCGGACATCAGCTACAGCTTCTACCCGGTGTACTGCGGCCTGTACCGCATTGCGTTCGATGCGGTGCCGCTGGACGAACAGTTCCAGATCCGCGTGTCGGACTACGCCAGGCCCAACGGCGGGATCATCTTCCCCAACCCGAACGCGCCGACTGGCTGTGTGATGGCGCTGGATGCGGTGGAGCAGATCCTCAAGGCCAGCCCGGATTCGGTGGTGGTGGTCGATGAAGCCTATATCGACTTCGGCGGCGAAACCGCCATCAGCCTGGTGGACCGATACCCGAACCTGCTGGTGACCCAGACCCTCTCCAAATCGCGCTCCCTGGCCGGTTTGCGGGTAGGCCTGGCCGTGGGCCATCCGGACCTGATCGAGGCGCTGGAGCGAGTCAAGAACAGCTTCAACTCCTACCCGATCGACCGCCTGGCGATTGTCGGCGCGGCGGCTGCGTTTGAAGACCGTGAGCACTTCCAGAAGACCTGCCAGTGGGTGATCGACAGCCGTGAAACGCTGGTGGCGCAACTGGAGGCCAAGGGGTTTGAAGTGTTGCCGTCCGCGGCCAACTTCATCTTTGCCCGTCACCCACGGCACGACGCCGCCGGGCTGGCAGCCAAGGTGCGGGAGCAAGGGGTGATCGTGCGGCACTTCAAGCAGGAGCGGATTGCCCAGTTCCTGCGGATCAGCATTGGTACGCCAGAGCAGAACCAGGCGCTGATTGATGCGTTGGGTGAGCTGTAATCTTTATTGACTGAACCGGCGCCATCGCGGGCAAGCCCGGCTCCCACAGGGGACTGCATTCTTTCTGATAATGCATTCCAATGTGGGAGCCGGGCTTGCCCGCGATGAGGCCACCAGCAACACCCAAAAGCTGAAGCCTTACAGCAACGGCTCATCCGGTTTCTTGTTCTTCCAGCCGTCATTGCCCGGCAGCAGCAGATTCAACGCAATCGCTACCACCGCACACAGGGCGATGCCCTTCAGGCCAAAGTCATCCGGGCCGGTGCCGGTTCCCACCAGCACACCGCCAATCCCGAACACCAGGGTCACCGACACAATCACCAGATTGCGCGCTTCGCCGAGGTCGATCTTGTGACGGATCAGCGTGTTCATCCCCACCGCGGCAATCGAGCCGAACAGCAGGCACAGGATCCCGCCCATCACCGGGATTGGAATGCTTTGCAGCAGCGCACCGAACTTGCCGATGAACGCCAGGCTGATGGCAAACACTGCCGCCCAGGTCATGATCTTCGGGTTGTAGTTCTTGGTCAGCATCACCGCGCCCGTCACTTCCGCGTAGGTCGTGTTGGGCGGACCGCCGAACAGGCCGGCTGCAGTGGTGGCGATCCCATCACCCAGCAGCGTGCGGTGCAGGCCAGGCTTCTTCAGGTAATCGCGACCGGTCACGCTGCCCACCGCAATCACGCCACCGATGTGTTCGATCGCCGGGGCCAGGGCCACCGGGACGATAAACAGGATCGCCTGCCAGTTGAACTCCGGCGCGGTGAAGTGGGGCAGGGCGAACCACGGTGCGGCGGCGATCTTCGCGGTGTCGACTACACCGAAGTAGAACGACATGGCGAAACCCACCAGTACGCCCGAGATGATCGGCACCAGGCGGAAAATACCCTTGCCGAACACTGCCACGATCAACGTGGTGAGCAGCGCCGGCATCGAGATCAGCATGGCCGTCTGGTAGTGGATCAACTCGCTACCGTCGCCCGCCTTGCCCATCGCCATGTTGGCGGCAATCGGCGCCATGGCCAGGCCGATGGAAATAATCACCGGCCCGATTACCACCGGCGGCAGCAGGCGGTCGATGAAGCCGGTGCCCTTGATCTTCACTGCCAGGCCGAGGAAGGTGTAAACGAAACCCGCTGCCATCACTCCGCCCATCGTCGCTGCGAGGCCGAATTGGCCCTTGGCGAGAATGATCGGGGTGATAAAGGCAAAGCTCGACGCCAGGAACACCGGCACTTGGCGCCCGGTGACCACTTGGAACAACAAGGTGCCCAAGCCTGCGGTAAACAGGGCGACGTTTGGATCGAGACCGGTGATCAGCGGCATCAACACCAGCGCGCCAAATGCCACGAAGAGCATCTGTGCGCCAGACAGGATCTGGCGCCAAAGCGGGTCGTTGAACTCATCCTGCATGGTCACGCGTCCTTCTGCTTGGTACCGAAGATCTTGTCGCCGGCATCGCCCAGGCCCGGGATGATGTAGCCGTGTTCGTTCAGGCGTTCATCGATGGACGCGGTGTAGATCAGCACGTCCGGGTGGGCTTTCTCGACGGCGGCGATGCCTTCGGGAGCGGCCACCAGCACCATGGCGCGGATGTCCTTGCAGCCGGCCTTTTTCAGCAGGTCGATGGTGGCAACCATGGAACTGCCGGTGGCGAGCATCGGGTCGATGATCATCGCCAGGCGTTCGTCGATTTCCGGGACCAGTTTTTCCAGGTAGGTGTGGGCCTGCAGCGTCTCTTCGTTGCGGGCCACGCCCACGGCGCTGACCTTGGCGCCCGGGATCAGGCTGAGCACGCCTTCAAGCATGCCGATACCGGCGCGCAGGATCGGCACCACGGTAATCTTCTTGCCGGCGATTTTCTCGACCTGGACGGGACCACACCAACCGGCGATCTCGTAGTTTTCCAGGGGCAGGTCTTTGGTCGCCTCGTAGGTGAGCAGCGCTCCGACTTCCTGAGCAAGCTCGCGGAAGTTCTTCGTGCTAATGTCGGCGCGGCGCATAAGGCCGAGTTTATGTCGGATCAGCGGATGGCGGATCTCACGGATGGGCATGGGGAAAGGCTCCGGCGGCGGGCAAAAAAACCGGCCTAGATTAATCTATCCGAGGGTGTTGTCCTATAGACATCTAGTACGTTAGTCCATTAAGGCTTGAACGTTGCGCCTCACATGCGTACCTTTGCCCGCTTTTCTTGCCACAGCACCCCCTTGGAGAGCGCCATGTCCGCTGATCTCGAGCATATCCGTCAAATCATGCGCGAGGCTGACTGCCTGTACACCGAAGCGCAAGTCGAAGAGGCCATCGCCAAGGTCGGCGCGCACATCTCCCGTGAAATGGCCGACACCAACCCGGTGGTCTTTTGCGTGATGAACGGTGGCCTGATTTTCGCCGGTAAACTGCTCACCCATCTGCAATTCCCGCTGGAAGCGTCCTACCTGCACGCCACCCGCTATCGCAATGAAACCAGCGGCGGCGACCTGTTCTGGAAAGCCAAGCCGGAAGTCTCGTTCATCGACCGCGATGTATTGATCATCGACGACATCCTCGATGAGGGTCACACCCTGGGCGCCATCATCGACTTCTGCAAACACGCCGGCGCACGCAAAGTGCACACCGCCGTGCTGATCGACAAGGACCACGACCGCAAGGCCCGTCCGGACCTGAAAGCCGATTACGTGGGCCTGCCGTGCATCGACCGTTACATCTTCGGTTACGGCATGGACTATAAAGGCTACTGGCGCAACGCTAACGGTATCTACGCCGTTAAAGGAATGTAAGCGGGATTCAGGCGCAGGGCTGTCATGCTATCGTGCTTGGCCCCTGCGTCTGGAGCTGTTCATGAGCCTGTTGATTCGCACCTGCGCCGCCCTGGCGCTGACCCTCAGTTTGCCCCTGGCGGCCGCTCCTGCGCCGTTGCACGGCCAGTTCCTGCCTCCCGACGACCTTAATCTGCGAGCCGAAGCTGCGGACCAACAGCAATTGCTGCAAGTCACCGACTATTCGGTGGTGGTGGGCAACCAGCGCCAATCCACCCAGCAGCCGATCCCGGTGACCTCGCCGTTGATGATCCGCCTCAAGGGCAAGTCCCTGAACAAAGGCGCGACCATCGCCCAGGTGATCCTCAATTTCGATGCCGAAAGCAAAAGCCTGAAGAAGCCGGTGTTCGACGATAAAAGCAAAACCCTCACGTTGTCTTACCCGGTGACCCAGTACCGGGTGATTGTCGACCTGTTGCGCAATGACACGGTCTACGTGCAATTCCTCACTTACGCCAATGGCCATATCTGGGCTGATTTGCACACCGGGGCGGTGCGCGCCAAATAATCCAGCCGACGCGGATTCGGCCGTGTAAATACAGCCAATGTGGGAGCTGGCTTGCCTGCGATAGCGGTGGGTCAGTTGGCCCATCTGTTACTGATGCATCGCTATCGCAGGCAAGCCAGCTCCCACATTGGTTCGCGTACCTTTCGAAGCCGCTGTGCCACAGGTAAACTGCTTTTCCCGTGTATATGTCTGCAGGCTGGAGTCGGTAATGCGTAAAGATAAGAAACAGCTGATTGGTGATGAAATCGGCGACGAGCAAATCAAGCTGTTCCTGAATTTCGAGCCGGTAGACGCCACTTCGCCGTCCCTGCACAAACTGATCAAGGCCTACCGTGGCCTGCGCATCGACGACTTCGAACGCTTCCTGGGCTTTTTCAAGGAGGCCGGCCTGGACCTCGATGGCAAGGACGAGCATGGCCTGACCTTCGTTGAAGTGATCAAGGACCAGCGCAACGCCGCCGAGTACATCGAGCTGATCGAACAAGCCCGCGGCTGATTGTTGCGGACGAAAAAAAACGCCCCGTTCTCATCATGAGAGCGGGGCGTTTTTGCTTGTTACTGTAGGAGCGAGCTTGCTCGCGAAGAACCTGAGAACACCGCGTTAAACCAGGCGAGCTGTGTCATCGTTAACGTCTTTCGCGAGCAAGCTCGCTCCTACATCAACCAGTTCCAGGCTGATGTTGTTCTGCGTGTTGATCTTGCGATACAGCTCGGCATCGGTCTCCAGGACCTTTTCCCGCGCCGGGAAGATCTCGTGCAGCTTGGCAGCCCACTCACCGGCCGCTTTCGCCGGGAAGCAGCGTTCGATCAGTTCCAGCATGATCGACACCGTCACCGAAGCGCCCGGGGACGCGCCCAGCAGGGCGGCCAACGAACCGTCCTTGGCCGCAACCAGTTCGGTACCGAATTGCAGCACGCCGCCTTTCTTCGGGTCTTTCTTGATGATCTGCACCCGTTGGCCGGCCACTTCCAGGCGCCAGTCTTCGGCTTTCGCTTCAGGGTAGAAGCGGCGCAGGGATTCCAGGCGCTGTTCCATGGACTGGCGCACTTCGCTGACCAGGTACTTGGTCAGGTCCATGTTGTCCCGGGCCACGGCCAGCATCGGGCCGATGTTGCCGGCACGAATCGACAGGGGCAGGTCAAGGAACGAGCCGTGCTTGAGGAACTTGGTGGTGAAGCCGGCGTATGGCCCGAACAGCAGGGACTTCTTGCCATCCACTACGCGGGTGTCGAGGTGCGGCACCGACATCGGTGGCGAACCCACGGCGGCCTGGCTGTAGACCTTGGCCTGGTGGTGCTTGACCACTTCCGGGTTGTCGCAACGCAGCCACTGGCCGCTGACCGGGAAGCCGCCGAAGCCCTTGCTTTCTTCGATGCCCGACGCTTGCAGCAGCGGCAGGGCCGCGCCACCGGCGCCGAGGAACACGAACTTGGCGTCCACATCACGGGAGTTGCCGCTGTTGACGTCCTTGATGCTCACGGTCCAGCCGGCGCCGTTGCGCTTGAGGCCGGTGACGCGCTTGCTGTACTTGACCTGGGCATCCGGTGCGCTGGTCAGGTGCGAGAGTAACTGGTTGGTCAGGGCGCCGAAGTTGACGTCGGTGCCGTTCATCACGCGGGTGGCGGCGATTTTTTCGTCCAGCGGGCGGCCAGGCATCATCAGCGGCATCCACTCGGCCATCTCGCTGCGGTCTTCGGTGTAGTGCATGTCCGAGAACGCGTGGTGCTGGCTGAGGGTTTCAAAGCGTTTCTTGAGGAACGACACGCCTTTCTCGCCCTGCACGAAGCTCAGGTGCGGCACGGGGCTGATAAAGGATTTGGACGAGCCAAAGGTGCCTTTCTTGGTCAAGTACGCCCAGAACTGCTTCGACACCTCGAATTGGGTGTTGATGTGCACGGCTTTCTTGATGTCGATGGAGCCGTCGGCGGCCTCGGGTGTGTAGTTCAGCTCACACAGCCCGGCGTGGCCGGTACCGGCGTTGTTCCACGGGTTGGAACTTTCCGCGGCACCCGAATCCATCAGCTCAACGACTTCCAGCTTGAGGCCGGGGTCGAGCTCTTTGAGCAGTACGGCGAGGGTGGCACTCATGATGCCCGCACCTACCAGTACTACGTCGACTGCTTCGTTATGCGCCATTTAACGCGTCTCCAAAATCTGCAGCACCAAATTGACGGCATGGCTGCCAGGAGTGACGGGGCGGTTCACGTGATGCCCCAGGTTACCCATGGCCAGGATCGCCATGTCCGATTCTTCGCAATTTATCGCAAGCGGACGCTGCCGGCCGGGCCTGATGTGCGTATGAACGCATTTAAGGACACCTGTGGCAATTCGACTTATGGTCAAGCTCGTCCGATCGTGCAACCAAATCCGTAGCGGACAGGCTTCAAGCTCCGTTTTTTGAGGAGTGCTCGGTCCTGTGTGGTGGGGCTGTTCCAGACGCTGATGGTGCTTGTACAAACGCAAAACTATTCATTTGCTCGCCACACTCTTGTGAAGTTGTGAAAACCCGTTTTTTTCACGCTCTTTTGAAGACGTGAACCTCAAAAAAGGGCTGCCCCAGCCTGGCACCTGGCCCGAGATCACTGCCGGCAAGCGGCAAAACGGGCAAACAACTCAAGTGGCCGAGCGCATGGCAGCTCTGGCAGATTCGGGTAAAGACGATGGTTTGCAGAGAAAACAGCAAGCTCGCCAGCTTCACTCGATCTGTGTGGGCGGCTCTCTGTGGGCGGTGCGGGGAGCTAATACAAGCGCATTAGCGATGCTGCGAGGCCCGATCAGGAGACGTCCTTATAATCGGGGGGAGATTGTAGCGAAGAAATGCGCGCAAATGGACGTGTTTAATGACTTTTATTAGCAGTCTGGTCAGGAGGCCAACGCGTGCCGTGGCTGCGCCTGCGAAACCGCTGGGCTGACGCGGGCGCTGGCGGGCAGCGGGCGGTGCATCCAGCTCAGGCGGGGCTCTTCGACTTCGACCCAGCCTTCGCCGACGGGCGGCAGGCTGCACTGCTTGAACGCCTGGCAGCAACCTTGGGCATCGAGCAGGGCAAAATGGCGATGACTGGTGTGGGAAAAGAACAATGATTTGAGAAGGCGCATGGTTTTGTACCCGGTTCGTTACATGCTGCAAAGGTTGTCAGTCTGGCATGACATTGAGGTGACGGTTCTGTGTGAAAATTGTAATTTCGCCGACAGTTCAGCCGTCGTTCAGGAATTCTGGTGAGTGGCGAGCGCTCGCCGTTATACTGGCGCCCTGTTTGCATCTAGTCCTGGAGAAATGAGTATGTTGCAACGCCTGTTGTTCGGTTTGATCACTGTGACCAGTTTGACCCTGGTTGGCTGCGCCCACAGCCCGCAACAACTCAGCCCGCAACCAAAAATCACCACTCAGTTGGCGCCAGTGGGCCATGGCCAGCCGGTGTCGGTGCGTGTGGTTGACGGGCGTCCGTCGCCGACCCTCGGCACCCGTGGCGGCCTGTACCCGGAAACCAGCGCCATCACGGTGACCGGTGCCGACGTGCTGCCCAAGCTGCAAGCCCAGGCCGAAGCGGCCGTGCGCCTGCTGGGCTTCACCCCGGCCAACTCGCCGGGTGCTCCACAACTGACCATTACCCTGGCCGAGCTGAAGTATCAGTCGCCCAAGGAAGGCCTGTACGTGACTGAAGCCACCATCGGCGCGACCTTCAAGTCCGACGTGACCGCCGGCACCCGTCGCTACAGCGGCCGCTACGGCGCATCCCTGGACCAGCGCTTCGGCATGGCGCCGAACCAGGAAACCAACACCAAGCTGGTGAGCGATGTGTTGAGCGATGCCCTGACGCGCCTGTTCAAGGACCCGAGCATCGGTTCGCTGCTCAGCTCGCAATAACCGCTCATAAAAAAACCGGGCTCATCACTGAGCCCGGTTTTTTTACGCCTGCAGTTTTCATGCAGCCGTTTCGACATAAAAGTCCAGCACACTCACACCGGTGAGCAAGTCCAGCTCCGGCAGGTCGGCATGCTGATGCCCGCCGAGGGCGCAATACACCAGCCAGTGGCGGTCCTGCACATTGAACGCGAGGCCGCCTACCAGCGCCTCTTGCTCATCGCTTTGGGCGATCAGATACAGCCGATCCTGGTTTTGCGCGTGCAACATGACAAGCTCCCGGGCTTTCGAAGGGCAACAGAGTGGCTTGTTAAGGTGACGTTCAGGTGACGTTGTAAATTACTGGATACATTATCCGTCAATGGGGAAGGAGCAATCAGGCGCAGGCGGCGCATATCATTCAGGTTTGTATCTGAACTGATACCAAGACACTGATACGTCGAGGTTTGCGATGTCGCTGACCGCACTACTGCTCAATTCCCTTGCCCTGCTGCTGGCGTGCCCGGCGGCCTGGCTGCTGTTTGTCACGCGCCTGCGTGAACAGCGCGCGATGGAAAGACTTGCCGCGCAAAGCGAACTGCGCGCCATTGATCAACCGATGCTGTTGCTGGATGTGCTGACGCAGCGTACCCATCGCCTGTTTTACCGGCTGGGGTTTGTCTGTCTTGGGCTGGCGTTGCTGGTGTCGTGGATCAGTACCCGATTGTAAGAGCACCCTAAAACAGATGTGGGAGCGGGCTGGCCCGCGATGGCAGTGAGTCAGCCGATAGATTCGGGGGCTGACACTCCGTCATCGCGGGCAAGCCCGCTCCCACATTACAGGGCGATCCCCGCTTTAACCCGGTACTGATTCCTCACCGGCGTTGCGTATTGCAGCACCAGATACGGCCGATGCTCGGCCGGGCACGCATTCAAGCGCCGTTCCCATTCCGCTTTTGCCTTGGCCAGCTCATCCGCCGGGAATACCTCGGCGGCGGTCGGCACCTGCAATTGCGGGTCGGCATCGCTCCATTGGGCGTACGCCAGGTAATGCACCGGGAACAACCGATAACCGCCCAGGATCTGCCGGTCCATCTCGATCGCCAGCAGTTTGGTGTCTTCGAACGCCTCGGTGATCGGCGGCGCGAAGTTGACGTGCACCCGGCCCTTGTAGCCGGTGATGCCCAAGGCAATGCTCACGTCATCTTCCCCCGGCGCCTTGCTGTAGGTGCCGGTGGTAGCGCGGATGTACAGCTCGCGGGCCTTGGCGGCGTCGCACGGGTCGTATTCGTAGCTGATGGACACCGGCGTCAGGTTCAGTGACTGGATGACCTCGGCGAACGGCTCGTCCTTGCGGCTCATGTGGAACATCTTGAGGATCGCCGACTCAGTGCGGTCATCCCCATCCTTGGCACGGCCTTCGGCCTGGGCGATCCAGATCGACTGGCAGTCGTTGCGAATCGAATGGTTGATGTAGGCCGACAGCAACTGATAAGCGGCCATCTTCTCTCTGCGCCCGGTAATCGAGCGGTGCACGATAAAACTCTTGTTCAGGCGCATCAGGTCGCTGACAAACGGCTTTTGCAGCAGGTTGTCGCCGATGGCGATGCGTGGCGTCGGCAGGCCGGCGTGGTACACGGCATAGTTGACGAAGGCCGGGTCCATTACGATGTCACGGTGGTTGGCCAGGAACAGGTAGGCGCTGCCGGACTTGAATTGCTCCACGCCGGTATAGGTCACGCCGTCGGTCGCGCGCTCGATGGTGTGGTCGACGTAAAACTCGACTTTGTCCTGCAGCGTGGCCACGGTGGTGACGCCGGCGAACTCACGGCGCAGTTTATGAGCGATCATCGGCTTGAGCAGCCAGCCAAAGGCGCCGGCAAAGCGCGGGAAGCGAAAGTGGGTCAGGATGTCCAGAAAGGCCTTGTCACTGAACAGTCGGGCCAGCACTGCCGGGACTTCGCTGTCGTTGTAAGGTCGGATGGTATCGAATTCGCCCATCATGCTCTCTTGTTAGAAACGGCTAGGGTAAGTAAAGGTTTGGAACAATAAATATCAGGGCGTGGTCCGGGCAATTGGCCGGGACGAAAAATAGCCCTGTAAATAGACCGGCGATTATACGCACAAGTCACCTGGGAGACCGCGATGGAAGAGGAGTCGTACGAATGTCCTTATTGTGGAGAGATAGTCACGGCGTTACTGGATCTGTCCGGAGGCGATCAGCAATACATTGAAGACTGCCCGGTATGCTGCCGGCCCATTACCTTCATCCTGCAGATTCACGGCGATGAATGGATGCTCGAAGTGCGCAGCGAGAACGAATAAAGGTACGCCCATGCAGCGAATCTACGAGCCGGAAAACCTGATGGAAGGTGAGCTGCTGCAAGGCATGCTCGAAAGCGAGGGCATCACTGCGCACCTGGTGGGGCGCGATTTGCTCGGCGGCACTGGCGAACTGCCGATCTACGGCCTGCTGGCCCTGGCGGTGGAGAACGACCAGGCCGCCTACGCCCGTGAGTTGATCACCGCCTACAACGGTGCGCAACCGGTGCCCGGGGATGAACCCGACAGCTTCCCCGACGTGTTGGTCTGTTAGGCTGTCGGCCAGTTTCTCCAAGAGTCGTGTTGCCCCATGTGTGGACGTTATGCCCTGTTTCGCTGGAACCCCGCGTTTGCTGCCTTGCCGGGCTTTCCGGCCGACCAGCAGGCCCAGTGGAATATTTCCCCCAATGATTCGGTGCTGATCCAGCGCCTGAGCGACGGCCAGCACACCCTCGCGCGGGCGCGCTGGGGCCTGACGCCGCCCTGGTTGACTGATCTTTCCCGCACCCCGGCCCACGCCCGGGCCGAAACCCTGGCGGAGCAACCGATGTTTCGCGAGGCCTTTCGCCAGCGTCGCTGCCTGTTGCCGGCCAACGGGTTCTACGAATGGCGCGGCACTCAACGCAAGCGCCCTTACTGGTTGACGCCGGGGGAGGGCAGCACGCTGTTCTTTGCGGCGATCTGGGAAGCGTACCCGGTGCAGGAGCAGGTGTGGCTGAGTACCGCAGTGGTGACCCAGGCCGCGCAGAGTCAGCGTCGGCCGTTGATTCTGGATGCGGCGGGGCAGGCCGCCTGGTTGAACCCCGAGACACCGCTGCACACCTTGCAGGCGTTGCTGGCCAGTGAGCCCACCGCGTTGCGCGAGCGGGTGCTGGCCAATATGGTCAACGATCCGAAGCTCAATGGGCCGGAGTGTCTGACGCCGGGTTAAGCCTGCAGGTTTGTGCTGGGGTTTAGGGCCCTATCGCAGGCAAGCCAGCTCCCACCTTTGATCTGTGAATACATTCAAATTGTGGGAGCTGGCTTGCCTGCGATGAGGCCCTGAACTTCACCCAATAACCTCAGACCTTGAACTGATTGATCAACCGCCGCTGCTGCTCCGCCAGCTTGGTCAAGTCCGCACTGGCCGCGCTCGATTCATCCGCACCGCCCGCCACTTCGTTGGCCACTTGCCCGATATTGATCACGTTACGGTTGATGTCCTCGGCCACCGCGCTCTGCTCCTCGGCGGCGCTGGCGATCTGGGTGTTCATGTCGTTGATCACCGACACCGCCTGGGTAATGGTCTCCAGCGCCTGGGCCGCCTTGGCTGCGTGTTGCACGCTTTCATCGGTACGGTTCTGGCTGTCTTCCATCACCCGCACCACGTCGCGCGTGCCTTGCTGCAGTTGCTGGATCATGGTCTGGATTTCTTCAGTGGCCTTCTGAGTCTTCTGCGCCAGGTTGCGCACCTCATCCGCCACCACCGCGAATCCACGCCCCTGCTCACCGGCCCGCGCCGCTTCGATGGCTGCGTTGAGCGCCAGCAGGTTGGTCTGCTCGGCAATCCCGCGAATCGCCGTGAGGATGGCGTTGATGTTCTCGCTGTCCTTGGCCAGCGCCTGCACCACACCGACCGCCTTGCCGATTTCCTGGGCGAGGGCGCCGATGGAGGTGGAGGTGTCGCGCACGATCTGCATGCCCTGGCTCGCCGCCTGGTCGGCGTGGCTGGCGGCTTGGGCGGCCTGGGTGGCATTGCGCGCCACATCCTGGGCGGTGGCCGTCATCTCGTGCACGGCGGTGGCCACCTGGTCGATCTCGACCATTTGCTTGTGCACGCCCTGGTTGGTGCGAATCGCGATGTCGGCGGTGTGTTCCGACGAGTCGCTGACCTTCTGCACCGAACTCACCACCTGGGTGATCATCCCCTGCAACTTGGCCAGGAATGTATTGAAGCCACTGGCAATCGCCCCCAGTTCGTCGGCGCGATCACTGGTCAGGCGCCGGGTCAGGTCGCCTTCGCCCTGGGCGATGTCATTGAGCATCGCCACCATTTGCTTGAGCGGCCGGGCGATGCCGTGGCCCACCAGCCAGATCACCAGCAAGCCGATGCCGGCAATCAGCAGCCCGGCCACGGCCATGCCGAAAATATCGGTTTTGCGCTGGGCGTCGAGGTCGTGTTGCATGGCCTGCAAGTCGGCCATGACTGCGCTCAGGGGCAGTTGCAGCATCAGGGTCCAGCGGGCGTCGGTCTGGCCGATGTTGAACGGCAGGAACAGCTCGATATGCCCGTGTTCCTTGTCCACGTCGTAGCGCACTTCGCCGACCTTCAGCTGGCTGAGATTGGCGAGTTCGTTGCTGTCGAGCAGGTCGCTGGCTTTTTCCCCCAGCTTGCTGGCGTCCTGGGTGTAGGCCACCAGGCGACCGTTGCTGGAAATCAGCGCCAGTTCGCCGGCGCCGTTGTACAAATTCTGATCAGCCTTGGTGAGCATTTCCTGGATGAAGTTCACCGACAGGTCGGCACCGACGATGCCCTGGAAGGTGCCGTCGATCATGATCGGTTCGATAAACGAGGCGAGCATGACCATCGCGTTGCCCACTTTGTAGGGAGCCGGGTCGATGGCGCAGGGTTTTTTGCTTTCCTTGGAGCACAGGTAGTACTCACTGGCGCGCACGCCGGTGGACAGGATGGTCTGGTCGGCCACGTCGGCGAGTTTATCCAGGCCCAGGCTGCCGTCGGCATTGCGGAACCACCAGGGCAGGAAGCGGCCGTTGGTTTCGACGCCGACTACCGGGCTGTTCACATAGGCGGCGTCGTTGTGGTCGATGGCGTTGGCTTCCCAGCCGATATAGGCACCGAGAATCTTAGGGTTGCGCACCACTGTTTCGTGGATCAGGTTGATCAGTTGTTCCCGGGAGACCGCCAGTTGCGGGTTGCCATTGGCGTCTTTCATGCCCATCAGGGCGTTGGCGGTGGCCAGGCCCTTGGCCGTTACCAGCGGCGCTTCCAGTTCACGCTGGATCAGCGTCGCCTGGGTTTGCGCCAGCGCGGTCAGGCGTTGTTCGATGATCTGTTCGAATTGCCCCTGGGTGCGTTCCTGCACCATCTCCTGGGTGCGCGCTCCCGCGAACAAGGCGTACAGCACCAACACCGCGACCACGCTCAGCACAATGGCCCCGGCCAGTGCCGCGACAGAAAATTGAATCGACTTGAACTTCATGACGGCTCCGGGCGCAGGGGGAGGTTGGCTGCTTTTTTATATCGGCCGCGAGCGGGGGAGGCATTAGGGTCATACCCTCAAAATGACTGCGCCGGATCGGCGAATGTCGCAAATGGAAAGGTCGCCGGCGGTTTATGAATTTTTTGCGGCAGTGTGGGATGTATCTGAAAATAGGCGGCTACACGTCTGTTGTATCTGGCGTCGATACAATTGGCCGACTACGATACGCGCCATGTTTTCAGGGAGCAGGTTGATGAAAAAGACAGTAGCGGTATGTGCATTGGGCGCGGCGGTATTGCTCGCCGGTTGCCAGTCGGTCAACACCACCAGCGGCGGCGCCGTGGGGGTTGAGCGCAAGCAGTACATGTTCAGCATGTTGTCGAGCCAGGAAGTCGACCAGATGTATGCGCAGTCCTACCAGCAGACCTTGGGTGAAGCCAGCGGCAAAGGCCTGGTGGACAAGACCAGCGCCAACGCCAAGCGCGTGCAGGCGATTGCCAACCGCTTGATCGCCCAGGCGCCTACTTTCCGGCCGGATGCGGCGCAATGGAAGTGGGAAGTGAACCTGATCAAAAGTGACGAGATGAACGCCAACTGCGGGCCTGGCGGCAAAATCTTCGTGTACAGCGCGCTGATCGATAATCTCAAGCTGACCGACGATGAACTCGCCGCCGTGATGGGCCATGAAATTGCCCACGCCTTGCGTGAACATGGTCGCGAAGCCATGTCCAAGGCCTACGGTATCGAGATGGCGAAGCAGGGGGCCGGCGCCTTGTTCGGCCTGGGTCAGGACAGCATGGCGTTGGCCGATACCGTGGCCAACTACGGCATGACCTTGCCCAACAGCCGCAGCAATGAAAACGAAGCGGACCTGATCGGCCTGGAGTTGTCGGCACGCGCGGGTTACAACCCGAACGCGGCGATTACCCTGTGGAACAAAATGGCCAAGGCCTCGGAAGGCTCGCCACCTGAGTTCATGAGCACTCACCCGGCTTCCGACAGCCGGATCGCCTCATTGCAGGCGGCGATTCCGAAGGTGATGCCGTTGTATCAGCAGGCCAAAAAGTCCTGATTTATAAGGCTGAAATGCAAATCTGAATGTGGGAGCCCGGCTTGTGTGGGAGCCGGGCTTGCCCGCGATGCAGGCACCTCGGTGTGTCAGTTGCACCGAGGTGATGCTATCGCAGGCAAGCCAGCTCCCACAAAAGCCCAGCCCTCACATGGGGTCGTGTCTAGATCCAGCCACTGCTCTGCATGGCCTTGTACACCGCAACGATTGCCAGGATGAAAAACGCCGTAGCCGCCAAGCGACGAATCAGCGTCAGCGGCAGTTTGTCCGCCGCAAAATTCCCCGCCAGCACCACCGGTACGTTGGCAATCAACATCCCTAAGGTAGTACCGATAATCACCAGCCACAGTTCCGGGTATTGCGCCGCGAGCATCACGGTAGCGATCTGGGTCTTGTCGCCGATTTCCGCGAGGAAGAACGCAATCAGCGTGGTCAGGAACGGCCCGAACTTGCGGGAAGTACTGGCTTCGTCATCGTCGAGTTTGTCGGGTACCAGGGTCCAGAGTGCCGTGGCGCAGAAGCTCGCCGCGAGGATCCAGTGCAGCACCGCATCCGAGAAGAAACTCCCGAACCAGGCCCCCACGGCACCGGCCGCCGCATGGTTGGCCAGGGTCGCGGCAACGATGCCGGCGATGATCGGCCAGGGTTTGCGAAAGCGTGCAGCGAGAATGAGTGCGAGCAGTTGCGTCTTGTCGCCAATTTCGGCCAAGGCAACGATTGCGGTAGGGACGAGCAGAGAATCCAGCATCAGGTAAGTTCCAGGGGCGGGTCGACACGGCTATGACACGTACAGCCTTCCCGCCCCGGGTAAGGTGTTCGTGTCATAGGTCTTGTCAAACCCCGGTCCGTCTGTGCGGACTCCTGGGTCGCATACGCCATGGCCTGTTGACCAAGTATGTTGACGTATGCCGGACGAGCGTGGCGCTCGTGGGAGACTACTCCCCTAGGACGGAGCGGATTCTGCCTAGGCAAAATCCATTCGGCAAGCCTTCTTTTGGAAAAAGATTTCAGCCGCGCTTAGCACGGTAAATGCGAAAACCCTGGCCTTCTGCCTTGATTGCGCACACGCCCAGATGCTCTTCGATCAGCGGTTGATACTTCAGGAAGCTATTCGCAACCAGGCGTAGTTCGCCGCCTTTTGCCAGATGTTTGGCTGCTTTTCGCAGCAAGTTTTCCGTGGCGAAATAATCGGTGTGCACCCCGACATGGAACGGCGGGTTGCTCAGAATCGTATTCAGATTCATCGGCGCAGCGTCGATGCCATCTCCGGTCAACACCTCGGCTTCCAGACCATTGGCGGCCAATGTCAGGCGACTGCTGGCGGCGGCAAAGGCATCCACGTCGAGCATCGTGACCGTGTTATGCGGATAACGACGTTTGACCGCCGCGCCGAGCACGCCTGCCCCACAGCCGAAATCCAGCAAGTGACCGCTCGGCAATTTATCCAGATGTTCCAGCAGCAGTGCGGTGCCGCGATCCAGGCGCCCGTGACTGAACACGCCCGGCAGGCTCACGACTTTTAGCGGCCCTTCGGCCAGCGGCACCTCGAACACCTGTGCCAGGCTTTCCAGCGCTACCGGCTCGGGGGCGTTGGCCACGGTCACCAGCCACAACTGGCAGTGCCGCGCATTGTCGAGCTTGCGCGGTTTGCCGAACGGGTTCAGTTGCTTGGCCGCGCTTTCGATGCCACCTTTCTTTTCCCCCACCAGGTACAGCTCTTTGCCGGGCAAGCGCGCCGCCACGGCATTGAGCAGGTAGTCGGTGAGGTCCTTGGACTTGGGCAGGAACACCACCGCCGTCTCGAACGAACGCTCGGGCACGTTCACGCCGAACTGGCTGCGCTCGGCAAAACGTGCGTCCAGTGCGGCCTGGTCGCCGGCGTGCCAGCTCCAGCCATGGGCATTGGGCAGGCGGCCCAGCAGGTCGTCGGCGGGCAAGCCCACCAGCAGCACGTCGCCTTGAAAAAGTTCGGCCTGACGAAGCAGTACTTCACTGCGCGGATCCATGGTCTGCTCCTTGAAAAGGGGCGCAGTTTATCAACTGACGACGCGCAGCGGGGCGCCGCTGAAAAAACCCTCGGCGTTTTCGATCAATTGGCCGACGATCCGCTGCCGGGCCTCGCGGCTGCCCCAGGCATTGTGGGGTGTGACGATCAGGCGCGGAATGTCGCCGGCCAGCAGCGGGTTGCCGTTCACCGGCGGTTCCACGCTCAATACGTCGGTCGCCGCGCCGCCCAGATGACCGCTGCGCAAGGCATCAGCCAGTGCCTGTTCGTTGATCAAGCCACCGCGGGCGGTGTTGACGATAAACGCGCCGGGCTTGAGCAGCGCCAGTTCGCGGGCACCGATAAAATCGCGGGTGTGTTCGTTGAGCGGGCAGTGCAAGGTCAGCGCGTCGACCTGTGCCAGCAACTCGTCCAGCGGCACGCGATCGGCACGGGCAGGGCGTCCCGGGATCGCGCCGAGGATCACCCGCATGCCAAACGCTTCAGCCAGGCGCGCAACGGCACCGCCCAATTCACCATGGCCCAGCAGGCCGAGCGTCTTGCCTTCCAGCTCGACGATCGGGTAGTCCAGCAGGCAGAACTGCTTGGCTTGTTGCCAGAGCCCTGCCTGCACATCTCGCTGATAGTCGTTCAAGCGTGTCGCCAGGTTGAGCAGCAGCATGATCGTGTGCTGCGCCACCGACGGCGTGCCGTAACCCTGGCAATTGCTCACGGTAACGCCGTGGGCGCGCGCGGCGGCGAGGTCGACGTTGTTGGTGCCGGTGGCGGTCACCAGGATCAGCTTCAGTTCGGGGCAGGCCGCCAGGGTCTCGGCATTCAGCGCGATCTTGTTGCTGATGGCTACCTGTGCGCCTTGCAGACGTTCTACAACGTTCTGCGGGGTGGTCTGCTGATGCAGGCTCAGTTCGCTGAAGATGGCCCGCAACCCGCTGAGGTCCAGGTCCCCGAGGTCCAGGGAAGGGTGATCAAGGAAGACGGCGCGACGATTGTTCATTATCAACTGTACCTTTTGCGACGAGGTTCGAAGGCGTAATCTGCCGAGCCTATCAGATGAAATAATCAGTTACTTCCTGGAGTGTGCATGTACCTCACCGAGTTCTTGACCGTGGCACTGATTCACCTGTTGGCGGTGGCCAGCCCTGGCCCGGATTTCGCCGTGGTGGTGCGTGAAAGCGTGACCCATGGCCGACGTGCCGGCACCTGGACGGCACTGGGCGTCGGCTCGGCGATTTTCCTGCACGTGGGGTATTCGCTGCTGGGCATCGGCCTGATCGTGTCCCAGTCCATCGTGCTGTTCAACGCGCTGAAGTGGGCGGCGGCGGCCTACCTGCTGTACATCGGCTTCAAGGCCCTGCGCGCCCAGCCGGCCAAGCCTGCCAGTGAAGAAGACCTGCACCTTGAAGTGGGCGAGCGCACCGCACGCGGGGCGTTCACGTCGGGGTTTGTCACCAACGGCTTGAACCCCAAGGCCACGTTGTTCTTCCTGTCGCTGTTTACCGTGGTGATCAATCCCCAGACGCCGCTGGCGGTCCAGGCCGGTTACGGCGTGTACCTGGCCGTGGCTACCGCGATCTGGTTCTGCCTGGTGGCCATGCTGTTCAGCCAGCAACGCGTACGCGCCGGTTTTGCGCGGATGGGGCATTGGTTTGATCGGACGATGGGCGCGGTGCTGATTGCCATCGGTGTGAAGCTGGCGTTTACCAGCATGAAATAAGCCGGATGCTGGCGTAAAGCTAGCATTCATTGGGCTCTGCAAATCATTCCTTTGGCTGATTTGGCTGAAACATAAGCGCTCTACAGTGCAGATGTTTCAGCCAAGACCGTGCAGTCAGATAAGGGATTCGTATGTTGCAGACTCGTGTTATCCCGCCCGCCGAAGGCGCCTACCAATACCCGCTGTTGATCAAACGCCTGTTGATGTCCGGGACACGCTACGAGAAGACCCGGGAAATCGTCTACCGCGACCAGTTGCGTTATACCTATCCGACCCTGATCGAGCGCGTCGCCCGCCTGGCCAATGTGCTGACCGAAGCCGGGGTCAAGGCCGGTGATACCGTGGCCGTGATGGACTGGGACAGCCATCGTTACCTGGAATGCATGTTCGCCATCCCGATGATCGGCGCGGTGATCCACACCATCAACGTGCGCCTGTCGCCGGAACAGATTCTCTACACCATGAACCACGCCGAGGACCGCTTTGTGCTGGTCAACAGTGAGTTTGTGGGCCTCTACCAGGCCATCGCCGGCCACCTGACTACCGTCGAGAAAACCCTGCTGCTGACCGACGGCGCGGAAAAAACCGCCGAGCTGCCCAACCTTGTGGGTGAGTACGAAACGTTACTGGCGGCGGCAAGCCCGCGGTATGACTTCCAGGATTTCGACGAAAACTCCGTCGCCACCACCTTCTACACCACTGGCACTACGGGCAATCCCAAAGGCGTGTATTTCACCCATCGTCAACTGGTGCTGCACACCATGGGTGTGGCGACCATCATGGGCAGCGTCGACAGCGTGCGCCTGCTGGGCACCAACGACGTCTACATGCCGATCACCCCGATGTTCCATGTGCACGCTTGGGGCCTGCCGTATGTGGCTACCATGCTTGGCCTGAAGCAGGTCTATCCCGGTCGCTACGACCCCGAATACCTGGTGGAGCTGTGGCGCAAGGAGAAGGTCACGTTCTCCCATTGCGTGCCCACCATCCTGCAGATGGTGCTTAACGCCAAGGCCGGCCAGGGCGTGGATTTCAAAGGCTGGAAAATCGTCATCGGCGGCAGCGCCCTCAATCGTTCGCTGTATGAAGCGTCCAAGGCCCGCGGGATTCAGCTGACGGCCGCGTACGGCATGTCCGAGACCGGGCCGTTGGTATCTTGCGCGCACCTCAATGAAGAGTTGATGGCCGGCACCGAAGACGAACGCACCACCTACCGCATCAAGGCCGGCGTGCCCGGGCCGTTGGTGGAGGCGGCGATCATCGACGGCGACGGCAACTTCCTGCCGGCCGACGGTGAGTCCCAGGGCGAGTTGGTACTGCGCGCCCCGTGGCTCAGCGAAGGCTATTTCAACGAGCCCGAAAAGGGCGCGGAGCTGTGGGCGGGCGGCTGGATGCACACCGGTGACGTGGCCACCCTCGACGCCTTTGGCGTGATCGATATCCGCGACCGCATCAAGGACGTGATCAAGACCGGCGGCGAGTGGATATCCTCCCTGGCGCTGGAAGACCTGGTCAGCCGCCACCCGGCGGTACGCGAAGTAGCGGTGGTGGGGATTGCCGATCCGCAGTGGGGCGAGCGCCCGTTTGCGTTGCTGGTGGTGCGTGATGGCCATGTGATAGGGGCCAAGGAGCTGAAGGAGCATCTCAAGCCGTTCGTGGAACTGGGCCACTTGAGCAAGTGGGCGATTCCAAGCCAGATCGCCGTTGTTACGGAAATTCCCAAGACCAGTGTCGGCAAGCTCGACAAAAAACGTATCCGTGTTGACATCATTGAATGGCAGGCCAACAACAGCACCTTCCTCTCGACCCTCTGACGCCGCTTGCCGTGCCCTCTCGGGCACGGCAGCGCTCTAGTTCAAGCCTTCACTTGTGATTTGCCAATTTTCAGCCATCCTTCTCGCGTTGGCCTTCGCCAGCATGGCGAAAGGACTGTGGCAGACGGGTTGGTGATGCAAATCACACTTTAGAGGGATCAAGCGGTACCCCCTGCTGGCTATAGTCCATCCCAGAGTTTTTCAAGGTGCGGTGCTGTGAGCCTGGCGGGTTCATGTGTTCACCCGGCATTGGAATCGTTGTATTCCGGCCGTTACAAGCCCTTAGAAACGACTCACTGCCATAACAATAATGCACATGGAGTAGCGTCGATGATCTCAGCACACCAGTTCTGGCGCCGGGCGAAACTGCCTTTGGCCGTCAGCCTCGCCTCTACGCTCGCCGGGCCCGCATTCGGCGTCAGTTTCAACATCGGTGAAATCGAAGGCAGCTTTGACTCGTCCCTGTCGGTCGGGGCCAGTTGGTCGACGGCGGGTCGCAACAAAGACCTGATTGGCGTCAACAACGGCGGCAGGGGGTTGTCGCAAACCTCGGATGACGGTCACCTGAACTTTGACAAGGGCGATTCCTTCTCGAAGATCTTCAAGGGTATCCATGACCTCGAGTTGAAATACGGCGACACCGGCGTGTTTGTCCGGGGCAAGTACTGGTATGACTTCAAGCTCAAAGACGACGACCTCGACTTCAAGAACATCAGCGACAACAACCGCCCGACAGGCGCCCGCTCTTCCGGCGGGCAGATTCTCGACGCCTTCGTCTACCACAACTACGCGATTGGCGATGAGCCGGGTTCCGTGCGGTTGGGCAAGCAGGTCGTGAGCTGGGGCGAGAGCACCTTCATTGGTGGCGGTATCAACGCCATCAACCCGATCGACGTGGCCGCGTTCCGTCGCCCGGGGGCCGAGATCAAGGAAGGCCTGATTCCGGTCAACATGTTCTACCTGTCTCAGACCTTGACCGACAACCTGTCGGCCGAAGGCTTTTATCAGATTGGTTGGGACAAGACCGTTACGGACAACTGCGGCACATTTTTCTCGCAGCCAGACATTGTTACCACCGGCTGTAACGACAACTTGCGGGTGCTGAACAAGCGCTCGACGATTCCGGTTCCAGGGCTCACGTTGCCGCTGCTCGCAAGAAACGGGGTAGATGTAAACAACGAGGGTGTACTGGTACGCCGTGGACCGAACGACAATGCACGGGATAGCGGCCAGTTTGGTGTGGCCCTGCACTACAACTTTGAGCCGCTTGATACCGAGTTCGGCGCGTATTTCATGAACTATCACAGCCGTGCACCGATATTCAGTGCACATGGTGCTCCGCAGTCGGTTTATGACGGCATCAGGGCGGGTGGGCTAGGACCTTTTGGTGCGCTTGCGCCGTTGGTTGTGGCGGGGAACTCCAACTACTTTATTGATTACCCTGAAGACATTCGTCTCTACGGTTTGAGTTTCTCCACCACCTTGCCTACCGGTACGGCGTGGAGCGGTGAATTGAGCTATCGGCCGAATGCGCCGGTGCAGTTGAACTCTACCGACATCCTGTATGCCGGCGTGGTGCCTTTGGGCGGGCCGCTGCTGGGCAACGCCTCGCTGTTGAAAGGGGTTCCGGGGCAGGACCTGGATGGCTACCGCCGCAAGGAAATCACCCAACTGCAAACCACGTTCACCCACTTCTTCGACCAGGTCATGGGCGCCAGCCGTCTGACGCTGGTGGGCGAAGTCGGCATGACCTATGTGGGGGGGCTGGAGAGTAAGTCCAAAGTTCGCTACGGACGGGACCCGGTGTTCGGCCCAGGTACTCTGCCTAACGGCGCGTGCCCTGCGCTCAACAACTCCACTGCCCAGGGCGCTGGCCTGCCTAACGCCAATGGCCTGAATACCAACTGCAACAATGATGGCTTCACCACGGCGACTTCCTGGGGCTACCGCGGCCGGGCGATCTGGGAATACCCGGACGTCTTTGCCGGTGTAAACCTCAAGCCCAACGTCGCCTGGTCCCATGACGTCAAAGGTTACTCACCTGGCCCTGGCGGCAACTTCGAGGAAGGCCGCAAGGCGGTCAGCCTCGGACTGGATGCTGAATACCAGAACACCTACACCGCGAGTCTGAACTACACCAACTTCTTCGGTGGTGACTTCAGCACCGTGGACGACCGCGACTTTGTCGCCTTAAGCGTTGGCGTGAACTTCTAAGCACACTCTCTTTAAGCAGTATGTTTTAAGGAAGAACCAGAACATGAAAATAACTAAAAATCTGTTGCAGGTGGGTGTGCTGGGGCTGTCGATCATGGCGAGCAGCGTCATGGCGGCAGTCTCGGCGGATGAAGCCGCCAAGCTGGGCACGACCCTGACGCCGATGGGCGCTGAAATGGCCGGCAACGCGGCCGGCACCATCCCTAAATGGTCGCCATTGCCAACCAACGCCGGAGCCGTGGATGCCCGTGGCTTCCTGGCCAACCCGTACGCCAGCGAACAACCGCAATTCATCATCACTGCGCAGAACGTCGAGCAGTACAAGGACAAGCTGGCGCCGGGGCAGTACGCGATGTTCAAGCGCTACCCGGACACCTTCAAGATGCCGGTCTACCCGACCCATCGCGGTGCCACGGTACCGGCTGATGTGTTCGCTGCCATCAAGAAAAACGCCACCAGCACCAACCTGGTGTCCGGCGGCAACGGCCTGGAAAACTTCGAAACCGCCGTACCGTTCCCGATTCCGAAAAGCGGCGTGGAAGTCATCTGGAACCACATCACCCGCTATCGCGGCGGCAGCGTGACCCGCCTGGTGACCCAGGCCACGCCGCAGACCAACGGCTCGTTCAGCCTGGTGTACTTTCGCGACCAGTTCGTGTTCCGCGACAAGATGAAGGACTACGACCCGAAAAACCCGGGCAACATCCTGTTCTACTTCAAACAGCAAGTGACCGCGCCGGCACGTCTGGCCGGTGGTGTACTGCTGGTGCACGAGACTCTAGACCAGGTGAAAGAACCGCGTTCGGCGTGGGTCTACAACGCCGGCCAGCGCCGTGTGCGCCGGGCGCCGCAAGTGTCGTATGACGGCCCGGGTACCGCCGCCGACGGCCTGCGTACCTCCGACAACCTCGACATGTTCAACGGTGCACCGGACCGCTACGACTGGAAACTGGAAGGCAAGAAGGAACTGTACATCGCCGAAAACAGCTACAAGCTCGACGATCCGAAGCTCAAGTATGTCGACATCATCAAGGCCGGCCACATCAACCAGGACCTGGCTCGCTACGAGCTGCGTCGTGTGTGGCATGTGGTTGCAACCCTGAAGGAAGGCCAGCGCCACATCTACGCCAAGCGTGACTTCTTCATCGACGAAGACACCTGGCAGGCCGCGGTCATCGACCACTACGACGGTCGTGGCCAACTGTGGCGCGTGGCTGAAGCCCATGCCGAGAACTACTACGACAAGCAAGTGCCGTGGTACGCCCTCGAAACCCTCTACGACCTGCAGTCCGGCCGCTACCTGGCACTGGGCATGAAGAACGAAGAGAAACAGGCCTATGACTTCGGCTTCACCGCCACCACCAGCGACTTCACCCCGGCGGCCCTGCGCCAAGATGGTGTTCGCTAACGTGCTGTAAACGAGGCCGCATCCTCGAATGTGGGAGCCGGGCTTGCCCGCGATGGCGGTGTGTCAGTCAACGGATGTATCGACTGACACACCGCCATCGCGGGCAAGCCCGGCTCCCACCTTTTATTTGGGGCGTTTGGAATATTTGAGCCAGGTCCGCCGGATATTTTTTGTTGTAGTCTTTTTCAGACATTTGTTGCAAAGATCTACAAAGCTGCCGCTTTTACCGCTAGTCTGCGGACATCTGCAATGCCGACAACAGCCTTCTACAAGAGCCCGGCGATGACTGATCTGTCCCGAATTCAAGGGCCTGCCAGCGCGGTAATTCCGACCCTGGAAGGTCGCTTCTATCGACCCCCACTGCCTGACGGCTATGTGTTGCGACCGCGCCTGTGCGAACGGCTGAGTGAAGGGTTGGCCGGGCGTCTGTTGCTGGTCAGCGCGCCGGCCGGGTTCGGCAAGAGTTCGCTGGCGGTGGAGTTCTGCCAGAGCCTGCCGGCCCACTGGCAAAGCCTGTGGTTGGGGCTCAGCCCCCGCGATAACGATCCGGGACGTTTCCTTGAGCGCCTGCTCGACGGCTTGCAGCAATACTTTCCGCAGTTGGGCGCCCAGTCCCTGGGCTTGCTGAAAATGCGCCAGCGGCATCAACCCTTTGCGTTTGAAGAGTGGCTCGACGGCCTGCTGGATGAACTGACGGTGCACCTGTCCACCCAGTCTCCGCTGTTGCTGGTGCTGGACGACTATCATCTGGCGCAAGGCCCGGTACTCGATCGCTGCCTGCAATTTTTCCTCAATCATCTGCCCGACGGCCTGCTGGTGCTGGTCACCAGCCGCCAGCGCCCGGACTGGCACCTGGCGCGCCTGCGCTTGTCCCGGCATTTGCTGGAACTGCACGAGCAGGATTTGCGCCTGACCCATGCCGAATCCCTGGCCCTGCTGGACCGCCACAGCAGTTCATTGCGTGGCGAAGCCCTGGATAACCTGATCCGGCGCAGTGAAGGCTGGGTGGCCGGCCTGCGTTTCTGGCTGCTGGCGGCTTCCGAGGCCGGCAGCGAAGGCACGTTGCCCCAGGGTTTGCACGGCGGGGAAGGGCTGATCCGCGATTACCTTTTGGAAGAGGTCATCGACTGCCTGCCCCCTGAAGTCCAGGCGTTTCTCTACGACACCGCCTCCCAGGAGCGCTTTTGCAGCGAACTGTGCGACGCCGTGCGCGAAGCCCACGACAGCACGGAAATCCTGCGCTACCTGCAAGCCCACCAGGTATTCCTGGTGCCGCTGGATGAGCAGGGCCATTGGTACCGTTATCACCATCTGTTTTCCGACCTGCTGCGCACCCGTCGTGCGAGCAATGCCGTATTGCCGGCGGCCAGCCTGCACCTGCGGGCCTGTCGCTGGTTCAATGCTCAGGGCTTGATCGACGAGGCGGTGGAGCAGGCGCTGCGTGCGGGCCACCTGGATGTGGCGGCAAACCTGGTACAGAACCTTTCCGAAGAACAACTGCTGGCGGAGCAAAACGTCGGCATGCTGCTGCGCTGGAAAATGGACTTGCCCGACAGCCTGTTGATGAGCACGCCACGCCTGATCGTGCTCTACAGCTGGGCCTTGGGGCTTGCTTGCCAACTGGACGCTGCGCAGGAACTGGCCAGCCACCTCAGCCGATTCTTGCCGGCGCCTTCGGCCACCGCGCAAAAGTCGATGCTGGCCCAGTGGCTGGCCCTCAGCGGGATCATCGCCCGGGGCCGTGGCGATCGCGAGCTGACCCAACTGTATTGCAGCGAAGCCCTGGAAAGCCTGCCCCACAAGCGTTATGGCCAGCGGTTGATGTGCCTGTCGACCCTGTCCAACCTGGCCATCGTCGATGCCGACCTGTGGCGCGCCCGTGGCCTGAATCGCGAATCCCTGGAACTGGCGCAGCGGGTCGGCAATCCGTTGTTCGAGGCATTGGCCCATTACGACCGCGCACGGGTGCTGCAGGCCCGCGGCGAGATCCTGCGTTCCCTGGATGAAGTGCGCCAGGGCCTGCAACGCTTGCAAGGCCTGGCGCCGCAAAGGCTGTACGCCGTGCGTGCCCGCCTGGCGTTGTATGAAGGTTACCTGCTGCTGATGCGCTGTCAGCCCGAGGCCGGGCTGGCTCGCCTGCGCGCCGGGTTGACCGAGGCGCGGGCCTGCCGGGATATCAGCGTACTGATCGGCCATTGCGTGATCGCCAGCTTCGAAGGCCGCCGTGGCGATTTCCCCATGGCCTTTGCCGAGCTGGCCGAGGCTGAGCGCTTGATGCACATCTGGGACGTGCCGCCGATCTTCTACCTGGCGATGATCACCCTGGTCAAATGCGAGCTGTGGCTGGCCCAGGGCCGCACCGACTTGGCCGACGCCTGGCTGACGCGCCTGGGGCAAACCTATAACGGCGAACACGCTGCTGCCGCGCCGGAGTTTCACCCGCACCTGCCGCAACATATCGAGCTGCAGCAGGCGGCGCTTGAAGCCATCCGTCATCAACCGGCGGCCTCGCTGCAACGGCTCGACGAGCTGGCTCGCCAGGCCCATAACAGCGGCCGGCAGATGATCAGCCTCATGGCGTTGACCCAGCAGGCATTGCTATTGCTGGACGGAGGCCAGGAAACGCTGGCCCGTGCGGTGTTCGTTCGGGCGCTTGAAGCCGCGGCGGGTGGCGCGATGCAACCTTTCCAGCGCCTGCTGGAGCGCTATCCGGACTGGACGCGGGAGCAGCTTTCGCGCGATCCCCATGGCCTGCTGAACCAGAGCCTGCTGGCACTCTTGCCGCAAGTGGCGGTGATTGAAAACCCCCACACCCTTGAGACCCTGAGCACCCGCGAGCTGGCGGTGCTGCACCTGATTGCCCAAGGCTGCTCGAACCAGGAAATCAGCAATCAGCTGTTCATCTCCCTGCACACCGTGAAAACCCACGCCAGCCATATCAACAGCAAGCTGGGAGTGGAACGGCGCACCCAGGCAGTGGCACGGGCCCAGGAAATGGGATTGTTGGGTTAGGCGCCTCGATCAATGGGATCGAAAACCCCAGACGATTTCCACCACCCGTTCCGCCACCATCACATACACCAGGATAAGCAGCAGTTGCAGGACCAAGTGATAACGAAGCTTGGCGAGCCTGCGGATTCCGTCGCTGACATTCAGCACCATCAGCGCGCTTGAAACCACGATCAAGCCCCATCCGGCCACACTGGACGCCAGGAAGCCGAGGAACAGCTCATGTTTCCCGGCCAGTGCGTTGGTACCTGCGGCAAACAGCAACGCACACACCAGCAGGTTCTTCACGTTATCGAAGACCTGGGTGCTGAAATCATTTTCCAGCAACTGCAAATACCACTTCCAGAATGTGCGCATGTCTCAATCCCTTGGATCAATGTTTACTGCGCTGCAGGGCATTCACTCGATGACGTGTCGGCGACCTGGCTGAGCAGTGCGGCAAACCGTTTGACGTTGTTTTGTTGTGCAATCACCAAGTCATCAATGGTCGGCCCCGAGGGCGACTGCACCACCGTACGGCACGTCAGCGGCGTGCGCTCATCAGTGCCCGTCTGGCGAAGTCGCCATTTGACGTCGAGCAGGGCGTACTGCCCGGGGATCGAGTCAAAGCGCTGCACTTCAATGCGCAACGCGAGGTTTTTCCGGTGACTGGCAAGTTGATCCACCAGCGCGCTGCGCAACTCATCCACCAGGCTGGCGGCCCACCATTGCGTCTCAAGGATGGCCACGCCGCTGTCGCCCTGGCGGATGACAATCTGCGGTCGGTCGACCTGGGGCGGCACGGTGATGCTTTCAATGCGAATCTCACCCCCTGCGGCCAGTGACGCCGCGCTGCGCTGCACCGGGGTCAGGGTGTGAAATTGAATCGGCTCGCTGCGGCACGCCGCAAGCAGCAGCAACCCGGTGATCAGCGTGATCTTCAGCGGGAAAGCCATGGTGGTTGCTCCTGTGGTCATTTGCGCGGCGGCCCTTGCAGGTCCGATGGCGCAGCGTTGTCGGGGCGACCGCGAATCAGCGATTCGGGATGGCGTGCCAGGTAATCCGAGAGCTCTCGCAGGGAGCGCGACATGCGGCTCAGTTCATCCAGGGTCTGGGTCAACTGTTCCCGTTGCGGGGAATCCTCGGCCAGGGTCGAACTGGCGGACTGCAAGGTTTTACTCACATCGGCCAGGGTGTTCTGCACGCTCGGCAGTGTCTTCGCGTTGAACTGGCCCAGGCCTTTACGCAGTTCCACCAGGCTGCCGTCCAGGTTGCCGGCAATTCGCTCGATGGGCAGTTGGTTGATCTTGTTGACGATGCCTTCGAGTTTTTCCTGCAGTTGCTCCAGGTTGCCGGGAATGGTCGGAATACTCACGGGGCGCTGGTTCGGGTCGAACACGACTTTGTCGGCCTTCGGGAAGAAGTCCAGGGCGATGTAAAGCTGGCCGGTGAGCAGGTTGCCGCTGCGGGCCTGGGCGCGCAGGCCGTGCTCGATGAAGCTGCCCATCAGGCGCACGCCGCCGGCTTCGTCGTTGGGGTCATGCTTCAAGACGGTGAGCATTTTGGTGTTGGCTTCGCCGAGGCGCTGTGGGTAGATCACGATGCCGACGTTGACCGGGAAGCTGCGTTTTTTCTCGTCGAAATCCAGGTTGATCGATACCACCTTGCCGAACTCGATTCCCAGGAACTCCACCGGCGCGCCCACCGTGAGCCCGCGCAAGGCCTGATCGAAACGCAGGTTCAGGTATTGCGCCTTGCCATTGGGCGGGGCCAGCGCGGTTTGCTGGTCGGCGAACAGTTCGTAGGAGTGTTCTTCGTCGGCCGGCTTGTCGTTGGGGCTGTAGGGCGGGGCGATGAAGGCGATGCCGCCCACCAGCATCGAGGACAAGGATTCGGTTTTCAGTGCAAACCCGTTGGCGCCTACACTCACGTCGATCCCGCTGGCGTTCCAGAAACGAGTGTTCTCGGTGACGTAGGCGTCATTCGGCGCGTGTACGAACACGTCGATGTTCACGCCTTTGCCGTCGGCGTCCAGGGCATAGGCCACTACCTGGCCAACCGGGATCTTGCGGTAATAGACGGGGGAGCCGATATCCAGTGAGCCCAAGTCCTGGGTATGCAGTGTGAAGCGTTTGCCAGGCTCGCCATAGGTAATGGGCGGCGGGTTTTCCAGGCCGGTGAACTGGGTGGCGCGGGTATCGGACTGGCCGATGTCGGCACCGATGTAATCCCCGGAGAGCAGCGTGTCGATGCCGGAAACGCCCCCTGCGCCGATACGCGGGCGAACCACCCAGAACTGCGAATCTTCACGGGTGAAGCTTTCGGCCTGTTTGGACAGTTTGATGGTGGCGTTGACGCTTTTCTGGTCGTCGCTCAACTCCACGTCAGTCACCTGGCCGATCACCACGTTGCGGTATTTGACGTCGGTCTTGTTGGCGGTCAGGCCGCTGCCGGTCTTGAAGGTAATGGTAATGCTCGGCCCTTGCTGAAGGATGCTGTGCACCACCAGCGAAATGCCCACCAGCACCGCGACAATCGGCACGATCCACACCAGCGACACGCTGAAGCGCCGTGTCTTGATCGCGGGTTGGCCCGCAGGCCCCGGTTTGTCAGTGGTTTGCGACGCCATCCGGCATCTCCTCGTTGTGTGGGTTTTCCCAGATCAGGCGCGGATCGAAACTCATTGCCGACAGCATGGTAAATACGACCACCAAGCCAAAGAATAAAATCCCCAGGCGCGGCTCGATGGTGCCCAGGGCCTGGAACCGCACCAGGGCGGCTACCAGCGCCACTACGATCACATCCAGCATCGACCAGTAGCCGATGACCTCGACGAAACGAAACAGCTTCGAGCGCTCCTTGCGTGCCCACTGGTTATTGCGTTGTACGCTGACCAGCAGCAGCGTCAGCGCCACGAACTTGATACCCGGCACCGCGATGCTGGCGATGAAAATGATCAGGGCGATGTCCCATGCGCCGTGCTGCCAGAACTCCAGCACGCCACTCATGATGGTGCTGTCGGCGCCCGAGCCGAGCATGGTGGTGTTCATCACGGGCAGCAAATTGGCGGGCACGTAAAACGCCAGCGCCGTGAGCATGTAGGCCCAGGTGCGGGTCAGCGAATGGGTCTTGCGCCGATGCAGCGGCGCGCCGCAACGCTCGCATTCGTCAGGGCTCTCGCTGACGTCGCAGGCCTGGCCGCAGCTGTGGCACAGGCACAGGTTCAGCTCGCTGGCGGTTGGTGGACGGCTCATAGAATGTCCCACAGGTCGCGAATATCACGCCCGGCAATGCGGATCAGCAACAGGCTGAGGGCGGCCAGGGCAAACAGTCCGGTGCCGGGCAATACATCCAGCATGCCCGCGAGTTTGAACACCGCCACCATGGCGCCGAGCAGGCAGACTTCCAGCATGCTCCAGGGGCGCAGGGCTTCCAGCCAGCGCATGCACAGCTTGAACGCTGGCGAGCGCTGGCCTTTCATCGCGAAGCTCAACACCCAGATCAACAGCAGCAGTTGGAATACCGGCGCGATGATGATGGAAATCGCGGCCACCAGCGCGATGAAGGTAATCGGGCCCTGGGCCAGCGCCACCACTGAATCCCATAAGGTCGCGCTGCTTTTCAGGCCTTGCAGGCTGATGCTCATCACCGGGTAGAAGTTGGCAAAAACCCACAGCACGGCGGCGGTCAGGGTCAGGGCCAGGCGTTGTTCCACCGACAGCCCGTTGTAGCGCTGGAGCACGCCTGCGCAGCGGGTGCAGAGGGTCTTCTGATGTTTGGCGAGCGTGACTTTTTCATACACGCAATCGCAGTGTTCGCAGATGATCAATGGGCTGAGGGTCGCCATGAGTCCCACTCCAAGCGCTCTAGGTTGCGCGTTGTATGACGGGCGCCAGAGTAGCTTAGCAGTTGGCGGGTTTGATACTCGTGCGCTTTCGGATCGGGCGCATCGTCGAACATACTGTGCGCCAGGATGCAGTACAAAAGAGTGTGCCTTTGAATTTGCAGGAATGCCCATGAATATTCAGTCCCCCGCGCTGATCCGCGAAACCTTCCCGGTCGGCCCGTTGCAGTGCAATTGCACGATTATCGGTGACCCGGTCACCAAAAAAGCCATCGTCGTCGACCCGGGTGGCAACCATGAGTTGATCCTGGCGCGGCTCGAGGCGCTGGGCCTGAAAGTGGTCAGCATCATTCACACCCATGCCCATCTCGATCATTTCCTGGCCTCCGGGCAGTTGAAGGAAAAGACCGGCGCCACCTTGCACTTGCACAAGGAAGACCAGTTTCTGTGGGACAACCTGGAAATGCAGTGCCAGATGTTTCGTGTGCCGTACACACCCGTGCCGTCGCCGGATCGCTGGTTGGAGGATGAAGAAGAGCTGGCCTGTGGCTGTGGCGTGGCGTTGCACACACCTGGACACACTCCCGGCTCGATGAGTTTCTGGTTCGCCGATGCCAAGCTGCTGATTGCCGGTGACACCCTGTTTCGGCGTGGCGTGGGGCGTACGGATTTGTGGGGCGGTGACCAGGCGACCATCGTGCGCTCGATCAAGCAACGGCTCTACACCCTGGATGAGGCGGCGGTAGTGGTGGCCGGGCACGGTCCGGACACGCGCCTGGGAGATGAAATGCGTGAGAATCCGTTCGTGAGGGCGTGAAGCAAAAACCGGGTATTTTTTCGGATACCAAGTGGCGACTATCAGACGAACCTTATAGATAAAATGACAATTACCGTTCAGGAAGTCTCTGCTAGGGTTTCACTGTGCACAGCGTTGGCCGGGCATGGAATTTTTACCGTTTGTCGTGTTCCAAGCTCGGCACAGGTCCATTGCCAATGTCCTCTGCATCACAGAATGCAAAAGTAGGAGCTTCCTTCATGTTCACTTCTCGTCGTCTGCTTGTTGTCGCTACTGCCGTAGCCCTGTTGTCGGGCTGCGCTTCACCTAATCCTTATGACGGCAGCCAGGCACAGGGTGGTGGCTCTTCGGGTGTGAGCAACACCGCCAAGTACGGTGGCCTGGGTGCCCTGGCCGGTGCGTTGGCGGGTGCTGCCATCGACCACAACAACCGCGGCAAGGGTGCGCTGATCGGCGCTGCCGTTGCGGGCCTGGGCGGCGCAGGTTATGGCTACTACGCTGACCAGCAGGAAAAGAAACTGCGCGAAAGCATGGCCAATACCGGGGTTGAGGTGCAGCGCCAGGGTGATCAGATCAAGCTGATCATGCCGGGTAACATCACCTTCGCCACCAACTCGGACGCGATCTCCAGCAGCTTCTACACGCCGCTGAACAACCTGGCGAACTCCCTCAAGCAGTTCAACCAGAACACCATCCAGATCGTTGGCTATACCGACAGCACCGGTACCCGTCAGCTCAACATGGACCTGTCCCAGCGTCGTGCGCAAAGCGTGGCCAATTACCTGACGTCCCAAGGTGTGAGCCCGACCAACCTGAGTGCTCGCGGTGCCGGCCCGGATAACCCGATCGCCAGCAACGCCGACGTCAATGGCCGTGCCCAGAACCGTCGTGTAGAGGTCAACCTTGGCCCGATCCCTGGCCAGCAATACGGTCAGCCAGGCGCCCAGCAGCAACAGGCGCCGCAGCAGAACAACCAGTTCCAGGGCAACCCGTACCAGCAGTACCAGTAATCGCCAGCCAATAAAAAGGGCGCCGTGCAGTCAATGCACGGCGCCCTTTTTTGTGGCTGTTTGCTTACATCAGTCGATGTATTCGAACAGCTTCACGATCTTCTGTACGCCCGACACGCCTTGTACCAGGTTGGCGGCGCGGGTGGCTTCTGCCTGGGTCAGCAGGCCCATCATGTAGACGATGCCGTTATCGGTGACGATCTTGATCCGTGAGCCCGGGATCGCGTTGTCGGTCAGCATCTGCGTCTTGATCTTGGTGGTCAGCAGGGCATCGTTGCTGATTGCCAGCAGCGTGATCGGGTCCATCACCTGCAGTTCGTTGTGAACCTTCTTGACCCGTTGAACGGTAGCGGCGGCTTGTTCAGCCTGGGCCTTCAGGTCGGCGCGCGGGGTTTGACCGGTGAGCAGTACCACACCGTTGAAGCTTACGACCACGATGCGCGAAGCGCCGTTGCCCAAGTCCGGAGCGGCCTTGGAAACGTTGACGGAAACCTTGGTTTCGATCAGCGAGTCGTCGATTTTGCTGCCGAAAGTGCGGGTGCCTTTATCGTCCTGGATAGGCGTGTCGCGGCTCGCTTCGATTACCGAGCTGCAGCCGCTGATGCCTAGGCACAGCGTGATTGCCAATAGGCTAAGGCGTTTAACGGTCATTCTTCACTCCCGAACAGTTGGCTGTCGATCAGATCGCACAGGCAGTGGATCGCCAGCAGGTGGACTTCCTGAATACGTGCGGTGACATTGGCCGGGACGCGAATTTCCACGTCTTCGGGCAACAGCAGCGAGGCCATGCCGCCGCCATCGCGTCCGGTCAATGCTACGACAATCATTTCACGATCATGTGCGGCCTGGATCGCTTGAATAATGTTCGCCGAGTTACCGCTGGTGGAGATCGCCAGCAGTACGTCGCCCGGCTGGCCAAGGGCGCGAATCTGTTTGGAGAAGATTTCGTTGTAGCTGTAGTCGTTGGCGATCGAGGTGATCGTCGAGGTGTCGGTGGTCAGGGCGATGGCCGGCAGGCTCGGGCGCTCACGCTCGAAGCGGTTGAGCAGCTCGGAGGAGAAATGCTGGGCATCGCCGGCCGAACCGCCGTTGCCGCACGAAAGCATTTTGCCTTCGTTGAGCAAGGCGTTGACCATGACCTGACTGGCTTGCTCGATGTGCGGTGCAAGTACGTCCATCGCCTGTTGCTTGGTATCGATGCTGGCCTGGAAAAGCTGGCGAATTCGGGATTGCATGTCCATCTGTGTGACCTTAAGTAGCGCGGCTGTTTGGCACAGGAATGTGCAGCCCGCAAAGCAAAGAGCAAAAGTGTGCGGTGTAGATGTCCGGCGAATCAGCTGTCAAAGGCATCTTGCAGCCAGTTCAGATCGGCTGTTCCCCGGGGAGTGCTTTCTATGGCAACCACATCGAAACGGCAGGGGTGATCGGCCCAGCGACGCTCCTTGAGCAGGAAAAACTGCGCGGCGAGTATCAGCTTCTGGCGCTTGCGCCTGTCGATACTGGCGAGTGCGCCACCCCATTGTGCGTGTTTTCTGTAGCGGACTTCGACAAATACTACTGTATCGCCGTCAAGCATGACCAGATCAAGCTCGCCGCGCTTGCACAACCAGTTCTGCGCCAGGAGGCGCAGACCCTGTTGTTGCAGGTATTCGAGAGCTTGAAGTTCGGCGTCCCTGCCGCTTTGTGCGCTTGACCGCTCGGGCATCAGCGCGGGGTGTCAGGCAGGCGCTGGATATCACCGCCCACGAACTTCGCCCATGGCATCTGGCGATCAACGCGCTGGCTGGCACCGATGCCGAGGCTGCCGGAAAGACCGTCAACGCGAGTGTCCGGCAGCGCCTTGAGTTGCCCCAGGCGTGGTGCCAGGCGGTAGGCGTCAACGCCCATCGCGTACAGGCGGCCCAGGCTGCCGTTGGCTTGTGGCCATTGGGCGGCGACCTGGTTGCGCAGCGGGTCGGTGGTATTCAGCAGCCAAGGGGTTTCGCAGAACATGACGTTGGTCATGTCCAGGTACTGGTTCTTGTCGCCGCTGGCGCTGAATACGTGGGACGTCGCATACACCGGCACATCACCGGCGTACTGGAAGTTCAAGGTCGGCTTGATCTGCTGGGCCAGTTGCGGGGTTACGGCCAGGAAGATGAACTCGATGTCCTGGCGGCGCGACGGCTGTGCGGAAACATCCGTACCTACCGTGCTTTGCAGACTCTTGGCGCGGCCTTCGCTTTTGCGCAGCTGGAACAGGTCGGCAATCTGCTGGGCCAGGGCTACCGGCTGGTCGACGTATTCAACGCCTACCACGGTGCCGCCATTGGCTTCCCAATCCTGACGGAAGGCTTTGTAGACGCGCTCGCCCCATTCGCCTCTCGGCACCATGGCAGCGGCGCGGTGCAGGCCGTCGGCGCGGGCGCGACGGGATACCTCGCGGGCCTCGTCTTCAGCGGCCAGGCCGAACTGGAACAGTTGCGCCGGGTTCTGGTCGGCTTCGCTGTAGTTCAGGGCCAGGGTGGTGATAGGCAATTGCGGGCGGGCGCTGAGTTGCTTGACCAGCGGTTTTTCCAGCGGGCCGACCACCAGTTGCACGCCGGCGGCCTGGGCCTTGGCGTAGAAGTCGTCGATGGAGGTCAGGCGCGAGCTGTCATAGAACTCGATCACCGGCGGCTTCTGCCCGGCTTGTTCAGCCTGGTAGTGCGCGGCCATGAAGCCTTCACGCAGCGCTTTGGCAACGCCGGCCAACGGGCCTTCCTGCGGCAGCAGCAGGGCGATCTTGTTCAGCGGCTGGCTGGCCAGTTGCTTGAGCTTGGTCAGCGGCTGCGGCAGTTGCGAGGCCGCCGGGTGGCCAGGGTTCTGGGCGCGCCAGGTGTCGATGGCTGCCTGTTGTTGCTCAAGGGTGCCGGCACTCTTGACCGCCTGGGCCAGGCTGATCCAGCCGTCCAGCGTCGGGTTGCCGGTGGCTTGCAACTGTTCGGCAGGCAGGGCGGCAATCAATGCCCAGATAGCTTCGTGGTTGCTGTTGTAGGCGTCACCGGAGAGCAGCGGTGCCATGGCGACACGCTCGCGGGCGGCGGCCAGGGTCTGGCCGTCGGCCTCATAGGCGCGGGCATGCACAGTGCCGGTACGGATCTGCTGTTCAGGCGGCAGTTCCTTAAGGCTTTGCAGGCTCGGGTGGTTCAACGCCGTCAACGCGGCCTTGGGCTGGTTGCGAGCCATCGCCAGTTCAGCCGACAAGGTGCTGGCAAATACCTGCGCCGCCGGTTTCAGGACGTCCAGCGGCACTTGGGCAAGAATTTGCGCCGAGCGTGCCGGGTTGTTTTGGTGGTACGCCAGGTCTGCCGCGCTCAAGCGCAACAGCGCGGCTTTTTCCGGAGTCTTGGCCGAAGTCGCCTGTTCGAGCAGTTGCTCGATGCTGGCATCCGGGGTCCGGGGGAGGTCGCCAAGGCTGGACGAGGGCGAGCTGGCGCAAGCCGCCAACAGGGCAGCGAGGCAGAGGGCAGAGAACAGCCGCAGGCAAGCGATCATGTAAGTGTTCCTGATACCGATCAAATTAGCGTGGAATTGTACCCAAGCACTGGCCGGGGCGCGATGTTACTGGCGTGAAACCGTCTATTTAGGTCGTGTAAATGTTGCAACAGCCTACAGATGGCTGAAATGGAGCCCGCCCGGAGGGCATATTTTCAAGGCGTCTACGCGCTACAATGTGGCTTTTGCCAATCATCGAGGTGTGCGCTTTGACTGCTCCAGGTCCTTTGAATTCCACTGCAGGCTCGCTTTTTGTCGTGGCGACGCCCATTGGCAACCTGGACGACATCAGTGCGCGGGCGCTGAAAGTGTTGCGCGACGTAAAATTGATCGCCGCCGAAGACACCCGGCACTCCCAGCGGTTGATGCAGCATTTTGGCATTCCAACACCCCTGGCCGCGTGCCATGAGCATAACGAGCGTGAAGAAGGCAGTCGTTTCATCACCCGGTTGTTGGCGGGCGATGATGTGGCCTTGATCTCGGATGCGGGTACACCGCTGATTTCCGATCCCGGTTATCACCTGGTTCGCCAGGCGCGGGCTGCTGGTATCAATGTAGTGCCTGTTCCGGGAGCGTGCGCGCTGATTGCGGCATTGTCGGCGGCTGGCTTGCCATCGGACCGTTTTATCTTTGAAGGCTTCCTGCCGGCCAAGGCAGTCGGGCGCCGGGCGCGCCTGGAACTGGTAAAGGAAGAGCCGCGCACGCTGATTTTCTACGAAGCCCCGCACCGCATCCTTGAGTGCCTGCAAGACATGGAGCTGGTGTTCGGTGGCGATCGCCTGGCGCTGCTGGCGCGGGAAATAACCAAGACCTTCGAGACCCTCAAGGGCCTGCCGCTGGAAGAGCTGCGTGCGTTCGTCGAAGGCGACAGCAATCAGCAACGTGGCGAATGCGTGGTGCTGGTGGCGGGCTGGTCGGCGCCGGAAAGTGAAGACGCCGTGGGCAGTGAGGCGATGCGCATTCTGGATCTGCTGCTTAAGGAGATGCCATTGAAGCGTGCGGCGGCCCTGGCTGCGGAAATTACCGGTGTGCGCAAGAACGTGTTGTATCAAGTCGCGCTGGATAAACAAAAGAGCGAATAGTTCCGGCTTTCAGCCTGCACTCCGTCTGAACATGATGGCATTAGTGTCTTTTAATACTTGTTCTAAGGCCGCCGTGCCGTTAACCTGCGCGGCGGAGAGTCGATTGGACAGTCGCTGCCTTCTATGAAAATTAGAGGGGGGAGGAAAGTCCGGGCTCCATAGGGCGAAGTGCCAGGTAATGCCTGGGAGGCGTGAGCCTACGGAAAGTGCCACAGAAAATAACCGCCTAAGTACTTCGGTACCGGTAAGGGTGAAAAGGTGCGGTAAGAGCGCACCGCACGACTGGCAACAGTTCGTGGCTAGGTAAACCCCACTTGGAGCAAGACCAAATAGGGTCCCAAGGCGTGGCCCGCGCTGGGACCGGGTAGGTTGCTAAAGATGTCCAGTGATGGCCATCGTAGACGAATGACTGTTCAAGACAGAACCCGGCTTACAGATCGACTCTCCACCTTTTTTCCTTCTGTCCGAATCTCGGGCAGGAACCTGGTAGTAACGCGAGAATCCCTCCCTGCTGAATCATTAGCAGATGCGTCTTCGTAATACCGAAAAAATCTTACTCTTAATAAATTACTTTAACTTTAAGCCCTAGCTCTTTGAGCTATTTGGCGTTGTCGAGTCAAAATCGCCGTCGAACTCTCGTTTCTCCTCCCTTTACTCTCCTAAATCTCCGTTCTGTAAGGCTTTTCCTTGAATCCGCGCCTTGACGGTGTGGTGGGCGCATTCCTATAGTGTGCGCAAGTGGCGGAAAGTGGCACAAAGTGGGTTTTTTGAACGTAAAACGCTAAAATTTGGAGAAACGCATCTGTGTTTCGCGGAGCTAACGCTATCAGTCTCGATGCAAAAGGCCGTCTCGCCATGCCGAGCCGGTATCGTGACGAGCTGATTTCGCGAAGTTCCGGACAGTTAATCATCACCATCGATGCCGTTGACCCTTGTTTATGTGTTTACCCGCTCGATGAGTGGGAGCTGATTGAAACCAAGTTGCGTGCGCTGCCTTCCCTGCGTGAAGAGAACCGCCGCCTGCAACGTTTGCTGATTGGTAATGCCGTCGACCTCGAACTCGATGGCAGTGGTCGTTTCCTGGTTCCACCGCGTCTGCGCGACTACGCCAAGCTGGACAAGCGCGCAATGCTGGTAGGCCAACTGAACAAGTTCCAATTGTGGGACGAAGATGCCTGGGATGCTGTTTCTGCAGCTGACCTGGCTGCTATTCAACAACCGGGCGCCATGCCTGATGAACTGCGTGATTTGATCCTGTGACTATTGATAGCGGCTTTAACCACATCACCGTACTGCTTGACGAAGCCGTTGAGGCTCTCGCCGTACGCGCGGATGGCTGCTATCTGGATGGCACCTTTGGCAGAGGCGGGCACAGTCGGCTGATCCTCAGCCAGCTTGGCTCGGACGGAAAGCTCCTCGGGTTCGACAAAGACCCTCAAGCGATTGCCACCGGGCAAGCGCTAGCGGCCGAAGACGGCCGCTTTGTCGTTGTGCAGCGCAGCTTTGCCGAGCTCGGCGCAGAAGTCGCCGAGCGGGGCATGGCAGGCAAGGTGGCCGGGGTTCTGCTGGATCTGGGCGTGTCTTCGCCCCAGCTGGACGACCCTGAGCGCGGCTTCAGTTTCATGAACGATGGCCCGCTGGATATGCGCATGGACCCAAGCCGTGGCATCAGCGCCGCGCAGTTCATCGCCACCGCACCCCACGAAGAAATCACCCGTGTGTTCAAGGAATACGGCGAAGAGCGCTTCGCCGGCCGCATGGCGCGTGCCGTGGTCGAGCGCCGGGAAATCCAGCCGTTCGAACGCACCGCCGACCTGGCCGAAGTGCTGAAAGTCGCCAACCCTGCGTGGGAAAAGGGCAAGAACCCGGCGACCCGCGCGTTCCAGGGCCTGCGTATTCACGTCAACAACGAATTGGGCGATCTGGAAGCCGGCCTCGAAGCCGCTCTGGATGCGCTGGAAGTGGGTGGTCGCCTGGTGGTGATCAGCTTCCACTCCCTGGAAGACCGCATCGTCAAATTGTTCATGCGTCGTCTGGTCAAGGGCGAATCCGACAACCTGCCGCGCAACCTGCCGGTACGTTACGAAGCCTTTGTGCCGAAAATCAAAATCCATGGCAAAGCGCAGTTCGCTTCCGAAGCCGAACTCAAGGCCAACCCACGTGCCCGTAGCGCTGTCATGCGCGTTGCGGAGAAGTTGCGGTGAGCAAGCTTTTCGCCAAGCCCCTCCCGGGCGGCAGCTTCTTTATGTTGCTGTTGTTTATTGGCGTGCTGGTGTCCGCAATTGCGGTGTCCTACAGCGCCCACTACAACCGCCAACTGCTCAATACCCTGTACGGGGAGTTGAGTGTGCGCGACAAGGCGCAGGCGGAGTGGGGCCGTTTGATCCTCGAGCAAAGCACCTGGACCGCCCACAGCCGCATCGAAGTGCTGGCCACTGAACAACTGAAGATGCACATCCCGGGCGCTGCAGAAGTCCGCATGGTGGCGCCATGATGAAACTTGAGGGCGCACTCTACCCATGGCGTTTCCGTGTAGTGATGGGGTTGCTGGCAGTGATGGTGGGCGCGATTGCCTGGCGGATTGTCGACCTGCAAGTGGTAGACCGTGACTTCCTGATCGGCCAGGGCGACGCCCGCAGCCTGCGTCATATCCCGATCCCTGCGCACCGCGGCCTGATCACCGACCGTAACGGCGAGCCCCTGGCCGTCAGTACCCCGGTGACCACGCTGTGGGCCAACGCCAAGGAAATGCAGACCGCCAAGGACAAGTGGCCGCAACTGGCTGCCGCCCTGGGCCAGGACCCGAAAGCCCTGAGCGAACGCCTTGAAGCTCAGGCCAATAAAGAATTCATCTACCTGGTTCGCGGGCTCACCCCCGAACAAGGCCAGCAAGTGCTCGACCTTAAAGTCCCCGGTGTCTATGGCATCGAGGAATTTCGGCGTTTCTACCCGGCCGGCGAAACCACTGCCCATATGGTGGGCTTCACCGACATTGATGATCACGGTCGCGAAGGCGTCGAGCTTGCCTACGACGAATGGCTGGCCGGGGTTCCCGGCAAACGACAGGTCATCAAGGATCGGCGCGGCAGACTGATCAAGGATGTCCAGGTCACCAAAAACGCCAAGGCCGGTAAGCCCTTGGCGTTGTCGATTGACCTGCGCCTGCAATACCTGGCCAACCGTGAGCTGCGTAACGCCATCATCGAGAACGGCGCGAAAGCCGGCAGCCTGGTGATCATGGACGTGAAGACCGGCGAGATTCTCGCCATGGTCAACCAGCCGACCTACAACCCCAACAACCGTCGCAACCTGCAACCGGCGATGATGCGCAACCGCGCCATGATCGACGTGTTCGAGCCGGGTTCGACCATGAAAGCCATCTCCATGAGTGCCGCCCTGGAAACCGGGCGCTGGAAGCCGGCCGACAAGGTCGAGGTTTACCCGGGCACCCTGCAGTTGGGCAAATACACCATTCGTGACGTGTCGCGCACCGAAGGTCCGGTGCTGGATTTGACAGGTATCCTGATCAACTCCAGTAACGTGGGCATGAGTAAGGTCGCCTTCGATATCGGCGGCGAAGCCATCTACCACCTCGCACAGAAAGTCGGCCTGGGGCAACCCACCGGCCTCGACTTCCCGGGCGAGCGTGTGGGCAACCTGCCGAACTACCGCGACTGGAAAAAGGCCGAGACGGCCACGCTTTCCTACGGTTATGGCCTGTCGGTCACCGCGATCCAGCTGGCCCACGCCTTCTCGGTACTGGCCAACAACGGTCGCATGGTGCCGCTGAGCCTGATCCACCTGGACGCGGCACCGCCTGCGACCCAGGTGATCCCGGAAAACGTCGCCAAGACCATGCAAGGCATGCTGCAACAAGTGATCGAAGCCCCGCGCGGCGTATTCCGTGCCCAGGTGCCGGCGTATCACGTGGCAGGCAAGTCCGGTACTGCGCGTAAAACCGCCGTGGGTACCAAGGGCTACGCCGAAAACTCCTATCGCTCGCTGTTCGCAGGCTTCGGCCCGATGAGCGATCCGCGTTACGCCATCGTCGTGGTGATCGATGAGCCGAGCAAGGCCGGCTACTTCGGTGGCCTGGTATCGGCGCCGGTGTTCAGCAAAGTGATGTCCGGGACGCTGCGCCTGATGAACATCACCCCGGACAACCTGCCGGCGACCCAACAAGCGAATGCCGGACCGCCGGCCGCTGCTGCAAAAGCCAATGGAGGGCGCGGCTGATGTCTCTTAGCCTGAACAAGATTTTTGCCCACGCTGGCCGCGACCTGCTGATTCGCGAGTTGACCCTGGACAGCCGTAACGTGCGTGCCGGTGACCTGTTCCTGGCAGTGCCGGGTGGCAAGTTCGACGGCCGTGACCATATCGCCGATGCATTAAAGCGCGGCGCTGCGGCAGTGGCTTATGAAGTGGAAGGCGCCACCGTGTTGCCGATCACCGACGTGCCTTTGATTCCGGTCAAGGGCCTGGCGGCGCAGTTGTCGGACATCGCCGGGCGCTTTTATGGCGACCCGAGCCGCACCCTGAACCTGGTGGGCGTGACCGGTACCAACGGCAAGACCAGCGTGACCCAACTGGTCGCCCAGGCGCTTGACCTGCTGGGCCAGCATTGCGGCATCGTCGGCACCCTGGGCACTGGTTTCTATGGCGCGCTGCAAAGCGGCCTGCACACCACGCCCAACCCGATTGCCGTGCAAGCGACCCTGGCCGACCTGAAAAAGGCCGGTGCCAAGGCAGTTGCCATGGAAGTCTCGTCCCACGGTCTGGACCAGGGCCGCGTCACTGCCCTGGCGTTCGACGTGGCGGTGATGACCAACCTGTCCCGCGATCACCTGGATTACCACGGCACCATGGAGGCGTACGCCGCCACCAAGGCCCGGCTGTTTGCCTGGAATGACCTGAAGTGCCGCGTCGTCAACCTGGACGACGAATTCGGTCGCCAACTGGCCGCCGCCAAAGGTGACGGTCGCCTGATCAGCTACAGCCTGGAAGACGCCAGCGCCTACCTGTATTGCCGTGAAGCCACCTTTGATGACGAAGGCGTGCGCGCCACCTTGGTCACGCCCCAGGGCGAGCACCATTTGCGCAGCACCTTGCTCGGACGTTTCAACCTGAGCAACGTCTTGGCCGCCATCGGCGCCTTGCTCGGCCTGGATTACGCCCTGGACGAGATCCTGCGGGTGCTGCCGAAGCTGGAAGGCCCGGCCGGTCGCATGCAGCGCCTTGGTGGCGGTACTCAGCCGCTGGTGGTGGTCGATTACGCCCACACGCCGGACGCCCTTGAAAAAATCCTGCTGGCCCTGCGTCCCCATGCCAAGGGCAAGTTGCTGTGCCTGTTCGGCTGTGGCGGTGACCGCGATCGCGGCAAGCGCCCGCTGATGGCTGAAATCGTCGAGCGCCTGGCCGATGGTGTGCTCGTCACTGACGACAACCCGCGCAGCGAAGACCCAAGCCAGATTTTCGATGATATTCGTGTCGGCTTCAAAGAGGCGACCAAGGCCACTTTCGTTGCCGGTCGCGGTGCAGCCATCGCCCAATTGATCGCCAGCGCCAGCGCTGACGACGTGGTGGTACTGGCCGGCAAAGGTCACGAGGACTACCAGGAAATCAACGGCGAGCGTCACGCTTTCTCCGATCTGGTCGAGGCCGATCACGCCTTGACCGCATGGGAGGTGGCCCATGCTTAAGGCTCTGAAATTCAGCGAACTGACCCAGGCATTGTCGGCCCGTGTGTTGTCGGCTGATTGCAGCTTTGACGGCGTGAGTATCGACAGCCGGACAATCAAGCCCGGGCAACTGTTTGTCGCCTTGGCCGGCCCTACGTTTGATGGTCATGACTATCTGAATGACGTCGCCGCCAAGGGCGCTGCCGGTGCCTTGGTGCAGCGCGAAGTCGCTGACTCGACGCTGCCGCAATTGCTGGTGGCCGACACCCGCCTGGCCCTCGGCCAACTGGGTGCCCTGAACCGCGCCGCTTTCACCAAGCCGGTGGCGGCGATCACCGGCTCCAGCGGCAAAACCACCGTCAAGGAATTACTCGCCGGCATCCTGCGCACGCGCGGCCCGGTCCTGGCGACCCGTGGCAACCTGAACAATGATTTCGGCGCTCCGCTGACCCTGCTGGAACTGGCCCCGGAACACACGGCGGCGGTGATCGAGCTGGGTGCTTCGCGCATCGGCGAAATCGCTTACACCGTGGCCATGACCAAACCTCACGTCGCGGTGATCAGCAACGCCGGTACCGCCCACGTTGGCGAGTTCGGCGGCCCTGAAAAGATCGTCGAAGCCAAGGGCGAAATCCTTGAAGGCCTCGACGCATCCGGCACTGCGGTGCTGAACCTCGACGATAAAGCCTTCGAAACCTGGCGTGTACGTGCCGCCGGTCGCAAGGTGTTGAGCTTCGCGGTGCATAACGCCGCTGCCGATTTCCATGCCTCGAATATCAAAGCCGACGCTCGTGGCTGCCCGGCCTTCACCCTGCACACCCCGCAAGGTGACGAGCACGTACAGCTGAACCTGCTGGGCAACCATAACGTGGCGAACGCCCTGGCCGCCGCTGCTGCTGCCCATGTGCTGGGCGTGTCGTTGTTTGGCATCGCCACCGGCCTCGGCGCGGTGCAACCGGTCAAGGGCCGCACCGTCGCGCAACTGGCCAGCAACGGCATACGCGTGATTGATGACACCTACAACGCCAACCAGTCCTCGATCTGTGCCGCCATCGACCTGCTGACCGCCTTTGACGGTCGCAAGGTGCTGGTGCTGGGAGACATCGCCGAACTGGGCGAGTGGGCTGAACAGTCTCATCGCGAAGTCGGCGCGTATGCGCTCGGCAAGGTCGACGCCCTGTACGCCGTTGGACCGAACATGCTCCACGCCGTAGACAGCTTCGGGCCGGGCGCCAGGCATTTCGCCAGCCAAGCCGAGCTGATCCAGGCATTGGGTGCGGCTGAACAAGACAAACACACCACTATTTTGATCAAGGGATCGCGCAGCGCGGTGATGGAAAACGTCGTCGTGGCCTTGTGTGGCTCAAGTACGGAGAAACATTAATGCTGCTGCTGCTGGCTGAGTATCTGCAACAGTTCCACAAAGGCTTCGCGGTCTTTCAGTACCTGACCCTGCGCGGGATTCTGGGTGTGCTGACCGCGCTGTCGTTGTCGCTGTTCCTCGGGCCATGGATGATCCGTACCCTGCAAAACCTGCAGATCGGCCAGTCCGTGCGCAACGACGGCCCGCAGTCGCACCTGTCCAAATCCGGCACCCCGACCATGGGCGGCGCGTTGATCCTGTCGTCCATCGGCATCAGTACGCTGTTGTGGGCTGACCTGCATAACCGCTACGTGTGGACCGTGCTGCTGGTGACCCTGCTCTTCGGTGCCATTGGCTGGGTGGATGACTACCGCAAGGTGATCGAGAAGAACTCCAAGGGGCTGCCGAGCCGCTGGAAGTATTTCTGGCAGTCGGTGTTCGGGCTGGGCGCGGCGATCTTCCTGTTCATGACTGCGCCAAGCGCGGTGGAAACCACTCTGATCATCCCGATGCTCAAGGACGCCAGCATTCCACTGGGCGTCGGCTTCGTGGTGCTGACCTACTTCGTGATCGTCGGCTCCAGCAACGCGGTCAACCTGACCGACGGCCTCGACGGGCTGGCGATCATGCCGACGGTGATGGTGGGCGGCGCGCTCGGCATCTTCTGCTACCTGTCGGGTAACGTGAAATTCGCTGAATACCTGCTGATCCCGTATGTACCGGGCGCGGGCGAACTGATTGTGTTCTGCGGCGCGCTGATCGGTGCCGGCCTGGGTTTCCTGTGGTTCAACACCTACCCGGCACAGGTCTTCATGGGCGACGTCGGCGCGCTGGCGCTGGGCGCGGCCCTGGGCACCATCGCGGTGATCGTCCGTCAGGAAATCGTCCTGTTCATCATGGGCGGTGTGTTCGTGATGGAAACCCTGTCGGTGGTGATCCAGGTTGCCTCCTTCAAATTGACCGGGCGCCGCGTGTTTCGCATGGCGCCGATTCACCACCACTTTGAACTCAAGGGCTGGCCTGAGCCGCGGGTGATTGTCCGTTTCTGGATTATCACCGTGATTCTGGTTCTGTTCGGCCTTGCCACCCTGAAACTGAGGTAGAAACGAGTGTCCCTGATCGCTTCAGACCACTTCCGCATCGTTGTCGGCCTCGGCAAGAGCGGCATGTCCCTGGTTCGCTTCCTGGCGAACCGGGGCACGTCGTTTGCCGTGGCTGATACGCGGGAAAATCCACCGGAGCTGGTCACGCTGCGCCGTGACTACCCGCACGTGGAAGTGCGTTGTGGCGAGCTGGATGTCGAGTTTCTGTGCCGTGCCGATGAGCTCTACGTGAGCCCCGGCCTGGCGCTCGCGACCCCGGCCCTGCAAGCGGCGGCGGCCCGTGGCGTGAAGTTGTCCGGCGATATCGAGCTGTTCGCGCGTAACGCGAAGGCGCCGATCGTGGCCATCAGCGGTTCCAACGCAAAAAGCACCGTCACCACCCTGGTGGGCGAGATGGCGACTGCGGCCGGCAAACGCGTGGCAGTGGGCGGCAACCTCGGTACGCCGGCGCTGGACTTGCTCAGCGACGACGTCGAGCTGTACGTGATGGAACTGTCGAGCTTCCAGCTGGAAACCACTGACCAGCTCAACGCTGAAGTGGCCACCGTGCTGAACGTCAGCGAAGACCACATGGACCGCTACAGCGGCCTGCCTGCGTATCACCTGGCCAAGCACCGGATCTTCCGTGGTGCGCGGCAAGTGGTGGTCAACCGTCAGGATGCCCTGAGCCGTCCATTGATCGGCGAAGGTTTGCCGTGCTGGACCTTCGGCCTGAACAAACCTGATTTCAAGGCTTTCGGTCTTCGGGAAGAGAACGGCGAGAAATACCTGGCCTTCGAATTCCAGAACCTGATGCCGGTGCGCGAGCTGAAAATCCGTGGCGCCCATAACCAGGCCAACGCCCTGGCTGCATTGGCGCTTGGCCATGCGGTCGGCTTGCCGTTCGACGCCATGCTGTCGGCCCTGCGCACCTTTGCCGGGCTTGAGCATCGCTGCCAGTGGGTTCGCGACCTGGATGGCGTCGGCTACTACAACGATTCCAAGGCCACCAACGTCGGTGCGGCGCTCGCTGCCATCGAGGGGTTGGGTGCCGATATCAAAGGCAAGGTCGTGCTGATCGCCGGTGGCGACGGCAAGGGTGCCGACTTCAAGGACCTTAAAGGCCCAGTCGCTGCCAACTGCCGCGCCGTGGTGTTGATGGGCCGTGATTCGGGCTTGATCGCCGATGCCCTGGGCGACGCCGTACCGCAGGTGCGTGCGCAGTCCCTGGACGATGCCATCGCCCAATGCCGGGCCCTGGCCCAACCGGGTGATGTGGTGCTGCTGTCGCCTGCCTGCGCCAGTTTCGACATGTTCAAGAACTACGAAGAGCGCGGCCAGCTGTTCGCCCGCGCCGTGGAGGCCTTGGCATGAGTATCAATTTGCGGAACATCATCAAGCCGTACCCGTCGCCGATCATTACCGGGCGCGGTATCGACCTGGATTTCCCGATGCTTGCCGGTTGCCTCGCGCTGCTGGGCCTGGGCCTCGTGATGATCACCTCGGCTTCCTCTGAAGTGGCCGCGGTGCAGTCGGGCAACACCCTTTACATGATGATCCGTCACCTGGTGTACCTGGTGATCGGCCTCGGTGCGTGCATCGTCACCATGATGATCCCGATCGCCACCTGGCAGCGCCTGGGTTGGCTGATGCTGGTGGGCGCGTTCGGCCTGCTGATCATGGTGATCCTGCCCGGCATCGGGCGCGAGGTGAACGGTTCGATGCGCTGGATCGGCTTCGGTGCGTTCAACGTGCAGCCGTCGGAAATCGCCAAGGTGTTCGTGGTGATCTACCTCGCCGGTTACCTGGTGCGGCGTCAGAAAGAAGTGCGCGAAAGCTGGATGGGCTTCTTCAAGCCGTTCATCGTGCTGCTGCCCATGGCCGGTCTGTTGTTGATGGAACCGGACTTCGGCGCCACCGTCGTGATGATGGGCGCGGCGGCGGCGATGCTGTTCCTTGGTGGCGTGGGCCTGTTTCGCTTCACCTTGATGGTGGTGCTGGCAGTGGCCGCCGTGACGATTCTGGTGCAGGCGCAACCCTATCGGATGGCGCGTCTGATTACCTTTACCGACCCGTGGTCCGATCAGTTCGGTTCCGGCTACCAGCTGACCCAGGCGTTGATCGCCTTCGGTCGCGGTGAGTGGCTGGGTGTGGGCCTGGGCAACAGTGTGCAGAAGCAGTTCTACCTGCCGGAAGCCCACACCGACTTCGTGTTCTCGGTACTCGCCGAAGAACTGGGCGTGGTCGGTTCGCTGTGCACCGTCGCGCTGTTCGTGTTCGTGTGTGTACGCGGCATGTACATCGGCTTGTGGGCCGAAAAGGCCAAGCAATATTTCGCCGCCTACGTGGCGTACGGCTTGTCGTTCCTGTGGATCGGCCAGTTCCTGATCAACATCGGGGTGAACGTCGGCCTGCTGCCGACCAAGGGCCTGACTTTGCCGTTCCTCAGTTACGGCGGCAGTTCGTTGGTGATTTGCTGCGCCTGTCTCGGGTTGTTGCTGCGCATCGAGTGGGAGAGTCGAACCCACCTGGGCAGCGAAGAGATGGAGTTCAGCGAAAGCGACTTCGCCGAGGAGCCGACCCATGGGCGCTAACGTGCTGATCATGGCGGGCGGCACCGGTGGCCATGTGTTCCCGGCGCTGGCCTGTGCCCGCGAATTCCAGAACCGTGGCTACACCGTGCATTGGCTCGGCACGCCCCGTGGCATCGAAAACGATCTGGTACCGAATGCCGGCTTGCCCCTGCATTTGATCAACGTCACCGGCCTGCGTGGCAAGGGCAAGTTGTCCCTGCTCAAGGCGCCGTTCGTGTTGCTCAAGGCGGTGTGGCAAGCGCGCAAGGTCATCCGCGAAGTGAAGCCGGTGTGCGTACTGGGCTTTGGTGGCTACGTCACCGGTCCTGGTGGCGTTGCGGCCAGGCTCGCTGGCGTGCCGGTGATCGTCCACGAGCAGAACGCCGTGGCCGGCACCGCCAACCGCCTGCTGGTGCCGCTGGCTGCCCGGGTGTGCGAGGCGTTCCCGAAAACCTTTGGTGCCGCAGACAAGCTGCGCACTACCGGCAACCCGGTGCGTACCGAACTGTTCATGGACATCGCCCGCCAGCCATTGGCTGGTCGCAAGGCGCACCTGTTGATCCTGGGCGGAAGCCTGGGGGCCGAACCCTTGAACAAATTGCTGCCTGAAGCGGTGTCGCAACTCCCTGTGGAGCTGCGCCCCGAGATCTTCCATCAGGCGGGCAAGAACCACGATGAAGTGACCGCCACGCGCTACCGCGATGCGGGCGTGGAGGCGAATGTGCAGCCCTTCATCAAAGACATGGCCCAAGCCTATGGCTGGGCCGACCTGGTGGTCTGTCGCGCAGGCGCGTTGACCGTCAGTGAACTGGCTGCCGCCGGTCTGCCGTCCTTGCTGGTGCCTTTGCCCCATGCGATCGACGATCACCAGACCCGCAACGCCGAATATTTGGCCGGGGAGGGCGCTGCCTTCCTGCTGCCGCAAAGAACGACTGGCGCCGCCGATTTGGCCGCACGCCTGACCGAGGTTTTGATGCAACCGGAACGACTGAACAGCATGGCGAGCACCGCAAGCCGCCTGGCCAAACCTGATGCAACCCGCACCGTGGTCGATATCTGCCTGGAGGTGGCCCATGGTTGAGAATCAGAAAGCCATGCCACAACCGGAAATGCGCCGCATCCGTCGCATCCACTTCGTCGGCATCGGCGGCGTGGGCATGTGCGGGATCGCCGAAGTGTTGCTGAACCTGGGTTACCAGGTGTCCGGCTCCGACCTGAAAATGTCGCCGGTCACCGAGCGCCTGGAGTCGTTTGGCGCGAAAATCTTTATCGGCCACCGTGCCGAGAACGCTGCCGAAGCCGACGTGCTGGTGGTTTCCAGTGCCGTGAACACCTCCAACCCGGAAGTGGCCACCGCCCTTGAACGCCGCATTCCCGTGGTGCCGCGTGCCGAAATGCTCGCCGAGCTGATGCGCTACCGCCACGGCATCGCCGTCGCCGGTACCCACGGCAAGACCACCACCACCAGCCTGATCGCCTCGGTGTTCGCCGCCGGTGGCCTGGACCCGACGTTCGTCATCGGTGGCCGCCTGAATGCAGCCGGCACCAATGCACAGCTCGGCACCAGCCGTTACCTGATCGCCGAAGCCGATGAGAGCGACGCCAGCTTCCTGCATCTGCAACCGCTGGTGGCCGTGGTGACCAACATCGACGCCGACCACATGGCGACCTACGACGGTGACTTCAACAAACTGAAGAAAACCTTCGTCGAATTCCTGCACAACCTGCCGTTCTACGGTTTGGCCGTGGTGTGCCTGGATGATCCGGTGGTGCGCGAGATCCTGCCGCTGGTCAAACGTCCGACCGTGACCTACGGCTTCAGCGAAGACTGCGACGTGCGCGCAATCAATGTGCGCCAGCAGGGCATGCAGACCTTCTTCACCGTGCTGCGCCCTGACCGCGAGCCGCTGGATGTCTCGGTGAACATGCCGGGCAACCACAACGTACTCAACTCCCTGGCGACCATCTGCATCGCCTCCGACGAAGGCGTCAGCGATGAAGCCATCGTCGAAGGCCTGTCGGGTTTTGCCGGCGTGGGGCGTCGCTTCCAGGTCTACGGCGAACTGCCGGTGGACGGCGGCAACGTGATGCTGGTGGACGACTACGGCCACCATCCGACCGAAGTTGCGGCGGTGATCAAGGCCGTACGCGGTGGCTGGCCGGAGCGTCGCCTGGTGATGGTGTATCAGCCGCACCGCTACAGCCGTACCCGCGACCTGTACGACGATTTCGTCAATGTACTGGCTGACGCCAACGTGTTGCTGCTGATGGAAGTCTACCCGGCCGGTGAAGAACCGATCCCGGGTGCTGACAGCCGCAAGCTGTGTAACAGCATCCGCCAGCGCGGCCAACTGGACCCGATCTACATCGAGCGTGGTGTGGACCTGGCGCCGATCGTCAAGCCGCTGCTGCGTGCCGGCGACATCCTGCTGTGCCAGGGTGCCGGTGATATCGGTGGTCTCGCGCCTAAATTGCTGGCAAGCCCGCTCTTTGCCGCTGCGCAGGGGAAGTCTAAATGACCACTGATTACGGCTCCCTGTTCTCGACGATTCAACCTGCCGACTTCGGCCGCGTTGCGGTGCTGTTCGGTGGCAAGAGCGCTGAGCGTGAAGTGTCGCTGAAGTCCGGCAATGCCGTACTGGAAGCGCTGCAGAGCGCCGGTGTGAATGCGTTCGGCATCGATGTAGGCGATGACTTCCTGTCGCGCCTGCAGGCCGAGAAAATCGATCGCGCGTTCATCATCCTTCACGGCCGTGGCGGTGAAGACGGCAGCATGCAGGGCCTGCTGGAGTGCCTGGGCATTCCGTACACCGGCAGCGGCATCCTGGCTTCGGCGCTGGCCATGGACAAGTTGCGCACCAAACAGGTGTGGCACAGCCTGGGTATTCCGACCCCGCGTCACAGCGTGCTGTGCAGCGAAGACGATTGTATTTCTGCAGCCAAGGAACTGGGCCTGCCTTTGATCGTCAAACCAGCCCATGAAGGCTCCAGTATCGGCATGGCTAAAGTGAACTCAGCCGCCGAATTGATTGACGCATGGAAAGCGGCCAGTACCTACGATTCGCAAGTGTTGGTGGAACAGTGGATTCAAGGTCCCGAGTTCACCATCGCTACTCTGCGTGGCCAGGTATTGCCGCCTATCGCATTGGGCACGCCCCACACCTTTTACGACTACGACGCCAAGTACGTGGCTTCCGATACCCAGTACCGGATCCCGTGCGGCCTCGACGCAACCAAGGAACAGGAATTGATGGACCTCACGGCGAAAGCCTGTGAGGCGCTGGGTATCGCCGGTTGGGCGCGGGCAGACGTGATGCAGGATGACCAAGGGAATTTCTGGTTCCTTGAAGTCAACACCGCACCGGGCATGACCGACCACAGCCTGGTACCCATGGCCGCTCGTGCCGCCGGCCTGGACTTCCAGCAGTTGGTGCTGGCGATCCTGGCCGCAAGCATTGAGCCACGAGGCTAAACCATGAACGGCGCATCGCTTCGTCATCAGCAACCCGCTCCCGGCCGCAAGCCGGTGCCGCGTGGTGCCAGCCGAATGGTGGCTAAAGAGCCGATGTCGGCGCGCATGCCGAAAGCCAACTTTGGTTTTCTCAAGGCGCTGTTCTGGCCGGTGATTCTGGTGGCGTTGGGTTTTGGTACGTACGAAGGCGCCCAGCGTCTGTTGCCGTATGCCGACCGGCCGATCACCAAGATCAGCGTGCAGGGCGACTTGAGCTACATCAGCCAGCAGGCCGTGCAGCAGCGAATCGCCCCGTTTGTGGCGTCGAGCTTCTTCACCATCGACCTGGCCGGAATGCGTTCCGAACTGGAACAGATGCCATGGATTGCCCACGCCGAAGTACGTCGCGTGTGGCCGGATCAAGTGACGATCCGCCTGGAAGAACAACTGCCCGTGGCCCGTTGGGGAGATGGGCAGTTATTGAACAACCAGGGCCAGGCGTTTGCGCCGCGCGAAGTGGCGAATTACGAGCACCTGCCGCAGCTGTTCGGGCCGCAGCGGGCGCAGCAGCAAGTGATGCAGCAGTACCAGGCGTTGAGCCAGATGCTGCGGCCGTTGGGTTTCTCGATTGCGCGACTGGAATTGCGTGAGCGGGGCAGCTGGTTTTTGACCACGGGTGCAGGCAGTTCCGGCCCAGGTATCGAGTTGTTGCTGGGACGCGGCAACCTGGTAGAGAAGATGCGCCGTTTTATCGCCATCTATGAAAAGACCTTGAAAGAACAGATTACGAACATTGCGAGCATCGACCTGCGTTACGCCAACGGCCTTGCCGTCGGCTGGCGGGCCCCTGCGGCGCCCACGGCAGCGCAACCTGCTGTCGCGAAGAATTAAGAAGAGGCAGGACCCATGGCAAACGTGCAAAGCGGCAAAATGATCGTCGGTCTGGATATCGGCACCTCCAAGGTGGTGGCGCTGGTAGGCGAGGTCGCGGACGACGGCACGCTGGAAATCGTCGGAATCGGCACGCATCCGTCCCGGGGCCTGAAGAAGGGCGTGGTGGTGAATATTGAATCCACCGTGCAATCGATCCAGCGCGCCATCGAAGAAGCGCAGCTGATGGCCGGTTGCCGGATTCACTCGGCATTCGTCGGCGTTGCCGGCAACCACATCCGCAGCCTGAATTCCCACGGCATCGTGGCGATTCGCGACCGTGAAGTCAGCTCGGCGGACCTGGAGCGGGTACTCGACGCAGCGCAAGCCGTGGCGATCCCGGCTGACCAGCGCGTGCTGCACACCCTGCCGCAGGACTACGTGATCGATAACCAGGAAGGCGTTCGCGAGCCTTTGGGCATGTCGGGCGTACGTCTGGAAGCCAAGGTTCACGTGGTGACCTGCGCCGTCAATGCTGCACAGAACATTGAAAAATGCGTGCGCCGCTGCGGCCTGGAAATCGACGACATCATTCTCGAGCAGTTGGCTTCGGCCTACTCGGTACTGACCGACGACGAAAAAGAACTGGGCGTGTGCCTGGTGGACATCGGCGGCGGCACCACCGACATCGCGATCTTTACCGAGGGTGCGATCCGTCACACCGCCGTGATCCCGATTGCCGGTGACCAGGTGACCAACGACATCGCGATGGCGTTGCGCACACCGACCCAGTACGCCGAAGAAATCAAGATCCGTTACGCCTGCGCCCTGGCCAAGCTGGCCGGTGCCGGTGAAACCATCAAGGTGCCGAGCGTGGGCGACCGTCCACCGCGCGAACTGTCGCGCCAGGCGTTGGCCGAAGTGGTCGAGCCGCGCTACGACGAATTGTTCACCCTGATCCAGGCTGAACTGCGCCGCAGCGGCTACGAAGATTTGATCCCGGCCGGCATCGTTCTGACCGGTGGCACCTCGAAGATGGAAGGCGCGGTCGAACTGGCCGAGGAAATCTTCCACATGCCGGTCCGCCTGGGCGTGCCCCATGGTGTGAAAGGCCTGGGCGACGTGGTGCGCAACCCGATTTATTCCACCGGTGTGGGCTTGCTGTTGTACGGGCTGCAAAAGCAGACCGACGGCATTTCCCTGTCGGGTCCGAGCAACCGTGACAGCTACAGAAGCGACGACGAAGCGAAAGCGCCGTTGTTCGAGCGGTTGCAGGCTTGGGTGAAAGGCAATTTCTAAAGATTTACCGCAACACCGTTTCAAGCAGTAGGCGAAAAAACTAGAGAAATGAAAGGAGAGGGAAAATGTTCGAACTCGTAGACAACATCCCCGCAAGCCCGGTCATCAAAGTGATCGGCGTCGGCGGTGGCGGCGGCAACGCTGTCAACCACATGGTCAAAAGCAACATTGAAGGCGTTGAATTCATCTGCGCCAACACTGACGCCCAGGCCCTCAAAAGCATCGGTGCACGCACCATCCTGCAATTGGGCACAGCCGTGACCAAGGGCCTGGGTGCCGGCGCGAATCCGGAAGTCGGCCGTCAAGCCGCCCTGGAAGACCGCGAGCGCATTGCTGAAGTGCTGCAAGGCACCAACATGGTGTTCATCACCACAGGCATGGGCGGTGGTACCGGTACCGGTGCTGCGCCGATCATTGCCGAAGTGGCCAAGGAAATGGGGATCCTGACGGTTGCCGTCGTGACCCGTCCGTTCCCGTTCGAAGGTCGCAAGCGCATGCAGATCGCCGATGAAGGCATCCGTCTGCTGTCCGAAAGCGTCGACTCGTTGATCACCATTCCCAACGAGAAGCTGCTGACCATCCTCGGCAAGGACGCAAGCCTCTTGTCGGCTTTCGCCAAGGCTGACGATGTACTGGCCGGTGCCGTTCGCGGTATCTCCGACATCATCAAGCGTCCGGGCATGATCAACGTCGACTTTGCCGACGTACGTACCGTGATGAGCGAAATGGGCATGGCGATGATGGGCACTGGCTGCGCCAGCGGTCCGAACCGTGCACGTGAAGCCACTGAAGCGGCCATCCGCAACCCGTTGCTGGAAGACGTGAACCTGCAAGGTGCACGCGGCATCCTGGTGAACATCACCGCCGGTCCTGACCTGTCCCTGGGTGAGTACTCCGACGTGGGTAGCATCATCGAAGCCTTCGCTTCCGAGCACGCCATGGTCAAGGTCGGTACTGTTATCGATCCGGACATGCGCGACGAACTGCACGTGACCGTTGTTGCGACCGGCCTGGGTGCAAAAATCGAGAAGCCTGTGAAGGTCATCGACAATACCGTCCATACCAGCCACGCCAGCCAGCAAGCTGCCGCTCCAGCGCCTGCGCGCCAGGAACTGCCGTCTGTGAACTATCGTGACCTGGATCGTCCGACCGTGATGCGCAACCAGGCTCAGGCCGGTGCTGCGGCGTCCCGTAGCCCGAATCCGCAAGATGACCTGGACTACCTGGACATCCCGGCTTTCCTGCGTCGTCAGGCCGATTAATGGAATGTATCAGGGCTATGAAGGTGATTGGTGTTCAGCAAAGGTCTGGTCTGCTATTATCGCCAGCCTTTGTTGATACCAGTTCGCAATTTGCGCTGAAGCGGTCCAAGCCATGATTAAACAACGCACCCTGAAGAATATTATCCGTGCCACAGGTGTAGGTCTGCACTCCGGGGAGAAGGTATACCTGACCCTCAAGCCCGCACCTGTCGACACCGGCATCGTGTTTGTTCGTGCCGACCTGGACCCTGTGGTGCAGATTCCTGCTCGCGCGGAAAATGTTGGCGAAACCACGATGTCGACCACGTTGGTCAACGGTGACGTCAAAGTGGACACGGTGGAGCACTTGCTCTCGGCCATGGCCGGTCTGGGCATCGATAACGCCTACGTCGAGCTCTCCGCGTCCGAAGTCCCAATCATGGATGGCAGCGCCGGACCCTTCGTATTCTTGATTCAATCTGCCGGCCTGGAAGAACAGGACGCAGCCAAGAAGTTCATTCGCATTCTGCGGGAAGTGACAGTAGAAGACGGCGACAAGCGCGCCACCTTCGTCCCGTTCGAAGGCTTTAAAGTGAGCTTTGAGATCGATTTCGATCACCCGGTATTCCGTGACCGCACACAAAGTGCAAGCGTGGATTTTTCCAGCACTTCGTTCGTAAAAGAAGTCAGCCGCGCCCGTACCTTTGGTTTCATGAGTGACATCGAGTACCTGCGCAAGCACAACCTCGCACTCGGCGGCAGCGTTGAAAACGCCATTGTGGTCGACGCGGATGGTGTACTGAACGAAGACGGCCTTCGCTATGAAGACGAATTCGTGAAGCACAAGATCCTCGATGCAATCGGTGACCTCTACCTGCTGGGCAATAGCCTGATAGGCGAGTTCAAAGGCTTCAAGTCGGGCCACGCACTGAACAACCAACTGCTGCGCAAGCTGATTGCACAGACAGATGCCTGGGAAGTCGTGACCTTCGAAGATGCCAGCACCGCACCGATCTCTTACATGCGTCCCGTCGCGGCGGTGTAAGTAACAACTCTCTTTCCTTTTGTTTTTAAAGGCTGCCTTCGGGTGGCCTTTTTTTATGCCAGGATTTTTGCATCAACGATGCGATTACGGCCCGTGTGCTTGGCTTCATACAACGCCTGATCGGCGCTGAGCAGCAATTCTTCCAGCGTGGTACGGCTGCGCCTGGTCCAGGTACTGAGGCCAATGCTGACGGTAATCGGCACCGTATCCCCTCCCACCCGTGGCAGGTGCTCGACGCTGCTGCGGATATGTTCGGCAATCAACAACGCACCCTGGCTGTCTGTGTGCGGCAGCACTACCGCAAACTCTTCACCGCCATAACGGGCCGCAAGGTCGGCCGGGCGGCGGATATTGCCCTCGACCACCTGCGCCACCGTGCGCAATGCCTCGTCACCACCTTGATGGCCATGCCGGTCATTGAAGGCCTTGAAGTGGTCCACATCAATCATCAGCACGGTCAATGGTTCGCCTGAACGCTGGGCGCGGTCCCATTCCAGGCGCAGGCGATGGTCCAGGGTGCGACGGTTGGCCAGGCCTGTCAGGGCATCGGTGGCTGCCAGTTCTGACAGCACCTGCTCGGCACGGTGGCGCCGGCGCAGCTCCATGCAGAGCATCCAGGTCAGCCACAGCAGGCCGATGCACAAAATCCCGGTGGCACCGCTGATCACCAGTGCCGCACGCTTCCAGGGGGCGAATATGTCGTTGGTGGACAGGGCAACCACGACAATCAGTGGCAAATCCCCCACGGTCGAGAACGTGTAGAGGCGGTTCTCCTTATCCACGCTGGAGTCGCCACGAAAGCTGCCGTCACGCTCGTGGAGTATGCGCGCCACGTTCGGGCGCTGGCTGAGGTCCTTGTCGATCATGTCCCGTTCCAGCAACGGCTGTTGAGCCAGCAGGATGCCTTGCTGGTTGATCAGGTTGATGGTGCTGTCGTTGCCGATATTCAGGCTTCGAAACAGTTGCTGGAAATACGACAGGCGCATGGAGGCCACGGCAACTCCCAGGAATCGCCCGTCGGGCCCGGAAACCCGGCGGCTGAACGCGATGCGCCATTGGTCGTCACACACGCAGCGCGCGACGAAGGGCCGGCTGATGAACAGGCCCAGGTCGGGGTTCTTCCTGTGGGCCTGAAAGTAGTCACGGTCGGCAAAATTGGCGGCGATGGGCGTCAGCAGCGAAGAGTCGGCAATCACCTCGCCGTTCTTGTCCAGCAGCAGGATATCGCCCTTGTACGGCGCGGCTTCCGAGCGGTCGAACAGCACCAGGTGACGAATGCTGGCCGATACACCGGCCAGATCCGTGCGTTCGGTGGCTGCGATCAGGCCTTTGATCGATAAGTCGTACAGCTCGACGTTACGCAGCACGTCGGCATCGATCAGTTGCGTGATGTTATTGGCCGTACGCTGGGCAGTCTGCAACGTGTTGGTGTGTTCGCGAATCAGCAACCCCGCGACCACCAGCAGGATCAGCAGCACCGTGACGCAACTGCCGATAATCAGCAGACGCTCCGGACGGTGGGTAGGGCGAGGCGGGCGGGTGGTGCTTGGGCTCATCGGGCGTACTTCTGCTTCGAGGATGCCCTTAGCGTAGTTGCTGATAACGGCTCATGTGGCCTGACTGTGAACGATGCGGTTGCGCCCGGAGTGCTTGGCTTCATACAGCGCCCGGTCGGCACTCAGCAACAGCGCTTCCAGCGAGCCACGGCTGCGTTTGTCCCAGGTACTGAGGCCGATGCTGACGGTGACCGACAGTGCGTCTCCGTCCGCAGGCGGCAAGTGCTCCACCGCGCTGCGGATGTGTTCGGCGATGGTATTGGCGCCGTCGCCGTCGGTGTCCGGCAGGACCACCGCGAACTCTTCGCCGCCGTAACGCGCGGCCAGGTCGGCAGGGCGGCGAATGTTGCTGCCGATGACCTGGGCCACGTGGCGCAAGGCTTCGTCACCGCCCTGGTGGCCATGGCGGTCGTTGAAGGCCTTGAAGTGGTCGACGTCGATCATCAGCAAGGCCAGCGGCTCGCCGGAACGTTGCGCACGCTCCCATTCCAGGCGCAGGCGCTGGTCGAGGGTGCGGCGGTTGGCCAGGCCGGTGAGGGCGTCGGTGGCTGCCAGTTCCGACAAGACCTTTTCGGCGCGATAACGACGGCGCAGTTCCAGGCGCAGCATCCAGGTCAGCCACAGCAGGCCTGCACACAGCACGCCGGTGGCGCCGCTGATCAGCAGGGCGGCGCGCTTCCAGGCGGCGAACACGTCATCGCTGGACAGCGCCACCACCACAATCAGCGGCAGCGCGCCGACATTGGTGAACGTGTAAAGGCGTTGCGTGCCGGTGGTGGAGGAGACGCCGCTGAAACTGCCGCTGCCTTCACGCAGCATTCTTTTGAAGTTCGGTCGCGTGCTCAGGTCCTTGTTGATCATGTCTTTTTCGAGCAGGGGCTGCTGGGCCAGCAGAATGCCGTCGTTGTTCAGCAGGTTGATGGTGCTGCCACTGCCGATGGTGAGGCGATTGAACAACTGGTCGAAGTACGCCAGGCGCATGGTCGCCACCGCCACTCCGGCAAACTCGCCGTTGGGCCCGGGTATCCGGCGGCTGAACGCAATACGCCAGACCTGATCGCAGTCGCATCGAATCTTGAAGGGGCGGCTGATGAACAATCCCGCGTCGGGGTTCTGCTGGTGCACCTGGAAATAGTCGCGATTGGCGAAATTGCGCGGCGTGGGCGCCAGGGTGGAGGAGTCGGCGGTGACGGCGCCGTTCTTGTCCAGCAGCAGGACTTCGCCTTTGAAAGGGGCGGCCGTGGACTGGTCGAACTGCACCATATGCAGGATTTCGGCCGACACTTGGGGCAGATCATGGCGGGTGGTTGCGGTGATCAGGCCGTTCAGGGCCAGGTCGTAGAGTTCGACGTTGCGCAACACATCGGCGTTGATCAACTGGGTGATGTTGGTGGTGGAGCGCTGGGCCGTCAGCAGTGCGCTGGCGTGTTCGCGAATCAGCAGTATGGCAACGATGATTACGATCAGGATGACGGTGAGCCCACTGCCCAGAATCAGCAAAAGCTCCGGGCGTGCAGGCTGGGTGAAGGTGCGGCGTTGACTCATGGGACTGGCTTCGGCACTCAAGATGCTGGCAGTTTAGTTCCATGTTGTGGAAAAAAAGTCGCCGCCGCTAAAAGAAAGCCCGAAGGTTAAAAAACGTCAATCGGGTAGTCGACGATCACCCGGTATTCATCCACGTCCCGGTCCACGGCCGCGTAGCCATTGCCGCCGCGATTGGTCGCCCATTGCAGGCGCACGGCCAAATCCTTGGCCTTGCCACCTTGCACCACGTACTTGAGGTCGATGTCGCGCTCCCAGTGCTTGGCGTTCTTGCCGTCGGCGCTGTACCAGGAGGAATAGCCGCGGCTGTCCGGGTCGACCGTGGTCAGGTCGGTCTTGCCGCTGATGTACGACACGGCCGAGGTCAGGCCCGGCAGGCCCAGCCCGACAAAGTCGTAGGCGTACTTGAGCTTCCACGAGCGTTCGTTGGGGCCGTTGAAGTCGGAGTATTGCTGGGAGTTATCCAGGTAGATGCTGTCGCCCTGGCTGATGTAGTCGAACGGGGTGTTGCCGTTGACCCGCTGGTAAGCGGCGGTGACGCTGTGATGGCCCACGCCCACGGTGAAATGCAGGCTGTAGGTGTTGTTGTCGATGTTGCCCAACAGGGCCTTGCCGGTTTCCTGGGTGTGATAGTAGTGCAGGCCCGGGTTGAGGCTGACCAGTTCGTTCAACTGCCAGGTGTAGTCCAGGTCGTAGTAGTACTGGTTCCAGATGTCCTTGAGTTCGGACGCGTACAGGTTGCTGGTCAGCCCCGGCACGCCGCTGAAGGACACGCCGGCCCAGTCCAGGTGCCGGCTGTCTTCGCCATTGGGCAATGCGCCGTAGCTGGTGCCGATGCGGCGGTGGCCGCTCTGGTTGTAGAGCTTGGTGAAGCTGGCCTGGCCGCCTTCGAACATCCAGCCGTCCAGGCTGTGGTTGGTCAGGCTCACGCCACGGAAGGTCTGGGGCAGCATGCGGGTCATGCCGCCGGCGATCACCGGGTTATTGAGGAACAGGTCGCCGGCTTTCAACTCGGTGTCGAAGGCGCGCATTTTCAAGGTGGCGCCGGCGGTGGAGAACGAGGCGGGGGCTTTGCCGTTGCCGGAGCCCACCGGCAGGATGCTGGAACCGTCGGTGCCGCCGCCACCGTCGAGCTTGAGGCCGAGCATGGCGTTGGCGTCCAGGCCGAAGCCGACGGTACCCGGGGTGTAGCCGGATTCGAAGATCCCGATGATGCCCTGGCCCCATTCCTTGCTGTCATCGGTGTGAATGTCGCGACGGTCGCGGTTCATGTAGTAGTTGCGGGTGTTGATCTTGAAGCTTGCACCTTCGACGAAACCGTCGGTGGCCGGGGTGTCTGCCGCGTGGGCAAGGGGAACGATCGTTGCAGCAATCGCGAGGAATAACGGGGTGAACGTCAGCGAGGTTTTCACCGGTGGAGCTCCTTTGGGTCAATCGAAACCGGCCAGTGTTGTTGGGGTTCCTGGCCTTTTTTCAGCGCAAAAAAAAGCCGCTGAACTCAGCGGCTTTAAGACAGATTCCCAGTGTAGAGCCCTGGAAATAAGTCGAGGGAAATCGGGGGAGAGCGGGTCGGTCTTAACCGCTGCGCTCATCGATGCGACAAATTAGCGCAGGTGAGCGGTGCGATACAGAGTGTAACAAGATAATGACTGTTGCCCAAATCGCAACAGTCGGGGCTCGCGGGTGTGGCGCGTCCTGACAAGCCCACGCAAGAATGTTAGCGTGCTTGCCATTCCCACGTAGTCGATGAGCCCGCCTTCCATGAAAAAGACTGTCCTCGCCTTCAGCCGCGTCACCCCGGAAATGATCGAACGCCTGCAACAGGATTTCGATGTGATCGCCCCCAACCCGAAGCTTGGGGACATCAACGCCCAGTTCAACGAAGCTTTGCCCCATGCCCACGGCCTGATCGGCGTTGGCCGCAAACTGGGCCGTGCGCAACTGGAAGGCGCGAGCAAGCTGGAAGTGGTCTCCAGTGTGTCGGTGGGCTACGACAACTACGACCTGGCGTACTTCAATGAACGCGGGATCATGCTCACCAACACCCCCGACGTGCTCACCGAAAGCACCGCCGACCTGGCCTTCGCCCTGCTGATGAGCAGCGCCCGCCGCGTTGCCGAACTGGACGCCTGGACCAAGGCCGGCCAGTGGAAAGCCAGTGTCGGCGCGCCGTTGTTTGGCTGCGACGTACACGGCAAGACCCTGGGCATTGTCGGCATGGGCAACATCGGCGCGGCCGTCGCCCGCCGTGGTCGCCTGGGTTTCAATATGCCGATTCTCTACAGTGGCAACAGCCGCAAGACCGAGCTGGAACAGGAGCTGGGCGCTCAGTTCCGCAGCCTCGACCAGTTGCTGGCCGAAGCCGACTTCGTCTGCCTGGTGGTGCCGTTGAGCGAGAAAACCCGGCACCTGATCAGCCATCGTGAACTGGGCCTGATGAAATCCAGTGCGATCCTGGTGAACATTTCCCGTGGCCCGGTGGTGGATGAGCCGGCGCTGATCGAAGCCTTGCAGAACCAGACCATCCGTGGCGCCGGCCTGGATGTGTACGAGCAGGAGCCGTTGTCCGAGTCGCCCCTTTTCCAGTTGAACAACGCCGTGACCCTGCCGCACATCGGCTCGGCCACGAATGAAACCCGCGAAGCCATGGCCAATCGCGCCCTGGAAAACCTGCGCAGTGCCTTGTTGGGCCAGCGTCCGCAGGATCTGGTGAACCCGCAGGTGTGGAAGGGCTGATCACTGCTTTTTGTAGGAACGAGCTTGCTCGCGAAGAACGTCAACGATAACGCGGGCGGCCTGGATCAACGCAGTGCCCTCAGGTTTTTCGCGAGCAAGCTCGCTCCTACAGTTTTCAGCGTGCAAGTCGATAACGGTCTATAGATCGTTATCCCTGATCCACAGAAGGTTTTTATGTCCACCACCAAAGCCCGCGCAGACTCACTCTCGCTTCTGCTCTTTACCTTGCGCAGCGGCAAGCTGATGGCGATCAACCTGCTGAAAGTCAGCGAAATCATTCCCTGCCCGCCGCTGACCAAGCTGCCGGAGTCGCACCCCCACGTCAAAGGCATCGCCACCTTGCGCGGCACCGCCTTGTCGGTGATCGACCTTAGCCGCGCGCTGGGGGAAATGCCCCTGCAAGACCCGGACGGCGGCTGCCTGATCGTCACCGATGTAAGCCGCTCCAAGCAGGGCCTGCATGTGCAAGCGGTGAGCAAGATCGTGCACTGCCTGACCACCGACATTCGTCCGCCACCGTTTGGCTCTGGCGGCACGCGTTCGTTTATCACCGGCGTGACCCAGGTGGAAGGCGCCCTGGTGCAGGTACTGGACATCGAAAAAGTCATCCACGGCATCGCCCCGGCGCAAATCGAAGCGGCGCCCACCGACCTGACCATGGAAGAAGCCGAAGTGCTGGGCAACGCCCGAATCCTGGTGGTGGACGACAGCCAGGTGGCCCTGCAGCAATCGGTGCACACCCTGCGCAACCTCGGCCTCACCTGCCACACCGCCCGCAGCGCCAAGGAAGCGATCGACCGGTTGCTGGAGCTGCAAGGCACTGTCGAGCAGATCAACGTGGTGGTCTCGGACATCGAGATGTCCGAAATGGACGGTTACGCCTTTACCCGTACCCTGCGGGAAACCCCGGACTTCCAGGATCTCTACGTGCTGCTGCACACCTCCCTGGACAGTGCGATGAACAGCGAAAAAGCCCGCTTGGCCGGGGCCAATGCGGTGTTGACCAAATTTTCCTCCCCGGAGTTGACCAAGTGCCTGGTGATCGCCGCCCAGACTGTGGCGCAACAGGGCATCTGACCGGTGGGTGAATACTTCCAGTTGCTACGCCGGGACCTCACCGGCAGTTTGCCCGCCCCGCAATGGCCGGCGGATATTCAGCTGGATCATTACCACGAGGCCCTGGCCCCGGCGATCCACGCGGTATTGAGCCTGGCCCAGGAACAGGGCGGCGGACGTGTCGGCTCCCTTGAGCACTGGCGCCAGCAGTTTGTCACCGACGCCGAGTTCGACCCCAAGTTGTGCCTGGTGGCCAGCAATGCCAGCGGCATCCTCGGGGTGTCGCAATGCTGGACCAGCGCCTACATCAAGAACCTGGCCATTCACCCGTGCGCCCAAGGCATGGGGCTGGGCCGGGCCTTGCTGCTGCACACCTTCCAGGTGTTCAAACAGCGCGGCGAGGCGTTCGTCGACCTCAAGGTGCTGGAGTCCAACCTGCGGGCCCGGCACCTGTATGAACGTGCGGGCATGGTGTTTGTGCTGCGCGATCTTGTCCCCGAGGACTGAGGGCGCTGGCGCATAACTTGCTTCGTACGAAGGCGAACGGTGAGCAGAGGCAAAAACCCGCCACCGTTCATGAGTGCCTTCTGACCTTGCCTGGTGACAGATCCTCCATGAATACCCACTTTTCCTGCGTTGGTTGCGGCAAGTGCTGCACCGACCACCACGTCCCCCTGACCCTTGAAGAAGCCCGCAGCTGGGCGGCTGACGGCGGTAATGTCATCGTGCTGGTGGAAGGTTTCCTGGGCAGTGGCCTGGGGCTGCCCGAGTTGCAGCGCGAGCACGCACAGCGTCGTTCCGCCATCGTGCCCAGCGGCAATACCGAGGCGTATGTGGCAATCACCTTTGCTGCCTATAACGCCGGGCGCTGCCGGAATCTTGACGAAGACAACCGCTGCGGCATCTACGAGCGGCGGCCGCTGGTGTGCCGTATCTACCCGATGGAGATCAACCCGCATATCCCGTTGAACCCGGGCGCCAAGGACTGCCCGCCGGAATCCTGGGAGCAGGGGCCGGCGCTGATCGTCGGCGGCGAATTGATGGACAAGGAACTGGCCGAGTTGATCAGCCGTTCACGCCAGGCCGACCGCGACGATATCCAGGCCAAGGAAGCGGTGTGTGGGTTACTGGGCATTCATACCACGGCGCTCAAGGGTGACGGCTTTACCGCGTACCTGCCGGACATGGGGCTGTTTGCCCAGGCGATCGAGTTGGCCATGCAAGAGACCGTGCAGGCCAATGAGTGGGTGTTTCATGTGTCCGGGATGGATATCGCCGAGCAGCTGCTGGATGCCGGTGCCCGGATTGCTACCGAGGTGCCGGCCAACTATGCGTTTATCTCGCTGCGCGCGGCTTGAGTTGGAACTATGCGCGTTGTGTTGAGGGAGCTTGCCGTGGTGGGGGAGCTTGCTGTGGCGAGGGGGCTTGCTGTGGTGAAGGAGTTTGCTGTGGCGAGGGAGCTTGCTCCCGCTGGGCTGCGCAGCGGCCCCAAAAATCTTGGGAGCGCTACGCACTCCAGCGGGAGCAAGCTCCCTCGCCACAGCAAGCTCCCCCACCACAGCAAGCCCCCTGGCCACAGCAAGCTCCCTCACCACAAAAACAGCTCATGCCGCGCCTAGCGCCGCTTGCCCCAGAACTCCTCCGCCAGCCGCCGCAAGTCATCCGCCAGCCCCGCTACATCCCCTGAACTGAGCTGGCTCTGCTGACCTGCACTCACCGTCACTTCCCCGGCATTGCGAATGCCAATGATGTTGCGGTTGATGTCCTCGCTCACCGCGCTCTGCTCTTCCACCGCCGCCGCAATCTGCTGGCTCATGGCGGTAATCCGGGTCACCCGCTGGCTGATTCCGTCCAGCGCGGCAGCGGCGCGCTGGGCCTGGTCGACACTGGCCTCCACATGCTGGCTGCTTTGCGCCATCGCTTGCACCGCATCCCGGGCGCCGCCTTGCAGGGTGCTGATCATGCGCTGGATCTCATTGGTCGACTGCTGCGTACGCTGGGCCAGCCCGCGCACTTCGTCGGCCACCACGGCAAACCCGCGTCCCTGTTCCCCGGCCCGTGCGGCTTCGATGGCGGCATTGAGCGCCAGCAGGTTGGTCTGTTCGGCAATCGCGCGGATCACCTCCAGCACCCCGGAAATGTCGCCACTGTGGCTTTCCAGTTGATGGATCACTTCGGTGGCCCGCGCCAGTTCCTGGGACAAGCACAGCACCGCGTCGCGGCTTTCATCCACCCGTTGGTGGCCTTCCCGGGTCTCGTTGCCGGCCTGGTCGGCGGCTTTCGAGGCCTGCAACGCGTGTTCGGCGACTTGCGCCACGCTTGCGGCCATTTGATTGATCGCGGCCGCGACCTGATCCGTCTGGGTCTGTTGGCCGAGGGTGCTGGTGTGGCTGCTGTCCAGTTGCTGCACCAAGGCGGCGGCATGCCCGGACAAGCGTTGCGAGGCGTCGCCAATACGGCCCACCACTGCGCCCACCTGAGCTTCCAGCATCTGCATGGCAAACTCGATGCGCCCGAACTCATCCTCGCGTCCGGTGTAGATCGCCTGGCTCAGCGGGTTGTCGGCAATCAACCGGGCTCGCTGGTTCAGCTGTGCCAAGGGCCGCAATAAACTGTGTACGCCCGCCACCCCCGCGGTGCACCCCGCCGTGACCGCCAGCAGTTGCCAGATCACCGGATAAGTGGCCAGGCCAAAGCCCAATGCCCAGGTGGCGGCGCAGGCTCCCAGCACCCAGGCCGACAATTTGAACGTCACACCCACCACGGGCAGCACCCGGCGGGTGCCGTCGCGCAGGCGGGTATAGGCGCGTTCAGCCCGTTGCACCCGCCGCGCATCGGGCTTGGTGCGTACCGACTGATACTCCACCGTCACGCCGTCCCGGGTGACCGGCGTGGCATAGGCACTCACCCAGTAATGATCACCGTTCCTGCAGCGATTCTTCACCATGCCCATCCACGAGCGGCCGCTCCTCAACACCTGCCACATGTGGGCAAACGCAGCCGGTGGCATGTCCGGGTGGCGCAGCAGGTTATGGGGCGCGCCCAGCAACTCCTCACGGGTGTAGCCGCTGATGTCGATGAAGTCCTGGTTGGCGTAGGTAATTGCGCTGGTCAGGTCGGTGGTCGAGAGGATGTTGGCGTCGGGGGCAAAGTCCACATTTCGACCGGTGACCGGCAGATTGATCTTCATGGAAACGCGCGCTCGTGATTGTTGGTGGAGTCGGCAGGGCGTCGACTCTAAGCGCACCGGTTGGGCAAATACTGATCCAGCTCACGTTCTGAGCAATTAATTGGCCATTACGGCCTGGCGGGCAGTGCGTCAAGACGGTAGGGGCGGACGATGCGCTGGTATTCGCCATTCTGCATCAGCTGTTCAAGGGCATCGTTGAGTTCATTGCGCAAGCTGATGTCGGGCTTGCGCAGCGCAATCGCCACGCCGCTGCCCAGCAGTTCGGCGGAGACGGCGGGGCCGAGGAAGTCGAAGTCCTGGCCCTCGGCGGTGTCGAGCAGCGCCTCGCGGATTTCCACCATGCCTTGCAATGTGGCATCGATGTCACGTGCCAGCAGGCTGTGGACCAGTTCGTCATTGCGCCAGAACCCCTTGATGATTACGCCCTTCGGCGCCCACTTCGACAGGGCAAAGGCTTCGCGGTTGCTGCCCACCAATACTCCCACGCGCTTGCCCTTCAGCGACCGTGCAGTGGGCTTCAAACCGGATGTTCTGCGGGCCACCAGGCGCGTGTTGATCGGATACAGGTCAGCGGTGAAGTTCACCTGCTGGCGCCGTCTGGACGTAGGGGCCATGCCCATGATCGCGTCGAATTGCCGGGCTTCAAGGGCGGGAAAGTCTTCCACCAGCACTTGGTCGACCCAGATACACCGCACATTGAGCTGTATGCACAGGGCGTTGCCCAATTCGATGTTGAGTCCGACAAGCTGGCCGTGCTGATTGCGGCTTTGGAAGGGGGGGAATTGCGCAGCGACGGCGAAGCGAATTTCGCGCCGTGGTTGATCGCCGGCCGCGTCGATGGAGAACAAACCGCCTATCAGCGACAAGCACAGCGCAATACAGGTACGTATAGGAACCACGGGAACGTCCTTTTCCGGAAAACCAGCGTCACCACGCCCAGCCCCGTGAGAAAGAACCGGGGCAAGGTAGGGTCGTGCAAGCTTTCAAGAATTGGACGCAGGCCTACAAGGCGAAACTTCAGTAAATGTTGTAGGCACGGCTCGCCATTGCGAGGGAATTATTACCGCTCAGCGCTTGCCCATCGAACGACGGGTGCCGGGAGGCGCCATGCCCGGGCTCTTGGTGTGGCCGTTCTTGGCGCCGTTTTTGTACCACGGCTGGCTGGCATTTTTCGCCCCGGCCAGTTCGCCCGGCTTGAACGGAAACTTGAATGCCGGGATCTCGGCCTTGGTTTCGCCTTCGACGCTGTCAGGGTTGGCCTGTGGGTCGATGTCGACCGCTTCAACAGCGGGTTGTGTCGGGGAATTCATGGTGGCTCCGGGGAGTACTGAAAATGACGCGGGCCCGACTTGCAGGCCACACCGCTGCGCAGTATACCTGCGCGCCTCGGATCTTTAACCACTGCTCGTACGAATGGTCGGACTTTACTGACGGCGCTGTCAGTTAGCAGTCACTTTGCTGACCCGGTTGGCGGGCTATAAAGAACCTTCATTCTTCCGATCCTCTGCCCTGGCGCCTCACCCCATGCACATTCAACGAAAACCTGCCTTGATCGTGGGCGTCCTCGTGGTACTGGCCGTTGTCGCCTGGGTGGTGACCCGCCCGGCCAAGACCAAACTGACCGCGCCCACGGCGATCCCGGTGCGGGTGATCAGCGTCAAGGAGCAGGACATCCCGCGTTTTGTCAGCGGCATCGGCTCGGTGCTGTCGTTGCACAGTGTGGTGATTCGCCCGCAGATCGACGGCATTCTCACCAAATTGCTGGTCAAGGAAGGTCAACTGGTGAAGGCCGGCGACCTGCTCGCGACCATTGACGACCGCTCGATCCGCGCCAGCCTGGACCAGGCCAAGGCGCAACTGGGGGAAAGCCAGGCGCAACTGCAGGTCGCGCTGGTCAACCTCAAGCGCTACAAGGAACTGAGTATCGACGACGGCGTGTCCAAGCAGACTTATGACCAGCAGCAAGCCCTGGTCAACCAGCTCAAGGCCACGGCCCAAGGCAACCAGGCCGCCATCGACTCGGCCCAGGTGCAGCTTTCGTACACCCAGATTCGTTCGCCGGTGACCGGCCGTGTCGGGATTCGCACCGTGGATGAAGGCAACTTCCTGCGCATGAGCGACACCCAGGGCTTGTTCTCCGTGACCCAGATCGACCCCATTGCCGTGGAATTCTCCCTGCCGCAACAAATGCTGCCGACCCTGCAAGGCCTGATCGCCGCGCAACTGCCCGCCGACGTCAACGCCTACATGGGCGCCGACACCGACGGCCAGACCGGCGACCTGCTTGGTGAAGGCCGCCTCAGCCTGATCGACAACCAGATCAGCAGCACTACCGGCACCATCCGCGCCAAGGCCGAGTTCAGCAACGGCGCGCAAAAACTCTGGCCGGGGCAACTGGTGACGATCCGCATCCAGACCGCCCTGCACAAGAACGCGCTGGTGGTGCCGGTCACCGTGGTGCAGCGCGGCCTGGACTCGCACTTTGTGTACCGGGTCAACGGTGACAAGGTCGACATCGTGCCGGTGCAGGTGGTGTATCAGGACAGCGACGTGAACATCCTCGAAGGCGTGCAGGCCGGTGATGTACTGGTCAGCGACGGCCAGTCGCGGCTCAAGGCCGGCGCTCAGGTGGACGTGCTCAAGGAACCGCCGCAGGTGATCCAGACCGTTGATGCCAAGGTGCAGCCATGAGTGGCAGTCGTTCGCCGTCGGCCTGGTGCGTCGACCACCCGGTCGCCACCTTGCTGTTGACCTTCGCCCTGGTGTTGCTCGGGATGATTGCCTTCCCGCGTCTGGCCATCGCCCCACTGCCGGAAGCGGAATTTCCGACGATCCAGGTCAGCGCCACGTTGCCCGGCGCCAGCCCGGACACCATGGCTTCATCCGTGGCCACCCCGCTGGAGGTGCAATTCAGCGCCATCCCCGGCATGACCCAGATGACCTCCAGCAGTGCCTTGGGCTCCAGCCTCCTGACCCTGCAGTTCACCCTCAACAAGAGCATCGACACCGCCGCGCAAGAGGTGCAGGCGGCGATCAACACCGCGTCCGGCAAGCTGCCCAGTGACATGCCCAGCCTGCCGACCTGGAAGAAGGTCAACCCGGCGGACAGCCCGGTACTGATCCTCAGCGTCAGCTCCGACAGCATGCCCAGCACCGAGCTGAGCGACTACGTGGAAACCCTGCTGGCCCGTCAGATCAGCCAGATCGACGGCGTCGGCCAGATCAACATCACCGGCCAGCAACGCCCGGCCATCCGGGTGCAGGCATCGCCCGACAAGCTCGCGGCCATCGGCCTGACCCTGGCGGACGTACGCCTGGCGATCCAGCAATCGAGCCTCAACCTGGCCAAGGGTGCTATCTACGGCGAGAACAGCGTGTCGACCCTGTCGACCAACGACCAGCTGTTTCATCCTGATGACTACGCCCAGTTGATCGTGTCCTACAAGAATGGGGCGCCGGTACAACTGCGGGACATTGCCAAAGTTATCAACGGTTCGGAAAACGCCTACGTGCAGGCCTGGTCCGGCGACACGCCCGGGGTCAACCTGGTGATCTCCCGCCAGCCCGGTGCGAACATCGTCGAGACCGTGGACCGCATCCAATCCGAGCTGCCACGCCTGCAAGCCATGTTGCCGGCTTCGGTGCAGGTCAGCGTGTTGACCGACCGTACCAAGACCATCCGCGCGTCCCTGCATGAAGTGGAAGTGACGCTGCTGATCGCGATCCTGCTGGTGGTGGCGGTGATGGCGTTGTTCCTGCGCCAGTTGTCCGCCACGTTGATCGTGTCCAGCGTGCTCGGCGTGTCGTTGGTAGCCAGTTTTGCCTTGATGTACCTGATGGGCTTCAGCCTGAACAACCTGACCCTGGTGGCGATCGTGATCGCCGTGGGGTTTGTGGTGGACGATGCCATCGTGGTGGTGGAGAACATTCACCGCCACCTGGAGGCGGGCCTCGACAAACGCGAGGCCGCGATCAAGGGCGCGGGGGAAATCGGCTTTACCGTGGTGTCCATCAGCTTCTCGCTGGTGGCGGCATTTATTCCGCTGCTGTTCATGGGCGGTGTGGTCGGGCGGTTGTTCAAGGAGTTTGCGCTGACGGCCACCTCGACCATCCTGATTTCGGTGGTGGTCTCGCTGACCCTGGCGCCGACCCTGGCCGCGTTGTTCATGCGCGCCCCGACCCATCACGCCCACGACAAGCCCGGCTTCAGCGAACGCCTGCTGGCCGGTTATGCGCGCAATCTGCGCCGCGCCCTGGCCCACCAACGCACCATGGCTGCGATCTTCATGGTGACCCTGGCCCTGGCCGTGGTCGGCTACGTGTTTATCCCCAAGGGCTTTTTCCCCGTACAAGACACCGGCTTCGTCCTTGGCACCAGTGAAGCGGCGGCCGACGTGTCGTTCCCGGACATGGTCGCCAAGCACAAGGCCCTCGCCGAGATCGTCAAGGACGACCCGGCGGTGGAAGCGTTTTCCCATTCGGTGGGCGTGACCGGCAGCAACCAGACCATCGCCAACGGCCGGTTCTGGATCGCCTTGAAAGATCGCGGGGATCGCGACGTGTCGGCCAGCCAGTTTATCGACCGCATCCGGCCGAAACTGGCGAAAGTGCCGGGCATCGTCCTGTACCTGCGGGCCGGCCAGGACATCAACTTAAGCTCCGGCCCCAGCCGCGCCCAGTACCAGTACGTGCTCAAGAGCAATGACGGCCCCACGCTGAATACCTGGACCCAGCGCCTCACCGAAAAACTGCGGGCCAACCCGGCGTTCCGCGACCTGTCCAACGACTTGCAGCTGGGTGGCAGCATCACCCACATCAGCATCGACCGTCAGGCCGCCGCGCGGTTTGGCCTCACCGCCACCGATGTGGACCAGGCGCTGTACGACGCCTTCGGCCAGCGCCAGATCAACGAGTTCCAGACCGAGATCAACCAGTACCAGGTGGTGCTGGAGCTGGACACCCAACAACGCGGCAAGGCCGAAAGCCTGAACTATTTCTATCTGCGCTCGCCGCTGACCAACGAGATGGTGCCGCTGTCGGCCCTGGCCAAGGTCGACCCGCCTACGGTCGGGCCGTTGTCCATCAGCCATGACGGCATGTTCCCGGCGGCCAACCTGTCGTTCAACCTGGCGCCGGGCGTCGCGTTGGGGGATGCGGTGATCATGCTCAACCAGGCCAAGAATGAAATCGGCATGCCGACCACCATCATCGGCAACTTCCAGGGCGCGGCCCAGGCATTCCAGAGTTCGTTGGCCAGCCAGCCCTGGCTGATCCTCGCGGCACTGGTAGCGGTCTACATTATCCTGGGCGTGCTGTACGAGAGCTTCGTGCACCCGCTGACGATCATTTCCACCTTGCCGTCGGCGGGGTTGGGGGCGCTGATCATGTTGTCATTGATGGGCCAGGACTTTTCGATCATGGCCCTGATCGGCCTGGTGCTGCTGATCGGTATCGTGAAGAAGAACGGTATCCTGATGATCGACTTCGCCCTGGACGCCCAGCGCGTGCGCGGGCTGCCGCCCGAGGAAGCGATTTATGAAGCGTGTGTCACGCGGTTCCGGCCGATCATCATGACCACCCTGGCCGCGCTGCTGGGTGCGGTGCCGCTGATGCTGGGCTCCGGCCCCGGTGCGGAAATGCGCCAGCCGCTGGGTATCGCGGTGGTGGGCGGGTTGCTGGTGAGCCAGGCGCTGACGCTGTTCACCACGCCGGTCATATACTTGTACCTCGAGAAGTTTTTCCACAGACCCAAACCAGCTCCCCAGCTGGCAACCACACACTGAGGCTGAGGCCCCGTCCTGGAACAAAAGGCTCATGCGTGTACTGATTATTGAAGACGAAGAAAAAACCGCCGACTACCTGCACCGCGGGCTGACGGAGCAAGGCTATACCGTCGACGTCGCCCGTGAAGGCGTCGAAGGTTTGCACCTGGCCCTGGAGAACGATTACGCGGTGATCGTGCTCGACGTGATGCTGCCCGGCCTGGATGGCTTTGGCGTATTGCGCGCGCTGCGGGCGCGCAAGCAGACGCCGGTGATCATGCTCACCGCCCGTGAGCGTGTGGAAGACCGCATTCGCGGCCTGCGCGAAGGTGCCGACGATTATCTCGGCAAGCCGTTCTCGTTCCTCGAACTGGTGGCACGCCTGCAGGCCTTGACCCGTCGCAGCGGCGGGCACGAGCCGGTGCAGGTGACCATCGCCGACCTGTGGATCGACCTGATCAGCCGCAAGGCCAGTCGCAACGGGGTTCGGCTCGACCTGACCGCCAAGGAGTTCTCGCTGCTCAGCGTCCTGGCCCGGCGCCAGGGTGAAATCCTGTCCAAGACCTCGATTGCGGAAATGGTCTGGGACATCAATTTCGACAGCGACGCCAACGTGGTGGAAGTGGCGATCAAGCGCCTGCGGGCCAAGCTCGACGGGCCGTTCGAACAAAAGCTGCTGCACACCATTCGCGGCATGGGTTACGTGCTGGAGAACCGCAGTGTCGGCTAACTCGATCGCCCTGCGCCTGAGCGGCATGTTCACGCTGGTGGCGCTGCTGATCTTCCTGTTGATCGGCGGCGCGCTGTACCAGCAGGTGGACAAAGGCCTGGGCCTGTTGCCCGGTGCCGAGCTGGATGCGCGTTACAGCGTGCTGGAGTCCTCGGTGAATCGCTTTGGTACGCCGGACCATTGGGCCAAGATCACCGCCAAGCTCAAGCTGTTGGGTGAGGAAGACAAGCGCATCCGTTTCTGGGTGGTGAGTAGCGACCCCACCTACGAATATGGCAACCCGGACGCGCAGATTCGTGCCTTCGCCGAAGGCCCGACCGGCAAGCGTGATTTGCACCTGCCAGGCCATCATCATCCGTTCAAAGTGCTGGTCAGCCAGTTCCCGGCCAAGGACCAGCGCCCGCCGCTGCGCTTCATGATCGCCGTCGACACCGAGAATTTCCGCGCCACCCAGCATCAACTGCTGGTGGCGCTGATCGGCCTGGCATTTGTCGGCGTGGTATTGGCCTCGCTGCTGGGGTTCTGGGTGGCGCGTATTGGCCTCAAGCCGCTGATCAAACTGTCGGATGAAGCGCAAAAACTCGCACCGCCGAAACTCTCCGGGCGCCTGCAATTGTCGCCGTTGCCGCCGGAGCTGAAGCAGTTCGTCAACTCCTTCAACTCGACCCTGGACCGGGTGGAGCAAGCGTACTCGCGCCTGGAGTCGTTCAACGCCGACGTGGCCCATGAGCTGCGCTCGCCGTTGACCAACCTGATTGGCCAGACCCAGGTGGCGCTGACCCGCGGGCGTTCGGCCGAGCATTATTTCGAGGTGCTGCAATCGAACCTCGAAGAGCTGGAGCGGCTGCGTTCGATCATCAACGACATGCTGTTTCTGGCCAGCGCCGACCAGGGCAGCAAGGCCACCAAGCTGATCACCAGTTCACTGGCGGATGAAGTGGCAACCACCCTGGATTACCTGGACTTCATCCTCGAAGACGCCCAGGTGCAGGTGCGGGTGAGCGGCGATGCCCAGGTGCAGATCGAGAAGGCGCATCTGCGCCGGGCGCTGATCAACCTGTTGAGCAATGCGGTGCAGCACACGGCCCCGGGGCAGGTGATCGAGGTGAAGATCGAAGTGCTGGAGGATCACGTGGCGATCGGGGTGACCAACCCGGGCGATGAGATTGCCAGCGAGCATCTGCCTCGGTTGTTCGAACGGTTCTATCGGGTGGACGCGTCCCGCAGCAATAGCGGGGCGAACCACGGATTGGGGCTGGCGATCGTCAAGGCGATCGCGCTGATGCACGGCGGGGATGTGTTTGTGCGCAGCGAGGCCGGCGGCAACACCTTTGGCATTACGCTGCCGGTGTAGCGGCTGACCACCCTCAGTTACTCAGGCGTACCCCGCCCAAACTGCCACTTAGCTCATAAGCTGCCAGTTCCGCCTGATGCGCGGCCATGATCTCCGGCAAGGAGCTGCGCAGGTATTCCACCCACGTCTTGATCTTTGCATCCAGGTACTGGCGCGACGGGTAGATGGCGTACAGGTTGAGTTCCTGGGAGCGATAGTTGGGCATCACCCGCACCAGCGTGCCGTTGCGCAGCCCTTCAATCGCCGCATACACCGGCAACAGGCCAACGCCCATGCCGCTGGTGATCGCGGTTTTCATCGCGTCCGCCGAGTTCACCAGGAACGGTGAGCTGTTGATCGCGACGCTTTCCTGGCCTTCAGGGCCATTGAACGACCATTTATCCAGCTGGATCACCGGGCTTACCAGGCGCAGGCACGCGTGGTTGAGCAGGTCGCTGGGCCGTTGTGCACAGCCGTTGGCCTTGACGTAGGCCGGCGAGGCACAGGCGATGCTGTAAGTTATCCCCAGGCGCTGCGAGACAAACCCCGAATCCGGCAGCTCGCTGGCCAGCACGATGGACACGTCGTAGCCCTCGTCCAGCAAGTCTGGCACGCGGTTGGCCATGGTCAGGTCAAAGGTCACGTCCGGGTGGGTGCGGCGGTAGCGGGCAATCGCGTCGATCACAAAGTGCTGGCCGATGCCGGTCATGGTGTGCACTTTCAGCTGGCCGGCGGGGCGGGCGTGGGCGTCGCTGGCTTCGGCCTCGGCTTCTTCGACGTAGGCCAGGATCTGCTCGCAACGCAGCAAATAGCGCTTGCCGGCCTCGGTCAGGGCGATGCGGCGGGTGGTGCGGTTGAGCAAACGGGTTTGCAGATGGGCCTCAAGGTTGGAGACCGCGCGCGAGACGTTGGCAGTGGTGGTGTCCAGTTGCACGGCGGCGGCGGTAAAGCTGCCGGCTTCGGCCACACAACTGAAGGCGCGCATGTTTTGCAAAGTGTCCATGGGGTGCTCTCTGGGAGATGGCAAATTGTGACACGAAGTTTCTTTTTTTTGCAGAGCGAATAATGAACCTACGAACGGATTATCGCCTGAACGGTAACAAAGATTCACAAGAATCCCACCTTATCGCCATCCAGCCCGCCCCTTAGAATTGCGCCACCTTCCCCGCAACACCCTCTCAGGAATTCGCAGCAGTGCCGCGTCGCATCAGCAGAGAGCTGAAGACTCTCAGTGTTTGGGCCTTATCGTTAGCAATCAGCGGCTGCATCGGAACCGGAGGAATTGCCCCCCAAGGGCAGTCACTCGTCGCCAACACATTGGCCACCGACGAAGCGATCAAAACCGCTGCCCAGGACGCCCACTGGCCCACTGCGCAATGGTGGCAAGCCTACGGCGACCCGCAACTCAACCACTGGATCGACCTCGCCGTGCAAGGCAGCCCGAGCATGGCCATGGCCGCCGCTCGCGTGCGGGAAGCCCGGGCCATGGCCGGCATCGCCGAGTCGGCCGAGTCGTTACAGGTCAATGGCGACGCCACGCTCAAGCGCCACAACTGGCCCAGCGACCAATTCTATGGCCCGGGCGCGCTGGACAATTCCACCACCTGGGACAACAACGCGTCCCTTGGCTTGAGCTATGCCCTCGACCTCTGGGGCCGTGAAAGCAACGCCACCGAGCGTGCCGTGGACATGGCCCACATGAGCGCCGCCGAAGCCCGCCAGGCCCAGCTTGAACTGCAGAGCAACGTGGTGCGCGCCTATATCCAGTTGTCGTTGCACTTCGCCCAGCGCGACATCGTCGCCGCGACCCTGGCCCAGCAGCAACAGATCCTCGACCTTGCGCAAAAGCGCCTGAATGGCGGGATCGGCACCCACTTCGAAGTCAGCCAGGCCGAGACGCCGTTGCCGGAAACCCACCGGCAACTGGACGCCCTGGATGAAGCCATCGCCCTGAGCCGCAACCAGTTGGCTGCGCTGGCGGGCAAGGGGCCGGGGGCGGGCGCGCAATTGCAGCGGCCAACCTTGTCCCTCGCGGCACCCCTGAAATTGCCCTCGAGCTTGCCCGCCGAACTGCTCGGCCAGCGCCCGGACGTGGTTGCCAGCCGCTGGCAGGTGGCGGCCCAGGCCCGTGGCATTGATGTGGCCCACGCCGGTTTCTACCCCAACGTCGACCTGGTGGGCAGCCTCGGCTACGTCGCCACCGGCGGCGGGATGCTCAGTTTCCTCACGGGCAAAAAGCTCAACTACACCGCCGGCCCGGCCATCAGCCTGCCGATCTTCGACGGTGGCCGACTGCGCTCACAGTTGGGTGAAGCCAGCGCCGGCTACGACATCGCCGTCGCGCACTACAACCAGACCCTGGTCAATGCGCTCAAGGGCATCAGCGACCAGTTGATCCGCCGCGAGTCGATGGACAAGCAGCAGGCGTTCGCCGCCGAATCCGTAGCCTCGGCGCAGAAAACCTATGACATCGCGATGATCGCCTACCAGCGCGGCCTCACCGACTACCTCAACGTGCTGAACGCCCAGAGCCTGTTGTTCCGCCAGCAGCAGGTGCAGCAACAGGTCCAGGCCGCGCGCCTGAGTGCCCACGCCGAACTGGTGACCGCATTGGGCGGTGGCCTCGGCGCCGGCAGCGACGTGCCGCAAGACAGCAAGACTCGTCCGAGCAAGACCCCGGCGGCCCTCGCCGTGTTTGATCACTGAGTAGGATGCGATGACTCCCTTGCCTGCACCGCTGCGCTGGCTGCACGCCCTTGAGTGGCGCCGTGGTTTTTTCGACTGGGCACGCAGTGATGGCGTGACCTGGGTGTATATCTTCAAGGTACTGATCGCGGCGTTCCTGACGCTGTGGCTGGCCATGCGCCTGGAATTGCCGCAGCCGCGCACCGCGATGATCACCGTATTTATTGTGATGCAGCCGCAAAGCGGGCAGGTATTTGCCAAGAGTTTCTACCGCTTCCTTGGCACCCTGGCGGGCTCGGCGGTGATGGTGTTTCTCATCGCCCTGTTTGCGCAGAACACTGAGTTGTTCCTGGGTTCGCTGGCGATCTGGGTCGGCATCTGCACCGCCGGCGCGACCCGCAATCGCAACTTCCGCGCCTACGGTTTTGTGCTGGCCGGCTACACCGCGGCGATGGTTGGCTTGCCGGCCCTGGCCCATCCGGATGGCGCCTTTATGGCGGCGGTGTGGCGGGTGCTGGAAATCTCGTTGGGGATTGTCTGCTCCACGCTGGTCAGTGCCGCGATCCTGCCGCAAACCGCCAGTGCTGCGATGCGCAACGCCCTGTACCAACGCTTCGGTGTGTTCGCGTTGTTTGTCACCGATGGCCTGCGTGGTCGCAGCGAGCGCGAAGGGTTTGAGCGCAGCAATGTGCGTTTTATCGCCGAAGCCGTGGGCCTGGAAGGGCTGCGCAGCATCACCGTGTTCGAAGACCCGCACATGCGTCGGCGCAATGGCCGGCTGACGCGGTTGAACAGCGAGTTCATGGGCATCACTACCCGCTTCAATGCCTTGCACCAACTGCTGGAACGCCTGCGCAGCCAAGAGGCCGATCACGTGGTGGCCGCTATCAAGCCAGGCCTGCAAGACCTCGCGGAATTGCTCGACGGCTTCTCCGCTCGCGCCCTCACCAGCCCCGACGCGGCGCGCCTGGTCAGCCAACTGACGGCTTACAAAGAGGGCCTGCCCGCCAAGGTCCGCAGCCTGCGGGCGAGCTTTCAGGAAAGCGCCCCCAGCGACGCCGAGCAGCTGGATTTTCACACCGCCTACGAGCTGCTGTACCGCTTCGTCGACGAGTTGCACAGCTACGCGCAAACCCACGCCTCCCTGGCCGACCACAGCCACGAACGCGAACACTGGGACGAACCCTACACCCCGAAAACCAACTGGCTGGCCTGCGCCGCCTCGGGGATTCGTGCGTCATTTATCCTGATCGTGCTCGGCAGTTACTGGGTGGCCACCGCCTGGCCCAGCGGCGCCACCATGACCCTGATCGCCGCCGCGACGGTGGGCTTGTCCGCCGCCACGCCCAACCCCAAGCGCATGGCGTTTCAAATGGCCTGCGGCACCTTGATCGGGGCGCTGGTGGGCTTTGTCGAGATGTTCTTCGTGTTCCCCTGGATCGACGGGTTCCCGCTGCTGTGCGTGATGCTCGCGCCGGTGATCATCTTCGGCTCGTTCCTGGCCTCGCGCCCACAATACGCGGGAGTCGGCGTCGGGTTGCTGATCTTCTTCAGCACCGGCTCGGTGCCGGACAACCTCACGATCTACAACCCCTACACCTTCATCAACGACTACATCGCGATGGTCATCGGCATGCTGGTGTGTGCGGCGGCGGGGGCAATCATCCTGCCGCCCAACAGCCGCTGGTTGTGGCGACGGCTGGAGCAGGATTTGCGCGAGCAAGTGGTGTTCGCCATCAGCGGCAAGCTCAAGGGCCTGGCGTCGGGCTTCGAAAGCCGCACCCGCGACCTGCTGCACCAGGCCTACGGCTTCGCCGCCGGGCAACCCCAGGTGCAACGCAATCTGCTGCGCTGGATGTTCGTGGTGCTGGAAGTCGGCCACGCGATTATCGAGTTGCGCAAGGAGCAGGCAATCCTGCCGGTGCACCCGGCGTATGCCGAATCCCAGCCGTGGCGCCAGGCGATCCGGGTGATGGGCCGCTCATTGGTGCGGCTGTTCCTGCAACCCAGCGCCAGCAATCTGGAACGCAGCCTGGTCGCCGTGGACCATGCCATCAGCCGGGTGCAGGCCACCGACGAACCCTTCGCCCCGCACTTCGACACCTCGGCCCTGCGCCGGGTGAAAAGCTACCTGCACTTTATCCGCACCTCATTGCTGGACCCGCAATCACCCCTGGCTGCCCTCAAGCCTGAAGGACCCGCTCATGCCTCGTGAAATCGCCTTCCACGGCGTGTACATGCCCACCATGACCCTGATGTTTCTGATCGCGGCGGGCCTGGCCTGGGCCCTGGACCGGTTCCTGGCCGGCTTCGACCTGTACCGTTTTTTCTGGCACCCGGCGTTGCTGCGCCTGAGCCTGTTCGCTTGCTTGTTCGGCGCCCTGGCGCTGACCGTCTACCGTTGAGAATGCCCCGATGAAAAAGTTTTTCAGCCTGCTCGCGACCTTGCTGGTACTGGCCCTGGCGATCTGGATTGGCCGCACGTTGTGGGTGCATTACATGGAAACTCCCTGGACCCGCGATGGCCGGGTGCGCGCCGACATCATCAACGTCGCCGCCGACGTCACCGGCGAGGTGGTCAATGTCCCGGTGCGTGACAACCAACTGGTGAAGAAGGGCGACCTGCTGATGCAGATCGACCCCGAGCACTACCAGATCGCCGTCAAGCAGGCGCAATCGCTGGTGGCGTCCCGCAAGGCCACCTGGGAAATGCGCAAGGTCAACGCCCACCGCCGCGCCGACCTCGATGCCCTGGTGATCTCCAAGGAAAACCGCGACGACGCCAGCAACATCGCCGACTCGGCCCTGGCGGATTACCAGCACGCGCTGGCACAACTGGAAGCGGCCGAGCTGAACCTCAAGCGCACCCAGGTGCTGGCGGCGGTGGACGGCTACGTCACCAACCTCAACGTGCACCGCGGCGACTACGCGCGCATCGGCGAGGCCAAGATGGCGGTGGTGGATATGAACTCGTTCTGGGTGTACGGCTTCTTTGAGGAGACCAAGCTGCCCCACGTCAAAGTCGGTGATACAGCCGACATGCAACTGATGAGCGGCGAAACCCTCAAGGGCCACGTGGAAAGCATCTCGCGCGGGATCTACGACCGCGACAACCCGGAGAGCCGCGAGCTGATCGCCGATGTGAACCCGACGTTCAACTGGGTGCGCCTGGCCCAGCGGGTGCCGGTGCGGATTCACATCGATGAAGTGCCGGAGGGTGTGCTGTTGGCGGCGGGTATCACCTGCACCGTGATCGTCAACCAAACACAGAACTAATTGTGGGAGCTGGCTTGCCTGCGATGGCGGTGCATCAGTCAGAGAAGTATTGGCTGATACTCCGCTATCGCAGGCAAGCCAGCTCCTACCGTTGATCTTCATCGTTTGTGAAATCAGGCTTGTAAAAATGTCTCGTGCAAGTGGCGCCACAGCAGGGCGCCGCTGGCCTGCTTTTCAAACACCACGGTCGAACGCCGATCGGTTTGTGCGCCGCTGCCGTCCACCTGCTGCTCGCGATAACTCACCGTCGCACCACGGGCGTGTCGGTCAATCCCGGCAAATTCGCTGAGGCTGATCCTGAACCCGGGCCGCTTGCCACCGGCCTGGCTGAACAGCTGGTTAAGCAGCGCAAAATCCAGCTGCTTGCCCGCCGGGGTGATCATGGAAAAGTCCGGGGAAAAGCGCGCAAGCAAAGTCTCCAGTGTTCCCTCGGGTGCCGTCCCGGCAAACCATTGTTCGATCTCGACATGGGCCTGGATCACTTCATCAAAAAAGTCGCGGTAATCAATCATCATGTGGGCTCGCTGGCAGGGTGAAGCAGTGTGCGTACCTTGGACGTATCCAGGCACAGTACTGCAATCAGGGGAAACAGGGTCAACGCTGCGGCAATCGCAAAGGTCGCGGTGAAGGAGCCCAGCGCGGCCAGCACGGCACTGAGCAACGCGGCCCCGAGGCAAAAACTCAGTTGCCGATTGATGTTCCACAAGGCGCTGGCGTGGCCCATGCGCTCGGTCGGAATATCGAGAAAGGCCAGGGTTTGCGCGGTGCTGCTGCACAGGCTGCCGCCCAGGCCCATCAGGGTGTAGGCGAGCACCACGACAGGCGGGTGGGGTTCGATCAGCAACAGGATGCCGATGGATTGCAGCACCATGCCCGCCAGCAGCAACGGCCGGGGCCCGCAACGATTGAACAGTTTTTTGCTCAGGGCAATGGCCACCCCCGAGGCCAGCGCCCAAGGCAGCATGAGCGCGCCGATGTGGCTGGCGGTAAATCCCAGGCCGTGTAGATACAGAATCGCCACCAGGCTGGTGCCGATAAAGACACCCGGGATGAACAGGTACACCAGCATCGCCACCCGCAGCAGCGGACGACGAATCTGCCCCAGCACCGCGCCGAGGTCCAGGGTCGGGCGTGTGGAGCAGGGTGTGTCGGCCTTCAGCCAGCGCACGGTCAGCGTCAGGGTGATCAGTGCCAGCGGCAGGTTGGCGAAAAAGATCCAGCGCCACGACACGCTGTCCACCACCAAACCGCCCAGCGCTGGCGACAGTGCTGGAATCAGCAGTGCCACGAACATCACCTTGGCCGTCAGTTGGCTGCGTTGTGCCGGCGGAAAATGCCGATAGGCCAGGGCCTGGCCCACCGGGATCAACAAGCCGCCGCCCAGGCCTTGCAGCAGGCGCCAGCCGATCAGCGCTTCAATCGATGCGGCCTGGCCCACCAGCACTGACGCCACGCCGAACAGCAACAGGCTGACGGCAATCAAGCGTCGCTCACCCAGCAGCGCCGCCAGCCACACGCTCAGGGGAATCACCACGGTCAGGCCGAGCATATAGGCGTTGCCGATCCACGCCAGTTGGGTGACCGAGGCCTGCAATTCGCGGGCGATGTCCGGGTAGGCGATGGTGGCGACAAACATGTTCACCAGGTCCAGGGCGAAGCCCAGTAGAAAGATCCAGGTGACTTTCGAGCGGTAGGTCATGGCGCGGTTCCTGCGTTGGATGGCGGCAGGGTAGGCGCGTGCGGGCACTTGGGAAACAGCGGTTTGACTGTTAGCTTGTCAAAAATATTTTGACAATGGAGGGCGTGGACGATGGTCAGCCTGGATCGATTCGACACCTTCAAGGCCGTGGTCGAGGCCGGGTCGTTGACCGCAGCCGCTGATTTCCTGGGGCAGACGCGAGCGGTGGTGAGCTTCAACCTCAAGCGCCTGGAGGCCGAGCTGGGTGTCACCCTGTTGACCCGCAGTACGCGCCAACTGGCGCTGACCGATGCCGGTGAGCGCTTTTACCTGCGCTGCACGCGGATGCTGGAAGAGGCGCGGCTGGCGGTGGAGGAAGCCCGTTCGGAACACAGCCAGCACAAGGGCACGCTGCGGATCACCACCACTGTCGAGTACGGATTGGCCGTGGTGGTGCCGGCGCTGGAAACCTTTCGCGGCCTGCACCCGGAATTGAACGTTCAGTTATCCACCTCCTCCAGTCATGCCGACCTGATCTCCGAGCGGTTCGATGTGGCTATCCGGCTGGGGCGCATGCTCGATTCCAATCATCGGGCGGTGCAGCTGTCGAGCTACGAGATTTTTGCCGTGGCCGCGCCGGGTTTCGCCGGGGTCACCACTCTGGATGAACTGGAGCAACTGCCCAAGCTCGGGCATGGACGGTTGACGGAATTGGCGGTGGTCGACCCGGCGGGCCTGGAGCACCTGTATCGCCCGGGGCCTGGCAAGGCCTCACTGGTTGCCGACAGCGCCGCGATCCTGCAGGCGTTCGCCGTGCGCGGGCATGGCGTGGCGATCCTGCCCCAATGGCTGGTGCAGGACGACCTCGATGCAGGGCGTTTGGTGCGGCTGCTGCCGGGCTATCGGTTTGCGCCACAGGGGGTGTATGCGCTGTACCCGGACACCCGGCACCTGCCGCTGAAAGTGCGGGCCTTCATTGACTTCATGAAAGGCTGATCCGTCGAGGAGT